>CAZVJA010000087.1:0-19910 GCA_964626885.1 uncultured Planctomycetaceae bacterium | reverse complement strand
AAGAGGCCAGACGGAGGGAATCGGACTCTTCCCAAGCCGACGACTTGTCGTCGGAACAGCAATCAAGACGAGGACGGAGGGAGGAGGATGGAAAGAAAAAGAGTCCCGAGTCCGGAGTCCTGGGTCAGCAATCCGCAATCCGCAATCCGCAATCCGCAATGCCCGAAGCCCGAAGCCTGATCACCTGAAGCCAGAGGATGGAGGCCTCGAACCCTAAAACCTTAATCCCCTTTCCCGAAGCTTCACCGTCCGAATCCGCTGCTGAACACACGTTTCCAAGAGATTTCCATGGACAGGTTCCCCAAAAAACAAGCTTTCGAACCCCCGGCAGAGACTCATCTTTCCCCGTTGGCCAAAATTTGCTATTCATCGCCGCCCCATCAGAGGGAGGGCCCGTTGGCCGCGCGGAGCAACCGCGCGCAAAACGGTCGTTGTGACACGATGACTTCGAGACGGTTGGGAAGGGACTCCCATGCAGAATGCCATCTGGAAACTGAGCGCACTGGCGGGTGTCGTCGGAATCGGATTTCTGGTCATGCTCCAGGTGCAACAGGGGATGTCCCTTCATCCGAGTTCGGGAGGCGAACAGCAGGCAGCCACCGAAGACCCCCTTGGAACCGGGGAGAAATCAGAGGTTCCAGCGAACGCTCCGCCCGGCCAGACCGAGCCGAACTTCGACGGAGAACAGCACGCGGATCACAAGCACGACTCCGACGGACACGAAGAGGGGCTTTCGCATCATGCATCGGGAATTGACTTCCGCACCGAGGGGAGTGGAAAGGCCGCGGAGTCAAGCGGGTCTGCCGTACATCCAAAAGACGATGATCCTTTCGGCGCCACGACGGCAAGCAGCAGCAAAAAACCACAAACCGGCAACAAAGGATCACAAACGACAGCCACGGAGGACGATCCTTTCGCGGAGTTTAATTCCCCGCCGAAAAAGAAAACTCTCTCGGACAACCGCTCCCTGGCGGACAATCAACGGAACGAGAACGGCATCAAGCCGACAAGTCACGAAGAAGAGGTGGAGAACAAGAAATCGGAGAGCGCCACTCCCGCGGCTGAGATTGACGATTCCAAGAACCCAGCCGGAGGTCCGGGACCGCAGCTTCTTCCCGTCCCCGATGGTGAACCGGCGCGGGTGAAAGAAGCGGAAGCCAACAAGAAATCGACGGCCGCGGATGAATTCGATCCGTTCCCGTCCGCCGAAAATCGATCGAAGGAAGACCAGCCGAAAGCGTCAGCCGCGAAGCCGCGTGTGCTTCCATCAGAGACGGAACCATCAACAGCCGATGCTTCCGCTCGGCCGACCGGCGCTGCTGATGAGAAGGACGAATTCAAGAACGACAGTCGTGACGCTGACAAGCAGCACGACAATCGGCCGGCGAAAGACGAGCCGACGCAGGCACCAAAAAAACTCGCGAGCAACCCCAGCCCCGATCCCGCCGCGTTTGATCCGGTCGAAGAGAAGGGGAAAGCCGCGAAAGTCGAAAACGAATTCGGGAGCGAACCGAAATCGCAACTCGGCAGCAAATCGTCGAGCAGTTCCGATCGTGGACCAGCCCTCCCGGAGACCAGTTCGCCCTTTGCGGTCCAAGAGGAAAAGCAGGAGGAACAGGCTGCATCAGGATCGGGAACAACCGACACGACAAGTCAGCCGGGACCGAATCTCGGCGGTGCGAAACCTGACAAGCTGGACAAGAATTCGGGACCGCGGATCGCTCCGCACGAGGGAGGATTGGAGCGAAACTCTCTGCAGGCCGACGGAACTCCCAACCGCCTCAATACCCCCGACAACGCCGCACAGATCGGCGAGGGAGCCAACTCGGAGTTCCAGGGTGACGGAACGATTACCGGTGATGTGCAGTTGGGTCCGCAGCGTCCGCAGTTAACAATCGAGAAGGTGGCTCCCCCGAACGCCGTTCTCGGGCAGCCGCTGATCTATTCGATTCTGGTCAAGAACGCTGGAACCACACCGGCCAACAATGTCGTCGTCGAAGATCGGATCCCGAGAGGATCAAAACTCTCTGGAACCATTCCCCGCGCGGAGCTTTCCGAAAAGACCCTCATCTGGAAGTTGGGAAATCTCGCACCCGGGGAACAACGGAAGATTTCGGTTCGCGTGGTGCCGCTCGAACCTGGACAAATTGGAAGTGTGGCCACGGTCAATTTTGTTGCGGAGGTGGCTGCCGAAACAAACATCACCGCGCCTCAGTTGCGGATCGATCTGGCGGGACCAAGAGAAGCGAAGCTGGGCGAACTCGTCCCATTTCATTTTCGCGTCACCAACACCGGCACCGGCGAAGCGAGCGGAGTCGTCATTCGCGACTTGCTTCCGGAAGGGCTGAAGCATTCCGCAGGAAACGATTTGGAGTACGAAGTCGGCAAGCTCCCCCCCGGCGAATGGCGCGAGATCAAACTCGCACTCACGGCCGCGAAGGTCGGCGCGGCGGTGAACAAGGCAGTCGCCACCGCGGACGGCGGCGTGAAGAGCGAAGCGAAGGTTTCAGTAGAAATTTACGGCACAAAACTGGCAGTCAAACGAACCGGCCCGACGCGCCGATACATCGAACGGACGGCCATTTACACAAATACCGTCACCAACGATTCCCAGCGGCCCATTGAAACCGTCACCGTCAGCGAAGTGGTTCCGGAAGGGTTCGAGTTCGCGGAGGCTTCCGACGGCGGGCAATATCACCCCGGTTCACGAACCGTCGCCTGGCAGGTCAGTCGTCTTGGCCCAGGCGAAAGCCGTGAGGTGAAAGTCAAGCTGGTTCCGAAATCGCCGGGCACTCTGACCAGCGTCGTGAAGGCAATGGCGGCGGGGGGAGAACCCGCGGAAACAACTTTGCAAACAGTCGTGGAGGGCTTCTCGGCACTTCGGCTTGAGATTCCGAACATTGAAACGCCGGTCGACGTCGGCGAAAAAACAAACCTGCGGATCGTCGCGCGGAATCAGGGAAACAGTCCCGCGAAGAATGTTGAACTGCTCGTGGAGATCCCCTCGCAATTCAAAGTTGTGACCGCGCGTGGACCGTCCAAGTACGAGCAGACGGGGAATCAACTCCGCTTCACCGCGATTCCGTCCGTTGATGGTCGGACTGCGGCCGCGTTCGACATCGAGCTGGAAGCGATCGAAAAAGGAGACGCTCGACTCCGAGTGCAGGTCGGCGGCGATCATCTTGATCGCCCCCTCGTGCGCGAAGAGTCCATTCTCGTCCTGTCCGATGGACAATAGCGCGCTCCGCGGGGCTCGGACGATCTATCGGCCAGATTGCACGGCCGTGCGTCGCGGGCGACGCAGTGGAAGCACCGCGCGTGGAATGCGGCCGATTCCTTCGCGCTGCCTGCCGTTCAAGAGGCACTGCCCGCCATTCAAGAGATCGAGCGCTCTGCTCGCCATCCCGATGGTGGCGATGGGAACGGCGAATCTTACCTGGCGTTGAACCGAACTCCGTGCCGGGCGATAGGCTGCCGTCCCACCGAACCATCGGAGACGCGTCACGCAGGAGAGTGTGCGGTGCTGTGGGCATCGGACTGTTAGTTCAAGAGACCTAGTACGAACAACGAAGCGCTGGAGAGACCCGCCACGAGATACGTTTTCATCCGTTCGAGAACCCTGAATCTCTCTTCCCTCTCACGGGCCTCTTGTCGATCAATCTCCTTCCGAAGCTCCAAATTGATCCAACTGAGAAACTCGATGCTGACCTGGTGCGGCTGTGGGTTGTTCATCACGATCCTGCTCCTGAAAAGTGGCCGGTACGCGGGGCACGGCCGGTGTGAAGACCGCTGAGGAAGGAAGTGGACGCGGGGAAACAAGGTCGATGGCCGTTCCTCCGGTCTCTCTTGCTGGTGGGCATCCGTTCGAGTGCTGAGAGAACTATCGGCCGGACTTCGTGCGGAACTGACGGCATTCGACCCTTCCGGTCTCGTAGAACAGCGATTTCGCGGTGGGACTCGCGGTTATGTTTGAACTAACGTCTGCGCGGGGTCTGTCGGCCGGGAGGACGAGTGTTTCCACGGACGAAAACTCGACGCTTTCGCTTTGTTAACGAAGGCTTTAGAATCGCTGTTCAGCTATCTTCACGCTCGCTGGTTCTTTTCTCCATTTCCGAGTTCTTTAATGTTCCGATCCTGCCGATCCGGTCTATTCGGGATGTGCATGCTTCTGGCAGGCACTATGCTCGTCGGCTGCGCGGAACAGGCAGAACCGGAACAGTCCGGAAAATCCGCACCCGCCGCGGCGGCGAAGGAAGCGACACCTGCACCATCGTCCGAGCCCGACACGTTCACGCCGGAAGATGGCTTCACGCGTCTGTCGCTCGACGACTTCGATGTCTTCCACGGAAAGAAGCCGAGATCGACCGCCACTTGGACGAGTACCGGCGGTATTCTGCATTGCACCGGAAAACCGCGCGGATATTTGCACAGCCGCAAGACCTACAAGAATTTCACCCTGCGGCTGGATTATCGATTCACTCCGCCGACCGATGCCGCGGCGGCCGAGAAGGCCAACACGGGGTTTCTGGTGTATATCACGGAACCGCACCGACTCTGGCCGGTCTGCCTCGAAGTTCAGGGAAAACAGCCGGAAATGGGGCAGATCAAAGCGAACGGCCGGGTAGACGTCATTGACGCCGCCGGGGTCCGGGACGACGAATCCGCCAGGCAGAAGGCGCGCAAGCCGGTGGGGGAATGGAACAGCATCGAGATCGTCTCCCGCGACGGCGGGCTGACGTCGTTTCTGAACGGCACGAAAATCTGCGAGAACAAACCGGGTGAGCTGCGGGACGGAGCAATTGGAATTCAAGCGGAGGATTTTGAAGTCCAGTTCCGCCGGATCAGGATTCGCGAAGAGAACGGTAGCTGAACATCACAGTCGCCGCACCGGATAGCTTCGTCCGGCAGGCAACGAACACGTTTTTTCAATGGAAGACTGGTGGACTTTATGTCGCATTTCTCTCCCTGGATCGACGGCCCGATTGTGGGGCTGTATTTGCTGATCACGATGGCGGCCGGGATCTACGTGCGCAAGTACGTTGGAAAAGTGGAGCACTTTCTCGTCGCCGGCCGCGAGATGAATGTCTACCTAGGCATTGCTTCGTTGGCAGCGACTGAGTTCGGCATCATTAGCTGTATGTATGCATCTGAAGCTGGTTACAAGCATGGTTTCGCGGGTGCAACACCGGGTTTATGTCAGGCGATTGCGATGCTGGTCATTGGTCTCACCGGATTTTGCATCAAACCTTTGCGTGATTCGGGCGTGATTACGATCCCGGAACTTTTGGAAAAGAAATTTGGACCCCGAGTGCGTTGGGCAGCCGGGTTGGTAATCCTGCTAGGCGGGCTGCTCAACATGGGGATATTTCTGAGAGTGGGAGGGGAGTTTCTGCTGAAGGTCTGCAACCTTGAAGGAAACAGTATCTCACTCGAATGGATGATGACGATTCTTTTAACGATGGTGGCGGTGTACACCATTCTCGGAGGCATGCTCAGCGTACTCGTAACCGACTTCCTGCAGTTCGTGGCTATGAGTATTGGGTTAATCGCCGTGACAGTCCTGATACTCGTAAACGTGGGATGGGACAAACTCGCCGCGACGGTCATGGAAAAACGGGGGATTGGTGGCTTCAACCCGTTCGCAAACAGTGAGTTGGGCGCTTCATATGTTATCTTCCAGATACTCGTGAACACGGCTGCCACTTTGACTTGGCAAACAACGATCGCTCGCGTCCTGGCGGCAAAAGACACGGCGACTGGCCGCAAGGTTTATACACGAACAAGTTTTTTCTTTGTTTGCCGATGGTTGATTCCCGGCATCTGGGGGATTGCCGCACTATCGTATTTTTCCAGCGGTTCAGCGACTGCACCTGAAAATCCATTGCATGCCATGCCGACATTCCTCGGCAGTTTTGTACCGGTTGGTCTCATGGGTTTATTGCTGGCCGCCATGCTGGCAGCCGACATGTCGACGGATTCTTCGTATATGCTCACCTGGGGAAGCGTGATCTACAACGATCTAATGGCTCCAATCCACAATCGTCGCTGGTCAGATAAGACCGGCTTATTGTGGAACCGTTCGATTGTGGCAGCGATTGGCTTGTTTTTGCTCGTATATGGCCTGTGGTATAAGCTCGAAGGCGACGTTTGGAGCTACCTGACTGTGACCGGCTCCATTTACCTTTCCAGCATGTCTACTCTGTTAATTTCCTGTTGCTACTGGAAGAAGGCGAATAACTGGGGCGCGATTGGAGCCATCTTCTGTGGCGCCGTATTCCCACTCAGCTTTCTTGTCCTTGAGAAATTCGAGGCCACTGCAAACTTCGTGAAGCAAGATATCGGCCCGAATTACTCGGGAATAGCTGCCTATGTCGCTGCGGCGACCGCCATGGTTGTCGGTTCGATGCTTAAAAACTTGTTGCGGCCGTCATCTGGTTTGCCCACATCCTCGGAGGTGTCACCATGAGCATTGCGGAACGATTCTGGTGGGCGATGACCATCGCCGTCTGCGTCTGGTACTCCACCATTACGATTTACGTGGCGATTCGCGGAGCGATCGATATTCGCCAGATGCTGAAGCGGCTTGAAGAGAATCACCGCAACAGCAGTAACATTTCGTAATAGTCAGGTTTCTTCGGGGAAACGAACCCAGCTTCCGACAAACACTTTGTTGCGGTGGCCCGCGAAATCAACGGTTGGAGTTTTTTGACGTGGCGAAGATTTATTACGTCGGTGACTGGGCGCTGGTCGTCGGGCCGATGTTCATCGAATCCCCCTTTCAGGCCGAGTACAAAGGGGCCGAGCTGTTCAATTACGGGTACTGGTTGAAGTCCGCGCTCGAATCGACCGGGGAGCATCAGGTCAACAGCGTTCCCTCCTGGGAGTTTTACAAACTCGGGCCCGGCCAATACGAGCAGATCCTGGATGAGTATGACATCGTCATCTTCTCCGACGTTGAGGCGAAGCTGTTTCAACTGGCACCCGATTTCTTCGACCGCTCCAAGTTCGGACCCGGCAAGCCGCTGGTCTTCCCCGATCGCATCCGCCTCACCATCGAAGCGGTGCAGAAGGGACTCGGGGTGATGTTCCTCGGCGGCTGGCTCGCATTTAACGGCGAAGTCGGCAAAGGAGGGTGGGGGCGGACGCCCCTGAAGAACATCCTCCCTGTCACCTGCCTCGACGTGGAAGACCTGTGCGAGAGCACGGAGGGATTCACGGCGAAAGCAACGGCGAAGGATCATCCCATCCTCAAATCGATCGACCTTGCGACGCTGCCGCCGATTCTCGGCTACAACATCGTCCGGCTGCGGGAGGGATGCCAGGTGCTCGCCACATGGGAGCCGAGCGGAGATCCGATGCTCGCCGTTGGAGAATTCGGCAAGGGGCGCACGCTGGCATTCACTTCCGATCCGGCGCCTCACTGGGGCTGCAACTTTGTTTACTGGGGAAAGTACGCCCCGTTCTGGCTCAACGCCTGCCGCTGGATGCTGGGAGACGACTGAGCCCCTGTTGCATTGTTTTCCTCAAGCTGCTTGAATGCGCTGGAACGCCCATTGGACGAAGCCAATTCCCGCATGAGAGCGAGTGCGTTAAATGGACGATTCGGGCCGGCCGGAACTCATCGACGAGTCTCGTTGGAATCGTGTCCTCGCGGAATACCGGAAGCGCGTCGCCGCCGGAGAGCGGCTCAGCGACGAGCAATTCGTCGCCGAGCACCCCGACATGGCGGACGCCTTGCGTTCGTGGTTTGCCACTTCCAGCAGGCCAAACGCCGCCGGACATCAGAGCCCTCCCTCCAGCGACGAGGTTTACTCCACCACATACAGTCCTTTGGCCAATCGAGAGACCATTCCTCCGGGGGAAAAACCGCGGTCCATTAGCCCCGCCAATGGTGCCTTGCAGGGGGCTTTCGGGCGGTACAACATCGTGCGCTGCATCGGCCAAGGGGCCATGGGTTCGGTCTATCTGGCAGAAGACACTCAACTCGATCGAGAGGTCGCGCTGAAGATCCCGAAGTTCGCCGCTGACGATGGGCCGGAGATGATCCAGCGGTTTTATCGCGAAGCACGGGCGGCAGCGACATTGCGTCATGCGAATGTTTGCCCGGTGTATGACGTCGGCGAGATCGACGGCACGCATTATCTGTCAATGGCCTACATCGAAGGTCGGCCGTTGGCGGACCTCATCAAAACCGAGGGGCCGCTTCCTGAAGGGCGCGCCGTCGAGATCGTGCTCAAGCTCGCAAAGGCCATTGCGGCGGCCCACGCCGAGGGGATCATCCACCGGGATCTCAAGCCAGCCAATATCATGATCGATGAGCATGGCGAGCCGATCATCATGGACTTCGGGCTCGCCCGGCGGATCAATCGGGACGATGCACGTCTCACTCAGGCAGGGCTAGTGGTCGGCAGCCCGGCTTATATGTCGCCCGAGCAAGTCGAGGGAAACCTGGAGACCATGGGGGTCGGTTGCGACATCTACAGCCTGGGGGTGATCTTTTACGAGTTACTGGCGGGGGAAATCCCGTTCAAAGGGTCGATCGCGGCCGTGATGGGACAGATAATCACCACCGAACCAAAGAAACCTTCGGCGGTGCGTGCCGGTGTTCATCCCCGGCTCGAGGCCATCTGCCTGAAGATGATGGCGAAGAAAATCGCTGACCGCCATGCATCGATGAACGAGGTTGTGACGGCGCTGGAGCACTCTCGAACGGGAAGCATGCCGGTTCATCAACCCCATGAATCAGTACGATCGGCAAAGCCGCTCCCTGAAATCGGAACGGCGTCGGATGCGCTTTCTTCGCACGATGCATCGCAGCGATTCATACTGCGTCCCTGGATGGTCTGGACCGCGGTGATTACGGTGCTGGCCGGGTTCGGGGTCATTTCCTCGATCCTAGTGATCGTGCTTCGCAACCAAAACGAAGCCGGCGAAATGGGACCGGCGCTCTCGCAGACAGCCCAGCAGGAAGTCCGGAAGCGGGAACTCGAGCTCTTCCTCAATGGCCGCAGGATCGAGCAAGAGAAGTTCAATGAACCGCTCGATCTTTCCGAGGGTGATTACGTTCTTGAGATTCGCGGCGGTCGTGAACCCATAGAGCCGAGAAAGTATTCCGTGCCGCGCGGCAAACTCCTGCGAATCAATATCGAATTCGACGGTCAACATTTCGTCTTCAATACAGAGACCAAGGACGCTCCCCCAACCGCCGAGAAACCGAAGGTGGAAAGCGGAACACCGACCGCGGAGGAGCCCGTTCCCAGCGATACCGCCAAATCTCCCTGACCTGCCAGTCTGGGAAATTCCTTGTTCCAGGGAACCCCGCGGGCTATTCTGAATTTTTGCAAATCTTTGATTGGCCGGGGGTGAAGATCCCCCTCGTGGAAATCTCCCCGGCAACTCTTCCGTTTTATTATTTCCAACCGGGTCGAGAGTGCGGGCATGACATTCCATCTGACATTTACCAAGGGACCGGAAAAAGGCCGCAAGGTTCCTCTCGAAGCAGGCGGCAAGCTTGTGCTGGGGCGTGGCGACGATGCCGACGTGCAAATCCTCGATCCTCACGTCTCCCGGGTCCATTGCCACATTGAGGTACGCCCGGAGGGGGCTCAATTAATCGACGCGGGCGGAAAATACGGGACGCGCGTGAACGGTACGAGTGTTCGCGAGCATCGACTGGAAGCCGGCGATGAAATCGAGTTAGGGGAAACGGCCATCCGTTTCAGCGACGCGGAATCGGCTGTCGCAGACACCCTCGAACCGGGTGAGGGACGGAAGATTGCTGCCAAGTCCGGTCCCAAGCTAGAGACCAGCGCCGGTCTCGAACGTCTCGTCGGGACGACGCTGGTTCGGTACAAAGTCGGCGATCCGATTGCGCGCGGCCGCTCCGGAATGATCTTTCGAGCGATCGACACGAAATACGACCGGCCGGTCGCATTCAAGGTTCTTTGGCCGGAGCTTTCAAGAGACGAGACGGAAATCCAGCGGTTCGTGCGGGCAATCAAAACGATGCTCCCCATCAAGCACGAGAATATCGTCGCGCTGCACGGGGCCGGGGTCTCCGACGGTTATTGCTGGATGGCGATGGAGCTCGTCGAAGGGGAAAGCGTCGCGCAGCTCATCGAACGAATGGGGATCGGCGGGATGCTCGATTGGGAATCGACGTTTCGAATTGCGTACCACATCGCGAAAGCCTTGCAGGTGGCTCATGAGCACTCGATTGTGCATCGCAACATCACGCCGCAAAACATCCTGATTCGTAAATCGGACAAAGTCGCCAAGCTCGGCGATTTGATGCTGGCCAAGGCACTGGAAGGGAGCATGGCGGAGTCGATCACTCGTCCGGGAGAACTGGTCGGCGAGTTACCGTATATGTCACCCGAGCAAACCACGGGGCAGACCGATATCGACGGCCGGAGTGATATTTACAACCTGGGGGCGACGATCTACCGTCTGGTGACCGGCCGCGTTCCCTTCGAGGGGCGTAACGCCGCGGAAACCATTCGTAAGATCCAACACGATGAACCGGAACGTCCGACGAAATTCCAGCTCTCCGTGCCGCCGCTGTTCGAGGGGGTGATTCTGCAGATGATCGCTCGAAATCGCGACCTGCGGTTTGCCGACGCGACTGCGCTGCTCAAGGATCTGGCCCGCGTCGCGAAGTTCCAGGGAATGACCAACCTCTGAACGAACCCCGGCGGCAGAGTGCGGCGGCTTACAAAAATTTTCGTGAGTTGTCAAAACCTGGAAATTGGCATTCAAGGACTGAGCTGCGGCAAGTGGTCGGGTATCCGGTCCAGGACGTTTCTTGCCGCGAGTTCCTTCGCGAAGTATTCCATATTCGAGTTGATATAGCTGATAAGTTTAGGGCTGTCCGCGGGGGAATATCCAAACGCGACCATCTCGTCTGCGACGCTTGCGGGTGAATCGCCGCGCACAAGGAGACGGTATACCGCAATCACCCCTCCGGTGCGGTATGTTCCGGCGGCACAGTGGATCAGCACCGGTTTCCCTTCTCGTTCTCGCCGGGCAAGCAGTTCCACGGCGTCAACATACTTCTTAACGTCCCCCGTTCCACTGCCATTCAGCGGAAACCGGTGGTAATCGATTTCCAGATATTCCGCGACGGCGACTTCGACGAGCTGGTCGGCGTTGTGTCTCTCATGGCCGCACAAATTGATGATGGTCGCAATTTTATTCCTGGTGAGCACATCCTCGACTTGGTAGCGCGAGATCTGTCCGCTACGGAAGACTCGCTCCGGCACGACGACCCCCCATCGATGCGTTGACCAACGTTCTTCAAGCCGCCAATGACCGACCAGCAATCCGACAGCCAGTGCAACGAGAACGAACACAATCCCACCAATACGCTTCAGACGCTTGGAAGAACGCAACCTTACTCGTCTGATCGAGGAATCGTCATAGCACGTTGAAGAGACGCGTACGGCCTCAGTGGAAATGCCGAGATCCCCATTCGCGATCGTGGCGGAATCTGCGGGCCGCGCGAGGGTCACGAGAAGCTCTCCTTGCTCGAGTGACGGCTGGACGAGAGGACATGCGGCACGAACCCCTGTCCGAGACGCGAGGGGAAGAAATTGCCAGGGGACTTGTACGTCAATTGAGCCGTTCTGACAAGAACGCTTGCTGCATTGGAGCGAGAGACAATAGGCGCGAGAGGGCGAATATGGATCGCTGGTGACGTTGAGGATATAGAGCCAGAACCAACGCCCCCCTATTTCAGCCTGGGGAACGCCTTTGCACTAAGCAGGCCCGCGCACTGCGTTCGCACGAACCACAAGCGCATCGGCAGAAAGAAAGGGCCAGCAGAGGTCAGCAAAACTGAAATCCCAGCAAGGCTGGTTCAGGTCGCCGAATGTTCAGACTTGCATTTTGCAACCGATTGTGACCGGCTGCCTGAAGTGGCACGCCCCTCGAAGCCGGTCGATCGACTTCGGTTGGCCTCGATATTCGAAAGGGTCTTCCGAATGCCGTCCAGCAGATTTGCTGTTTGAAACCAAGGACTTACCGATTTCATCGCAATTCTCTCCCGCCCGCTTCCTGTGGCTGGGTACCCCAATGACCCTACACAATCTTATCACTGAAACCACGAAATGGAAGCAGAAAATCCCGCTAAACGGCTTTTGTGGAAACTTATTTTACATTCATGCGGAATTCGGGGACTCTAAGGCAAGCTGATCCCCCCTTGCCCAAGGAACCCGTGTGATCCACCTATTCCCCACCCGCTGGTAGACACCAAATGGGAAACATGGGTATCCTGGATAATGTTGTGCATTTCGGTGCGTAAATGCAGCAGAGTCTTCAGTTACGAAGCCTATTGATGAACGCACAGACAGCAACGTCTTTGCTGCTGATATTTAACGAATCCCAGTTGGATCTGCACCGGGTCCAAACATCCCTTGGTGGTGCGAAATACTCTGATTTTGAACGGGCTATTAGCCAGCATGACGAATCAATGGCTGGTTTAACGACTGCGTCGTCACGCCATGACAGGGGACGCTGTGGCTCCCCCCGAATGCAAGGCAAACAGAAACCCGTTTGAAGTGAAAAATGTCCCACGCAGTCAAAACAATCTGTCAATCAACAACCGCTGGATCACCAAGGAATCTGTAATGCCTACCAGCGTCAGGTCAGATCCCCCGCAGTGTCAACAAAAGTCCCGGGGGGTTACTCTCTCCCTGGGAATCCTCTTTGCGATCTTGCTGATTTGCACACTTGCTTGTGGTTTCCTGACTCCGCAAACTCCCGCGCGCCAGCAAAAGGTCTCCGTGAATCTTATCCAGGACGTTCCGTTTTGGAACTGGGCCGTGGAGCTGGGATGGCTGGTTCCGCGGAACGCATCGGTACTCCTGGGATCGCTCATCGCTCTGACTGCCGTCATGTTCGGCGTCTACGCCGTTGCGATCGCCCTCTGTTGGAAGAAATGCGATGACCTCCCGCGGGAGCGTTGGGCCGTGCTGTCGAGCATGTGCCTCTATATCATCGCGGTTGGATTTCTGCCGAATATCGATACGGATGTGTTCAACTATATCATGCGCGGCCGGGTGGCGGCCGTTTATGGCGAGAACCCCTATGAGGTCATCGTCGATCGATTTCCCGATGATCCCCTCTACTCCTATGCCGAACGTCGATACACCGGAATGACATCCGTAGCAAAATTACCCGCTTGGCAAATCATCAATGCGACGCTTGCCTGGTTGGGCGGAGATAACCCGGTCACGGTGTTGCTCCTCTATCGCGGCACGTTTTGTCTACTGAATTGTTGTAACCTTCTCCTGGTGTGGAGCATCCTCCGCCGATTGAAGCCTGGGATGGCGTTTGTCGGTACGTTGGTCTACGGCTGGAATCCCATCGTCATCGTTCACGGGCAAAGTAAAATCGATACCGTCATGGCCTGCTACCTGCTCACGGGGATCTATTTCCTGACTCGTGGGCGGGATCGCTGGGGGTCAATCTTTCTCTCCCTTTCGGTCTGGACGAAGCTGATTACACTCCCCATGCTCGCCGCGGCGTGGTTGGGAGATCTTCGTCGGAGGAATTGGAGCCGAATGGCGTGGGCCGCCGTCATTTTCTGTCTCGTCACGCTGGCTGTGTATTTACCGTATGGGAACTTACCGGATCTTATCGTACGGCATTTGACGCAGATGGATGAAGCAGCCTCAAAGGTGCCGAACCTGGTGCGCAAAGGATTGACCCTGTTGTTTTTGGCATTGACGACTATTGTTGGACTGCGACAAAACGGAGATTTGCAGCAGCTGATACGGGGCTGGGGTGTCATCGCCCTCTTCTTTGCCCTCTTTCTGACGAAACTCAATCTCTCCTGGTATATGATCGTGCCGATCGCGATCGTGGCTTTGTCTGCGGAATGGAGGTTGATAGCGATCTCAACCGTCTGCTCATTCTGCACTTTCCTCATCAATCTTCGGGACGATAGCTTCAACCGCAGCTTTCCAGCTCCTGATCTGTTTGGAGTTCCGCGGTTTGTAGTCTACCTGGCTTTGCCGACACTAACCGTCCTCGTGCTTCTGGCCTATAACTTGCGTCGAAGATCGACAATGACCGCCGGACAACACTCATGAAAACCGTCCAACCTGATAACACCACCGAGCACCTTCAATCGCGACATCAGCTGTCGATTGTCGTCCCGATGTACAACGAGGTCGAGAGCGTCGCTCCATTCGTCGACGACGTACACAAGGCCATGGAAAATTTTCCCTGGCCTTGGGAATTGATTCTGATTGACGATTGCAGCACCGATGGTACGCATGACAAGCTGCGGAACGCGGTCGAGCGCTGGGGAAGCCATGTTCGCGTTTTGACCTTGCAAAGAAACTTTGGCCAGACCGCCGCAATGCAGGCCGGAATTGACCACGCCCTGGGAGACGTGATTGTCACGCTGGACGGTGACCTTCAAAACGATCCTCGCGACATTCCCGCGATGGTCGAGCAACTCCTCACCGAGGAGTTGGACCTTGTGGCGGGCTGGCGAAAATCACGCCAGGATAACCTCTGGTTGCGAAAGATACCCAGCCGATTGGCCAATCGTCTGATAGGTCGCGTCACGGGTGTGACATTGCACGATTACGGTTGCAGCTTAAAGGCGTATCGCGCCTCCGTGATCAAGAGCGTCCGGCTCTATGGGGGCATGCACCGATTCATTCCGGCTCTCGTAGCGACGAAGACCTCACCCAGTCGAATTCGCGAAATGCCCGTGCGGCATCATGCCCGCCAGTTCGGAGAGTCGAAATACGGGTTGGGGCGAACCTATCGCGTTTTGCTGGATCTGCTGTGGGTCTACTTTTACATGCGCTACCGTGCGAACCCTGGCCAATTCTTCGGTAAGATCGGCTTGCTGTTCGGATCGGTCGGCAGTCTGGTTCTCGGCTATTTGTTCTATGTCAAGCTCGGACTGGGGCAAGACATCGGAACGAGACCGTTGTTGATGGTCGGGGTATTGTGCGTCGTGATGTCGGTGCAGTTTATCACGACGGGTGTCCTCAGCGAGTTACTCACTCGAGTGTACTACGAAGCCAGCCGCAATGTGCCGTATGCAATCCGCTCGAGTGATGGCTCCGATGAGGAAACGGCTCGCATTGCCATCAACAAGCCGCGGTAAGAGCACGTTACGCAAGTTGCGAAACGCGCTCCGCTACTTGCTTCTCGCCTCTCCCCCTGGAGCGTTGGCCGGTTTCCCTTTTGCATCCGGCTTATCGATTTCCGACAATTGCCGGATTTCCTCTTCCACAACGCGGAGCTTGTCCTCGGCGAGATAGTTGCGAATCAAATCGGATGCGTTGGTGCACAACCGGTTGATTCGCGACTCGGAAATACGGTCTCGCTTTTTCTGCGCCGCCTCAACGGCTGGGACGCGGATCGCGTTCAGCTGCGACTCAAAGTCCGCAATCTTCGGCAGCTGTGCGGTCTCAGCGAGGATCTTCAGCGCGTCCGGACCTTTGCCCGCCCGAGCCAAGGTCAGTGCCCGGCTGGTCTGTGTCGCCCGTTGGGCCACCACGGCCACCAGCCGGCCTTTCAACATATCGAGATCCCGCTCAACGGAGAGCCGCAATGCGTCGTCAGGGAGTTCGAGCGTCGTTTCTTGGACGAGTCCCGGGACAACCGGAACGCGTGCCAGCAACGTGTCTCCGCTCCGCACGGCGAGCCAGAGCAGTGGAAATGCATGATCCCGAGTCAAGGTAATCTGGCCGTCACGGTCGGTCACTCCTTTTGTCGGCGCCACTTCTTCCGACATTTTGAGAGATGATTTTCGCGTCATCAGAACCTGGTGGCCTGGCAACGGTTTCGTACGGTTTGAGAAGAGGACCAACTTGACGCGCGTTTCGTCATACATGGGTTGGGCGCGAATGGCGGCTGCTTCGACTCGCCGACTTTGACCCGTTCCCAACGCTCCACGAAGCCCAGAAACAATGGAACAAGTTGCCATCGGGCCATTGACGGCATCGACTATCAAATAGCTCCACGGAGCAAGTTGAATGCGTTGCAGCGCATGATTGCGATCGTAATACCGGAAGAAAGGGACGAGGACGTCGCCGGCTTCCACCAGTTTTTGACCGGAGTCTCCCTTCGGCAAACCGCCAGCGCGCACTTTCAAACGGGCCGTTTTTCTGAGCGGGTCAACATCCTCAATGGCGTAGTTCGGCCGGAAAAGATGGTTGATCAGCCCGACCGCGGTCGCCGCGAGTTCACGACGATCCCATGTCACAGCGTGGGCGACAGGCCCGAGTTCTTGCAGCGAAGCGTCCCATTCGCGGCAGGCAATCTCCAAGCGCGATCCCGTTTCGCGGACCACGAGAATAAATTGCTTGTCCAGATCGGCCCCTTCCGAGCGGCTGTGAATTTCCGGTTCTTTCAGCCGGGCGAGATTGCTGAAGTCCCCCGGCGTAAGCCAGTTGGCCGGCTCGATCGTGCCGTTGTCCAATTCGCCAGCGAGGCCGAACGAACGCTTGAAGAGAGCGGCCATCCGCTCTCGTGTTTGCGCTTCAAATTGCCGCGTGAAAGCGGGGTTGGGCTCGAATGCGACCGAAACGCGGATTTTGTACGGACGATACTCAACCCGAACCGGAGGGGCTTTCTCCGCCTGCTTGTTCGTGGATTCAGCGTCCTTGGCCTTCGTCGCGGCAGGCGCTGCCACCGGAGACTCCGATGCGGACGTTACATCCGTATGCTTTGTTGCATTTTCACCGACAGGTAGGCCTGTCGATTGAGAATTCGACTCCGACGGACGAGCGGCGTCGTTCGACGTCGGATTCTGCACGGGCTCCTCTGCCGTCGTCGGACTCTGAGCAGACTCATCTCCCGCCGACGGGAATGCGACGGCACCGAACGCAACCAGGGTCAACAGGATGATCCAAAATTTATTCATCACAGGATCGATCTTCCGAACGCGCGGAACGCGTTACCAACACATTTCTGTTTGACGAATAACAGACAGTCACGAGGGACGATTGAGTTCTTTCGGTTTTCGACGGACTTCTTCCCGCTGTCACATTCATTTCTGTGTTAACCCGGGGCGCACTCCACTCTCGCCGGGCTTGTCCGTCGGATACCACGATTGGACGATCCAGCGCTCCATGTCCTGATAGGGATGGACCGGCCGGCTGGGAAATCCCCGGATGTTCTTTCGGACGATGAGGTAGTCCTGCAATTCCCAGAGAGGCACATAGTACGCCTCGGCATACAGATGCCGATGCAAGTCGTGCATCAAGGAGGTGGCAGTGCTCCAATCACCCGCGTTTTCCATGTCGATCAGTTCCTGGCGGAGCCAGTCCGGCAGATGGCGAAGCGATTCGACGCGCGGCGGCTCTTGCATCGCCAGAAACGAGGGAAGCTCAGCCATCGGATCTTCCATCCGAACGGTGCGATAGAGGATGTCCCAGTCAGCCGCCGGACCATCGGCTTCCGTTACCAGCTCGACAGGAATACCGATCCGTTTCCATTGCGTAATCATCTCTCGGCAAGCGGCTTCAGCAACGACGTCGGGGGTACAGAGCATTTTGAGCGGCGGAATTTGTCCCCCCAGACTCTTCTTCGCCGCAAGCACGAGCGCCAGCGCAACAGTCAAATCAAACGGACGTTTCCCCACGAGAGGATTGTACGCGGGGTTCCGGCGGGAATACGGGGCGGTCACCAACAGATCGTTCGCATCCGACCTCAACTCCCGCAACACAATGCCGTTCAGCAGCCGCTGCTTATCGATCGACATATCAATCGCCATGCGGAATTCGCGCGAAGAAAACGGCTTGGACTTCGGATTGAACTGCAGGACGTGCGAAGTTGGAACGGCATAGGGAAGCACAAAGAATCGGTCGTCGTCCCGTATCCGCGCGATATCCCAAGCCGGCAACTCGGGCAATACGGACACTTCACCCCGGAGAAGTCCCTGCAAGGCGCGCTCGTGCGATTCGTATCGCCGCTCAACCACTTCGGCAGCATGATATTCGGCGAGCCCGTCCGGCTGTGGAACAACCCGGTCATAGGCAACCGTTCCGTCGTTGCGATCTTGCCGCTCGAAACGTCGCGACAGGACTTTCAGACCGGAAGAATTCGAGCTGACACCGCCGTCGCTCATCGACGCATCGGCTTCCCCTGTCAACGCAAAACGAAACAAAGGTTCGGTTCGGACCGGGACGCGCGCGAATCGAATTTCGAACTCGAACGGCGACCTCACCTTGATGGAGTCAACGAAATGATACAGTCGCTCGTCGAACTCCGGATTTCCGGGATCAATCCGCCGCGCCAGATTGGAAGCAATCGTGCTGGCGGTAATCATCGGCTTCGATTCCCAGAGCGCGCGGCTTTGTCGAAGCGTGAACACGACCTGCCTGCCGAGATCCATCGGCACCCATTGCTCAAACAAAGGTGTCCGATAATGCGTCGCATCATCGACATGGCTGACTTCAAAAACACGAAACTGAGTCAGCCGCTCCTGACGCTCTTCCGCCGGGGGAGACAGGGCATAAGAAGTTTTCTCTCCAGCCCAGCGCACCACCCCCACTTTGACTCTCTGAAACCGGTTGGCATAACGCCGATGGGCTTCGGGCAAACCGGGTGTTTCCGGCCAGACAAACGCAGCACGGTCAACGGCCGTCGCGGCGACATCATGAGCCCCGTTCGAGGCAGCCTTGGCAGCCTTCGCCAACTCGCTCCGTGCTTCAGACAACATGGACTCGTGCCACTTTTGAGCCACTTCATGCTTGGCTTCCCGGGCTTCGAGTCGGCGAAGAAAGAATCGTGCTCCCCGGAAGTCCTCGCTCGAGTGCGCGGCCGAGATCAATGCATCCGCCGCCACGCCAAGCTGAGCATACAGGCGCGGGTACTTGGGGTCACGGCCGTGCAGTTCTTCCAGATAGGTCAACGCCGTTTCGGCATCATTTCGTGCGAGTGCCGCGTCCGCTTCGAGAAACACGAGGCGATTCTTCGATTCGGCCAATCCGGACCAGTTTGGTAATTGGCGCTCCAGCGCGAAGATCAACTCAAACGCGTCGCGGAGTTTCCCTTCATCCATGAAGAGACCGGCCCGGCGGAGAATGAGATCCTCGTGGTAAATGATACGCCGGATCGAATTCAGATGGATCTGGTATTCATTCTCATCCGCTTCTCCCGGAAGAAAGATCGTCAAATAGTTCAGATCGTTGCGCTTCTTTTTTTGATCTTCTCGTTCCTCATCGGTTTCGGGGCGCGGCCATTTCTTGCTTTCTTCAATGGCTGCCTGCATCTTCGCGATCGTATCCGGACGCGGATTCACCCGCTTGGTGACGAGCACACGTTCCGCATCTTTCTGGAGCACTATAATCCAGTCGAGTTGCTGCTTGTGCAGCTCTTCCACGGTCGGCACCTGCATTTCTTCCAACGACGGAAGCGGCAAGTCTTCTTCCGGCGCGGATTTCGATCTGTCTGGCGAAGCCTCTGATCCTGGCTCCGGGGAGTCCGCCGAATCCGAGGGCTTCTCCGTCGACGGCTTCTCGGGGGGAGAATTGCTCGTCGCGGGTTGTTCGCTCTTTCCGGCCGGATCATCCGCCTTCTGGGCAAAAGCAAACCCCTGTGCCAAAAACAAAACGCACGCGAGCCACGCGATTGGTAAAGCCAGCGCGGCATGCTTCGACCACGGGCGGCGACGACACTGAAGTTGAAGGGGCAATAGTTTCATTTTTTCGGAAGGTCGTTCAAATGATAGAGACTGCCGTCTATGGACGGGATAAGTAACGACTTTTCGAGGCCAATCGGCTGCGAGCTCAGCGGCTGGCCGACCTCCAAATTTCCAACAGTTTTCCCCTCGGTGACATCGAGCACGGAGACCTGGCCATTCCTGAGAGCGGCGACGAGATGCCCTTGATACGCGATCGGTTGTCCCGCCAGACCGGCGTCGCTCAGCGGAACCG
>CAZVJA010000086.1:0-20394 GCA_964626885.1 uncultured Planctomycetaceae bacterium | reverse complement strand
GGGGCTGGTACGGGCATCATGAATGTGTGGCGTTGGATTTGGAATCTGCCGTCTCGTGTGATGATTGGGCTGGTGAGGCTATACCAGTGGACCCTCAGTCCGATTCTTGGTGGGCGGTGCAGATTTTATCCCTCGTGCAGTGAGTATTTTATCGCCGCGGTGAACAAATACGGTGCGGTCATCGGCTCGGCGAAAGGGATCTGGCGGATTCTACGGTGCCATCCCTTTTGCCGAGGAGGTTACGATCCACCCTAATGGTCGATCAAAGCGCCGCAAGTCGCGCGATGGCAGTGAATCTTCCGCACACGCATAGAGCTTTCACCGACCGAGGAACTGGGGCTGCTCCAGGCTCACCGGATTGAGAACCGGTACGGGCAATGTGATGCGATGCGTTCGATCATCGGCGGATGATGTGTACTTGTTCGCGTCGGCTTCTCCATTGGCCTGTACCAACCCGGCTTGACCCGATGAGAAGGGGGCGTAACCTCGCTCTGTTTTCCGATCGACAGCCATTCTCTCGCGGAGTGAACGGTGTCGTCGCTCAGTTTGGGCTTGTGGAGAGCGGTCTCGCGACGATTGGAACATGGAACGAAGCTTTTCCAATCGGAGCCCCGCGCGGAGTCGTTGCATCGCACTTGGCTCCTCGACCGTTGTCGGGGCGAGTCGACGTTCCGACTCAAGTGGCTCCAGCACCGGACCGGCGGTTTGTCGGGGTGTGCTGTTGGAAGTGACGACAATCTCTCCCGCCTGTGGCTCCGCGGCAGGCTGCTCTGCGGGGAGCAGCCGGGGTTCGCCATTGGGTTTCAATGTTCGAGCACGTAACTGCTGGTTCAGCCGAGCTTCATCGTCGCTTGGTGGTGCGGGAATCGGATGAACGGTCGGATAAGGTCCGTAAGACCGAGAATTCGAGATCGCCGATTCACCTGGCGAAGCAACGGAAGACTGATGTGCTGCGGAGTGCGCGTCTTGGACCTGTCCGCCGCCTCGGCATCCCATCAGACTGGCTGTTGCCACTAGCAAAATCGGTCCTGCGACCTGCCGAGTCAGAGAAGTGAACATCCGTCATGCCTCTTGTTGCCATTTTCTTCGGAGTCGCCCGTGTTTCCGGACTACA
The DNA here is from genome assembly GCA_964626885.1 of uncultured Planctomycetaceae bacterium. Taxonomy (GTDB): domain Bacteria; phylum Planctomycetota; class Planctomycetia; order Planctomycetales; family Planctomycetaceae; genus CAZVJA01. The sequence goes on along the minus strand of CAZVJA010000086.1, from coordinate 19,280 downwards.
GCCCAATTGCGGAAATACCGGCCCAGATAGGAGCATCGGACGAAAGGGAGCGGCCATTCCATGCGAATTCGGACAATCCGAACCACCCGGGAGCCATCGTGGTCCGGTTTTGCAGAGAGCGACCGGCGGAACCCGTTTTGGCAGATTGGCCCAAAATACTGAGAGTTCCGATTCGGTCCGGATGGAACGATTTTGACGTGCCAGACCGTTCGGGGAGGCGGAAATCGATTCGCGCGGGGCGGGATCAATCAAGAACCAGAAGGCGGACGTCCCAACCGTGATCGACCTGGCGAAGCTTCGGAGATTGTCGTCTCCAAAACGTGGAAGTTAACATCGCATGATACAAGCGCAACAGACCGACTGATGCTGGTCGGCAGCTACTTTCTAACTTTCGAGGACTGCTACTCTTCCATGACCTCTTTCTCTTTGTTCGAGGCCATGTCGTTGACCTTTCCCTCGAACTTCTTTGTCAGATCCTGGATGCGCTCTTTGGTTTGCTTGCAGTCGTCCTCGGTCAAAACCTTATCTTTTTCACCCTGATCGGCGTGCTTATTGGCGTCTCGACGGACATTGCGGATTGAGATGCGCGCTTCTTCGGAGAGTTCCTTGACGCGCGAGACGAGCTGGCGACGACGTTCCGTCGAAAGCGGAGGAATGTTCAGACGGATCAGTCGGCCGTCGGAATTGGGAGACAAACCGACATCACTCGCCTGAATGGCTTTCGCGATGTTGCCGAGGACCGACGCGTCAAATGGGCGTATCACGATTTGCTGAGGCTCGGGGACGCTGATGTTCGCCAGCTGCTTGAGAGGTGTCGGTGAACCGTAATACTCCACGCGAATGGAATCGACCAAACCAGCGGTCGCGCGTCCCGTGCGGAGCCCTTGGAGCTGATTGTGCAACACCTGAACGGCTTTCTCCATCCGATCTTCGGCATCTAACAGAATTTCATCCTGGTCCATGTTCACTCTCCCAATTGTTCTCTGGGACATCGCCACGATTCTGTTGATCGGTTTTGGCGAGATTCTTTGTGTTCAACTTAATCGAATCGTGATGCGTTGGAAAGGTTTGAGGGAACCGGAGCAACGGGACTTCGAGAAGGGATTGCCCCGTCAACGATGACCTATTCGAGCCGGTTTGTTGGCCATTCCGCACCACATTTCTCGGAGAATACCCGACTGCCACAGAGGGTTGTTATACTCGCGGAGCAATGCCGTGTGGTCAGGAAGAACCAACATCCCCGAAGCTTCTGCTTGCACTGTTTTTAATAAGGATACCCGCATGCGACTTTGCCGATACGACAACCACGGAACACCCCGAGTGGCCTTCTATGATAATGATGCCATCATTCCGCTGACGACGGCAGGTCGGGCATCGCAGGTAACGCTTCCCGATTCTGATTCGTTACTCCCGTTTCTTCCGGGCGGTAGTGCGAGAGAATCGGTTCTGCGGGTTCAGCAGTATCTGGACGGCCTGCCACAAGGGGACCGAAATCGGCTGCATGTTCCGCTGTCTGAAGTTCGGTTGCTGGTACCCGTCCCGACGCCAAGCAAGCTATTGCTCCTGGCGGGCAACTACTCAAAACATATCGAGGAAGGAGGGGGCAAGGCGGAAGAGCGTGCGAAGACGTTTCCCTATGTCTTCATGAAGCCCCCTCTCACGACGCTGACGCATCCCGATTCTCCCATCAAAATTCCGAAGGTCTCGCCGCATCATATTGACTGGGAGTTGGAGTTGGGGGTGGTCATCGGCAAGCGATGCAAGAGTGTTGCGGAGGCCGAAGCGCTCAACTACGTAGCCGGCTACACGGTCGTCAACGATATCTCGGATCGAAAATTTCGCCCCAATCCGGGTCGCGCGGCTCGAGAGAAAGATTCTTTCTTCGACTGGCTGCACGGCAAGTGGCATGACACATTCTGCCCGATGGGACCATGCATTCTCCCAGCGGATGAGTTACGAGATCCACAGTCGTTGAAAATGTCATTAAGGGTCAACGGCAACGTCGAACAAGACGCCTCCACAGCCGAGATGGTTTTTCCGGTAGCCGCGGTCATCGAGTTCGTTTCAAGTATCACGACACTGGAGCCTGGAGATGTGATCTCGACTGGAACTCCATCCGGGGTTGGTTCGGCCAAAGGAAAGTTCCTGAAGCGCGGAGACCAGATCGAAGCAGAGATCGAGAAAATCGGAGTTCTGCGAAATCCGGTGGAATGAAGCTGTCATCAATCGGACGGCATTTTTATCGGATTGAGGGCACATTGGCTGAAACGCGGGTCTAGTGTCAACCGGCATGTATTTTCATAACTATCGTTGAGATATGAGGTTATATCGCGAGCGGAGAGCGTTTCCTAACTGGCATTCCTATTGCGAGAAAAGTGGATTGCATCTGCGCGTTTGGGTGAAACACACAGGTGCAGAACCCTCTCTCCCTTTCACTGCCAGCACAAGGAAACGTCTGATGAAGAAGCTCTTCTTATTGGGAGCGGTCTCGGCACTTGTCACGTTCTTGGGGACTTCCGGAACTGCCAGGGCTGATCACGGCTCTTACGGCTACGGTTACTCGTCGCCGTCGTTCGGTTTCTATTACGGCAACACGCCCGGCTACTATTCTGGCTATTACGGTCCGAATTACTACGGATCGTGTTACGGGTCGGGGTACTACCCGCGCTACTACGGTGGGTCAGGCTATGGTGGTTGGGGGTACGGCGGTTGGGGCTATGGTGGATGGGGCGGGAACCATCATCATCATGGGGGCCACCACCATGGTGGACATGGCCACCATCACCACTAAGCTGGGTTAGAGCCCTGCAGCCGCGTTCCTGTTCTGCCGGCGACGCATGCACCCGTGCGAATTGGCCGGCAGAACTTTTTCTTCCTCTGCCGACATTCTAGAGTTTCAAAGTGATGTGGTGCGGCCATCGGCACGACTCTGCGGCATGAAGCATCTATCGACGCCGTTCAAAAGAAAGGATGGCGTGCTACTCTTCTCCACCAACTTCCTTCATGTCGAGCTGCCGCATTTTGCGGTAAAGGTTTGAGCGATGAACTCCTAGCAATCTCGCCGCCTCGCTCATATTGTCTTGCACACGTTTGATCGAACGGCGAATGAAGTCTCTTTGAAAACGCTTGGTCGCCATGTCCAGCGACATATCGGCAGAGGGTTCGAGCGCTGTATCTTGGTCGGGGCTTTGCGGGAAGATGAGATCGGTTGATTCAATGCGCTCCCCCGCCCCGAGATAGACAGCTCGCTCCATCAAATTCTTCAACTCCCTGACGTTTCCGGGCCAGGAGTGGAGTTGCAGGCGACGCCGCGCATCTGGAGAGATTTTGAGCAACGGGCGCCCCGCACGCTCGCAGAATTGCTTCACGAAATATTCAGCCAGCGGCAGAATGTCCTCGGGCCGGTCACGCAATGGCGGCATTGCCTGCGTAACAACGCTCAGGCGATAGTACAAATCCTCGCGGAATTTTTTTTGCCGAACAGCTTCCGCCAGGTTCGCGTTCGTAGCGGCTACGATCCGTACATTGATGGGAATCGTTTGCGAGCCGCCGACTCGAGTCACTACCTTTTGCTCGAGGACACGCAGAAGTTTCGCCTGTCCTCCCAGGCTCATGTCGCCTATCTCGTCGAGAAACAAGGTTCCTCGATCGGCCAATTCAAACTTTCCCTGACGCATATCGCGTGCGTCCGTGAAAGCCCCTTTCTCATGGCCGAACAGCTCGCTCTCGAGCAAGGTTTCTGTCAGTGCTGCACAGTTCACCGCGATAAACGGATGAGATCCGCGGGGACCGCGGTAGTGCAATGTCTGCGCGACAACCTCTTTCCCGGTCCCGCTTTCACCGAGAATCAACACCGGAAGATCAGTCGCGGCGAGCCGGTCGATCGTCGAGCGAAGCGCCAAGATAGCCGGGCTTTCTCCGATGATTTGAACACCGCGAGTGACTTGCTCCGTCAATTGCTCCCGGCTGCGGATGAGATCTTCTCGCTCGCGAGTGTTTTCGAGAGCGATAGCAGCCTGTAGTCCGAGTTGAGTTAATGTCTCTTCGTCTTCGTCGGTGAATACGCCATTGTTCTTATTGATGACTTCGAACGCACCCAGCAATTTCCCGGAAGGATCGCGCAGCGGGAGGCAGAGCAGATTGCGAGTCTTGTAGCCACTCGATTTATCTACGGTGGGATCAAACCGCGTATCGTTGTAGGCGTCATCGACGCGAATACCGCGTCCATTATGGATCACTTCTCCCACGATGCCGATATTATCGGCGAACCGAAGCGTGCCTCCTTCCACACCGAGTGCCGGGCAGGCGGCAACTTGTTTGTGGTCCTGATCCCATTGAAAAATGCTTGCGCGGTCACAATCGAGCAGTGCTGTTGCTTCCCGCGCAATCAGTTCCAGTAACGGCTGAGATTGCTTGGCGCTCGCGAAAGAGGAAGCGATTTTCAGCAAACTCTGCAAGCGGCCGACTTTTCGAATTCCTGCGGCTTCCCGCCCGGCGCCGTCCATCCCGGTAGCAATGGCACGACTGACAACCAGCATGGCTGGGAGAATGTCGGGCGACAAGTTCTTACCGGCGGCCAACAGAACGGAGCCGGGCCGGTCGGCACAACGCAAAGGGGTCGCGACAAGTCCCCAACCCGGGGGATCGGCCAGTTCTATGAAGCCGGCCGCTTCGCGATCGAGCGACTCCGCCAGGATTTCAAGAGGAATTTCATCAAACGAATGCCGACCGTGCTCTTCAACCTGCTTCCATCCTGGAGATCGTGCCCACAAAGCGACCCATTGCACACCCAGTTCCCGAGGAAGCCTCGACAGCGATTGCCGCAGAAGTTCCGCGGAATTCGTCGTTTCGAGCGAAAGTTGAAGAAGCTCATCCGCCAAACGCAGTACCGGGCCACCTGTCGCGGAATTCGCGAACCAAGGGAGTTCGCCCCACTTCATCCAACGGGCTTTTTGAGTCACGTTCCCCTCCATAGCTTGAAGCCCGTCGCTTTCGACGCTGCTCGAATTCAAAATGACAGGCTGAATGACATCCGAGAATAACAATCGAGCCATGGAGCGTATCACAAAGATGACAGAAATGCTCTCTCCCAAGCCGGTTTCCGTCGTCAAAAAAACCTATTTGCCAGCGGGTATGGTCGCTGTTCGGATGCTGACGGACTGATTATCCTGGACCTTTTGGTGATCGTAATGCGGCTGCGCGCTGGTCCCGGTTTCCTCGGCCGAAAGAGGGGCATTCCCATGATTTATGCGAACATCTTTTTGACGGTCAAGGACGAGAAGGACGTAGATGAAATCCGGGATTTGCTTGCGGAACAGGGACGTCTCTCCCGTGCCGAACCTGGATGTGTCCGATTCGAGGTTTACCATTCCCAGGCGGATCGGCGGGTGTTTCTATTGTGTGAACGGTGGGAGTCGCAGGAAGCGCTGGACATTCATCGGACCGCGAAAGCTTACAAGGAAATCTATCAGCCGAAGGTACTCCCGCGTGTCGATCGCGTGCCGCATCTTTCATTCCTGGTTGAGTAACATCAGAACGGTGAAGCAGAGAGTCGAGTAAGTTGCCGGATCAGAAATTCCAGATGAGGAGTCCGATGACGGCCTTCGTGGAACAGCTCGCAGATCTAGCAAATGTTCAAACTGAAGTCGGAAAGAAAAACCCATGTCGAAGCAGCTCAATAAGTTCAGTTCACGCGTGACGCAGCCGAGGTCGCAGGGGGCCTCTCAAGCCATGTTGTATGGCACCGGCCTCACGTCGGAAGACATGAACAAAGCGCAGGTAGGGATTGCCAGTGTCTGGTACGAAGGCAACACCTGTAACATGCATTTGAACATGCTTGCCGAGAAGGTGAAGGAAGGGGTCGAAGCGGCAGGGCTCGTTGGCATGCGGTTCAACACCATCGGTGTGAGCGACGGCATCTCGATGGGGACGGAGGGCATGTCGTACTCGCTGCAATCGCGAGATCTCATCGCCGACTCGATCGAAACAGTTATGGGAGGTCAGTGGTACGACGCCAATATTTCCATTCCGGGATGCGATAAGAACATGCCTGGTTGCATCATGGCGATGGGGCGTGTCAATCGGCCCTCGCTGATGATCTACGGCGGAACGATCAAGCCGGGATGTCGAGACAGTCAGAAGCTCGACATTATCTCGGCCTTTCAGTCCTATGGTGAATATCTCGCCGGCTCGATTTCGGACGAAGAACGCGCGGACATTGTTCGTAAAAGCTGTCCCGGCGCCGGAGCTTGCGGCGGCATGTACACGGCCAACACCATGGCATCGGCGATCGAAGCGATGGGGATGTCGCTCCCCTACAGCTCTTCAATTCCCGCGGAAGATCCTGCCAAGTTGGAGGAATGCTTCCGTTCCGGCGCGGCGATCCGCAAACTTCTCGAAGAAGACATCAAGCCTAGAGATATCATCACACGCAGGTCGCTCGAAAATGCGATGGTCATTGTGATGGCGCTGGGGGGCTCGACCAACGCGGTACTGCATCTCATCGCGATCGCGCGATCGGTCGGTGTCGAGCTGACCATCGACGATTTCCAGAAGGTGAGCGATCGCATTCCGTTTCTTGCGGATTTGAAGCCGAGCGGAAAGTACGTCATGGCTGATCTGCATCAGGTGGGAGGAACCCCCGCAGTGCTGAAATATCTCATGGAGGAGAAGCTGATCGACGGTGACTGCCTGACGGTTACCTGCCGAACGCTCAAAGAAAACCTGGCGAATGTTCCCGGTCTCTCTCCAGGGCAGGAGATTGTCAGCACGATCGACAAACCAATCAAGAAGACCGGCCACATCCGTATTCTTCGAGGAAATCTGGCGCCGGAAGGGGCCGTGGCAAAGATCACCGGAAAAGAAGGGCTGCTGTTCTCCGGACCTGCCCGGGTGTTCGACTCGGAAGAAGCGATGCTCGCGGCGCTCGAGCAGAAGAAGATTCAAAAAGGCGACGTTGTCATTATCCGCTACGAAGGACCGAAAGGGGGCCCGGGAATGCCGGAAATGCTCACGCCGACTTCGGCAATCATGGGGGCCGGGCTCGGAGGTGACGTCGCTTTAATGACGGACGGCCGCTTTTCCGGTGGATCACATGGCTTTATTGTCGGCCACATCACACCCGAGGCTCAGGAAGGGGGGCCGGTTGCTCTTGTGCGCGACGGCGACAAGATCACCATCGATGCCGAGAAAAACCGTATCGATGTGGATGTCAGCGACGCCGAGATGGCAAAGCGGCGGTCTGGGTGGTCAGCGCCCCCTTACAAAGCCACGCGCGGCACGCTCTACCGGTATATCAAGACGGTGAAATCCGCCTCGGAAGGCTGCGTAACGGACGAATAGCCCGCGGTAAATGATCGGGCTGCGAGAGCAGACCATTCGGCGACGCTCATCGTGCGTATTATCCAGCCGCGAAGTAGGATCGCAGGACGCGGAGAACCTGGTGCGCGCGCTGGTCGAAGCTCTCGAGATTCGGCGTACATCCGAGCGGCTGAATCTGCACGTTGATCGTGACTTGCTTGGAGGCGACTTTCTGTGCTCTCGTCGGCGAGACGTTGTCGTTGCTGTATTCGACGATCACTTCCACCGGCTGCCGATCATACGATTTGCCCCATGACGAGAGGAGCCCGCTGCGCCCCAGCTTCACCACCGCGCGTTTTTGCGTCACTTCCACCAGGCGGGCTTTGTGATCGCTTACAAAGCCCCCCAGTTTGTAAACAATCATATTCGCGGCAATGCAGGCCTGAAAGCTGCTTCGGAAAACGTAGGGGTCATCGGACTGGTCGATGGTCTTCGCGGTGGCTTCCGCGTGTGCATGTTCCTCACTCGTCATCGACACCGTACGATTTCGTCCGGTTTCCTTGGCGGTGTAGAGGGCTTTATCGGCTCGGCGAATAATACTTTCGACCGAGTCCCCTGGTTCCACTTCGGTCACTCCAAACGACGCCGTGACCTGCCAGTCTGTCAATCCGCCGATTTGTGCCGCCGGCAATGCCAGCCTGAGCCGCTCTGCGTGACGAAAGGCCTGGTCGATTGCCATCGAAGGGCACAGTACCACAAATTCCTCTCCGCCGTATCGACCGACCAATTCACCGGGATTCACTTCCCGCTGCATTAGTCCTGCGACGTCGATTAACACCTGATCGCCAACCGTGTGCCCGTGCGTGTCATTGATACTCTTGAAATAGTCGACGTCCAGAAAGATAACGCTGAACGGCTCTGGATTTGGATGGTCAGCGAATTCGGAAACCATGATCGATAACTGTGTTTCCAACTCCCCGCGGTTGGCGACGGACGTCAATGCATCGCGGCTGGCTGCCATTCGAAGTTCGCGAAATTCCTGAGGGCGGCGGCTGGTTCGTGAGAGATCCCTGAGGATCTGCGCTATTCCCTGCGGCTGTCCGAATTCGTCGATGAGCGGAATGGATTGCAATTCCACCTCGACCGGTTTGCCGTCCGCTTGTTCCAGGTGCACGTTGCACGACGAGGGCTTTCCTTTCGCCAGCAACTCGTGGATTGAGGTTTCCGCTCCCCCGATCGAATCTCCATGCTTGTCGCAGAATCCGACAGTCTGGCTGCTCCAATGCTGCCCGATGACCGATTGAGCCGGACGTCCGAGTAAACGCTCGATACCGAGGTTCCAGACGACAAACCGCATGTCGGAATCGACCAGATAAAAGCCGTCGTACAAGCTCTCGAGCAGATACAAATACGAGAAGATGTGTCCCAAGAAACTGGCTTCGAGGGCATCGTCCCCTTGCATCGGACCGGGCATTCCTTTCAGGTCTAGCGGATTGCCGGACGGACCCGAGAATGGAATGCCTTCTTTTTCCGCCCAGGCCGAAAGCGCATGAATCACATTTCCGTCAAATTGCGTTCCGGCCGCTTCGCGTAAAACGTCCATCACTTCATGGTGAGGCTTCGCTTCACGATACGCCTTATCATTGCTCAGCGAGTCATAAGCATCAGCGACCGCCAGAATGCGCGCCCCCTGACAGACGTTTGCCGCAATGCGACGGTGCTCACCAATCGTTCCATGGTAGTGACTGTGCGCCTGGACGATAATTTTCAACACGTCGCCGTCGACACGGCACGCCTGTAAGACATTGATGCCGATGTTGTGATGCAGAGCCATCAGTTCGGTTTCGTCCGGACTGAGCTTCCCCGGTTTAAACAGGATGTTATCCGGAACGCCGATCTTGCCGATGTCGTGCAGCAGAGCTGCCACTTCGAGCACCTTCTGCTGGCGAGGATCCCAGCCTAAATACTGTGCGATGCCAACCGAGAGCAGCGCAACGCGTCGGCTGTGGCAGACCGTCGCGACGTCGCGAAAATGGAGTGCCGACATCAGACTGCGCAACACGGTTCGGGAGATAACGCTGCCCATGCCATCTGGAGTGGCGATATTGTGGCATGACGCCTCTGCGCGGCGGAACAGAGTCATCAGTCCCAGCAATAGCCGCGATGAGTCCATGGGGCGGCTGGTGACCGCTGAGGAATCGGGCAGGGAAGGGTCTACGGCAATGACGTGTTCAGAAACCATCTGCGGGGGCCTCCTGAGGTCCAACGACCAAACCTAGGTCATTGGGAGGGGGAGTCAAACCTGCAGAAGCACTGCGGCAAAAAGAGGGCCTGAAACTTCTTCAACTGCGCAGGCGGACAGTCCGATTACGACAGTTTTCCTAGTTCGCGCGATCGTAGGGTTGCTTGCTGAACTGCCTCGATCAGGGCTGCGCGAAGACCACCGGCCTCCAGTGCCCGTAAGCCCGCGATGGTTGTGCCCCCAGGGCTGGCCACGGCGTCCTTCAAGACACCGGGATGCTCGCCAGTTTGTAGAACCATCTGTGCCGCGCCGAGCACGGTTTGGGCAGCCAGCTGCGTGGCGACATCGCGCGGTAGACCGGCGAGGACTCCGCCATCGCTCAGTGCTTCGATCACCTGAAAGACATACGCGGGGCCGCTTCCCGAGAGCCCGGTGACGGCATCGAGAAGTGATTCCGGCACAGCGACCGAAATACCCACCGTCGAGAGCATGCGTTCGACAGTCAGGCCGTCTTCCTTAGTCGCCCCTCCACCGAGTGCATAGGCGGAAGCACCGCTCCCCACGAGGCAGGGAGTGTTCGGCATGACCCTCGCGATTCGCGTCGGCTCGCCCAGTACGTCCGTCATCGTGCGGATCGGAATACCCGCCGCGATCGAGACAATCAGGTGTCCGGAATTCACGTGAGGTTTTGCATCAGCCAGCACGGCCCGCATTTGCTGCGGCTTCACTGCCAGTACCACAATCTCTGAGCGATTGAGTACTTCCGTGTTTGATTCCACGACCGATGTGGAGACATTCTCGGCAAACCGATTCCGGGCTTCCGCGACAACATCACTCGCGACGATGTTTTCCTTGGAAGTAAAACCCGTAGAAATGAGCCCCCCAGCGAGCGCGGTGGCCATTCTCCCCGCGCCGATAAAGCCGACTCGCGGAGATGCGTTTTGGGCCGACATGTGCATAACCTTCGAGGATTGCGATCGTGTTGTGGAGGGGACCGGATCTATGTGGCTGTGTCGAAAAGTCGAGTTCCGGAAAAACCGTCCGCTCTCACACGATTATAGAGCGCCGCGCGGGTGGAGGGGAGCAGCAATCGGAGGAATTGATGTTCGGTTCGAAGAGGAATTCCGCAACCTCTTTGCATCACGATTTCCAGGGGATTACAATCGAAAACCGCGTCTCGTCCGGCAAAAACGCGGCCGGATTGCTTCTGAATGCTTGGAGTGATTCCTCTAAAACGGAGATGGTATTTTGCAGCCCTCCGAAGATCCCGTCCTGACGAGTGCCCGCCGCGAGGCGATTATCGTGGGGGTCAATTTCGTCGTCGCGCTCGGTTACTCAATCACCTACTGTTACTTCAACGGATACAACCGGACCGCCGAGGATTTGAAATTTGTCTTCGGTTTTCCCGACTGGATCTTTTGGGGGATTCTCGTTCCCTGGCTGGCATGCGTCACTTTTTCGTTCTTCTTCGCATCGCGGATGATGCGTGACGAAGATCTCGGTGAAGATCCTCCCGAGGGGGGCGACGAACTCGGGTTAGGGGGATAAGCATGCTCGCCGCGATCGACAGCGAAACATTCGGCACACTTTCCGCGCTGGTGTTGTTCATTGCCGCCTCGGGCTGGATCGGCGTCCTCGCGAATCGCGCGATGCAGGAAGGTTCCTTTCTCAAGGGTTTCTTCCTCGGTAACCGCGGGCTCGGTGCATGGGCGCTCGCGCTCACCGCGACGGTGCAAAGCGGCGGCACGTTCATGGGTTTCCCGTCGCTGGTCTACACGCACGGTTGGGCGGTTGCACTCTGGATCGCCGGGTATATGGTTGTGCCGATTACCGGGTTCGGCGTGCTGGCAAAGCGGCTGGCGCAGATCTCCCGACGCTGCGGGGCGATTACCATTCCCGATCTGTTTCGGCTGCGTTTCGGCAGTCCGGCAGTTGGGGTTGTGGCCTCGTTGTTCATCCTCTTCTACATGTCGTTCATGATGGTCGCGCAGTTCAAGGCTGGCGCGCTCGTCATGAAGATTGCCTGGGTCGGAAGCGGCCAATTTTCGGAAGACCAGAACATCGGACGTTTCGCGATATCGAATGCATCACTCGAGACTTTGCGGAACGAGGATGTTCCCGGGAACATCCTCGAGAGGCTCGAACGACTTTCGGGGAAAACCTTTGCCTCCGATGCAAAGCTGATCGAAGAATTGAACACTGCTTTAGGGTCTGCTGATGCCAACAAGTTCGGTAAGACGATCTTGGCGGCTTCGGAACTGACCGATTGGCCGTACATTGTCGGCTTGGCAATTTTCACGATTACGGTGGTGGGATACACAATGGCGGGGGGATTCCTGGCCGCCGTCTGGACCGACCTGTTTCAGAGTGTGATGATGCTGATCGGCGTCGTCATCCTGCTGCTGCTGACATTCAGTGCCGTTGCTGACCGAATGCGGGAACATCCCGAGGAAGTGGCTGCCCTGGTTCCTGGACAAGCATCCGCGGCGCAGTCCATGCCGGCGCTGGAATTCGCCACCCGCAAAGCAGTCGCCAATCCCAAAATCGGGGCAGGTTACGCATTCGCCCCCGGATATGATCCCACGGTGCCCCCGCAGTCGACGAAAGTCAAAGCGGAGGCGGGCGCATCGAATGCACCAGCGGCACCCGCTCCTTCGCGGCTATTTTTGCCCCCTGGACTCGCCATATCCTTCTTCTTCATCTGGGTCTTTGCGGGGCTGGGTTCTCCAGCGGGGATTGTGCGTCTGATGGCTTCCAGCAGTACGGGCACGATCCGCCGGTCGATTTATTTATTGGGCGTTTACAATCTGTTCATTTACATCCCACTCATCATGATTTGCATCTGCGGGCGAGCGCTCGATTACGATCTTCCCGCTGGCAAGACCGACGAAATTATTCCCCGCATGGCACTCGGCATGACTTCCCATCTGCCATTGGGTTCCTTTCTCGCGGGTCTGATTCTCGCCGCGCCATTCGGGGCGGTGATGGCCACGGTCAGTTCTTATCTTGTCGTGATCGCCTCGGGCCTTGTTCGCGATGTGTACCAGCGATTCATTAATCCGGATGCCACCCAATACGAGCTGAAACGACTTTCGTATGTCGTCATGATTCTCGTGGGAGCGATGGCGGTAGGAACGAACATCCGCCCAGTGGCCTATTTGCAGGCGATCGTCGTCTTCAGTGGAACAGGCGCCGCCTGTACATTCTGCGTACCTGTCATGATGCTGGCGTATTGGCGTCGAGCGACCGTTCCGGGGACCATCGCAGCTATGTTCGCCGGGGCAGGAACGGTCTTGGGATTGTATCTGATTGGATTCCTGGGACTCGACGATCCACAGAAATATGCGGATGGAGTGGTTCCGTGGGTCTTTTCACACGGCAGTCCGGTGATCGGCGCCGTCACGAGCTTCCGGCCTTATTTTCTGCTGCAGCTTGATCCGATCATTTGGGGTCTTTCCTCATCATTGGTTGTCGGGATTGTCGTCAGTCATCTTACTTCTGGGGTCTCGCCTTCGGTTGTGTCTCATTTCTTCGACGCTGCCCCGTCAGCGATCGATTCTTCGAGTTCAAAGTGACACGGTTACCGAACATTTCGCCACGAGTTTTCCATTGTTGATGGTCATCGCATGAACGATATCGACGCGCATTCACACATCTGGACTCCTGATACCACGAAGTATCCGCTGGCCCCTGGGTTCCGTCGTGCGGACATGAACCCACCCAGTTTCACCGCGGAGGAGCTCATCAAAGAATCGTCGGCGGTCGGGGTTAGTCGTGTCGTGCTAATTCAGATGTCTTTTTACGGTTACGACAACAGCTACATGCTCGACATGATCCGGAAGTATCCGGGGAAATTTTCCGGAGTGGCGGTGATCGATCAAGACGGGAAAGAGCCGGAAACGGAAATGAAACGGCTCAAATCCGGGGGCGTTCGCGGATTTCGGATTTATCCCAAAGCACGTCCTATTGAAGACTGGCTCGGCTCCGAGGGGCTCCACCAGATGTTTGGTGTCGGGGCCAAAGAAAATCTGACGATGTGCTGTCTGATCGATCCGAGCGCCTTGCCGGCGCTGGATCGCATGTGCCGAGATTTCCCGGAGACACCGGTCGTGATTGATCATCTCTGCCGCATCGGTGTCAGCGGACGGGTCGAGCCGCGGGACGTGAAGGCGCTCTGCGACATGGCTCGGCATAAACGAGTGCATGTGAAAGTGTCGGCATTTTATGCACTCGGGGAAAAGAGGGCTCCGTATCGCGATCTCGCGCCTCTGATCAAGCAGGTGTACGATGCCTTTGGCCCGGAGCGATTGATGTGGGCGACAGATTGCCCGTATCAGGTCGTTGGTGGCCATAACTACCGTGATTCTGTTGCATTGGTGAGAGATGGTCTGGAGTTCTTGTCGGAGAATGACAAGGACTGGATTTTGCGGCGGACCGCGGAAAAAGTCTTCTTCCAGACATAAGCTGAGGCAGCTGTTCCCGATGGATCCCAAATACCGAATCGAAGATACGAGCGAAATCATCACGCCGGCTCTGGTGGTGTATGCCGACTTGCTGGACCGGAATCTCGACTCGATGATCGAGATCGCCGGTGATCCTGCTCGGCTGCGGCCCCATTGCAAGACACACAAGATGGCGGAAGTTGTTCGCCGCGAGCTTCGCAGAGGAATCACGAAGCACAAGTGTGCGACATTCGCCGAAGCCGAAATGCTGGCCTGCGCCGGGGTGAAGGATATCTTCCTGGCGTACAACCTGGTGGGTCCGAACATCCCCCGTGCCGTCCGGTTCGTCGAGACTTTCCCCGAAATCGCCTTTTCGGTTACAGCCGACCATCCCGATCCGATTGCGGAACTGGGGCGCGCATTTTCCCATGCGGGCCGGACGATCGGAGTGTTGCTCGATATTGATACTGGCCAGCACCGGACCGGTGTTGCACCCGGCGGGCACGCATTGGAACTTTACCACGTGATTGCCAACACCCCCGGCTTGCAGGCAGCGGGCCTGCATGTTTACGACGGCCATCAGCATCAGACGTCACGCGACGAACGGGCGGAGGCGGTTAATGCACAATGGAACAAGGTGGTCGCCTTTCGGGACGAACTTGTCGCTTCCGGCCTGCCGGTACCGCGGTTGGTTTGCGGTGGAACGGCTTCATTTCCGATTTACGCAGCGAAGCCCGATCCAACAATTGAATTGAGCCCGGGAACGTGCATCTTTCAAGATGCCGGTTACTCGGAGCATTTTCCCGATTTGGTGTTTCACCCCGCGGCGCTGCTTCTCACGCGAGTTATCAGCCGGCCGACACCCGATCGTATGACCCTCGACTTGGGGAACAAAGCCGTTGCCTCCGATCCACCGGTAGGATCGCGCGTGCGGTTTCCCGATTTGCCCGATGCAAAACAAGTGCTGCATAACGAAGAGCATCTCGTGCTTGAATCTCCCCAGGCAAAGCGGTTCCAGCCAGGTGATGAGTTGCTGGCAGTTCCGGTTCATATCTGTCCGACTTCCGCACTCCATAAACAGGTGTATGTTGTCACTGCAGGGCGAATGACGGAGAGCTGGGACGTGACCGCCCGGGATCGCTGGTTGACAATCTGAACTTCTCTCACCTCGGCTTTCTTTTTGCTTACTCTCCAATCGCAATCGTTCATCCACCGGTTCTCAAGTATGTCGGACCTTTCCAGAATTCAAACCGGCATCCCACGGTTGGATGACATGCTCGGGGGCGGTCTGATTCCCGGTACGCTTACGGTCGTATTGGGGGCGACGGGAATCGGCAAGACTCAACTCGGGCTGCAGTTTGCGCAGCAGGGGGCATTGCAAGAAGGGGAGCGCGGTATCGTTTTCGATTTGACGTCGCGCGGCGACGCGCAGAACCATCCAGCTTATGCACGGCGGATGTTCGGTTGGGAAATGCAATCACTGCGATCGGAGGGAAAATTCGATCCGGCTGACGTGTGGAATCGAGAACTCGTACGGTCGGATTATCTTCACCTCTTCGATCGTAGCGGTCGGCGGGTAACCAAAGCCGACCTCGACCATGAAGACTGGCGGGAGTGGAAGATCGAGTTAACTCGCAAGCTCGAAACGGCAGTTGCGTTCTTTTACGGCAACTTCGTCCACGGGGTTCGTCGGTGCGTGATTGACGGAATCGAACCGACGGAGCGCGCCAGTGATTCCTTCCAGTTTCATCTGTTCGATTACGTCTATCATCAGATTCTGCGCAAAGAGCACGATTGGGTGGCGCGCGATCTTTTCAGGGTGCGGTATCGCGAAAACGCGGAATTCGTTGCCCGGCATCTTTACCGCCACGAGGAGATCGCCTGCCTGCTGTTAGCGACCTCCCACGAAGTCATGCTGGATGATCTGCTGGAGCGTTCGATTGAAAGCGGAGACGTTCTCTCGAATGCCAATACGATCATCCTGATGGGAAAGACCCGGCGCGACGGATCGATGGGTCGGGCGCTCCACATCGCAAAGCACCGCGGCAGTGCCTGTGACGACTCCATCGTGCCGTTTTCGATCTCCGCCCAAGGGTTACAGATCGGTTGAGGAGTTTGATTGGGAGAATTCCCCCACATATCGCCTCAACCCGAGTGGCCGATAGAAGTTCAGGCGAGGATGTTTGGCGACGGCGGAATTTCCGAGTTTTACGGTTTCGGAAACCCGCTCAAATACACCAGCAGTTCGGGACAGTTCGTAAGTCCCTTTCAGGCATTTCCTTCCGTAAATGATCGTAGCGATTTGCCATCTTTTTTTGATCGATCCTTGCAGGTGTGAAGTTCCACACGCATCGGACCGAATGGATAAGTCGTACTGCTCTGGAGATGAAACCAGAATCTCGCTTACGATGCGTAGGTGGGTCCGAGAGTGAGACGTTGACAATTCGTGGAACCCGAATTACCCTCACCATCGGATAGGTCGATGAGGACATAAAGGATTACGGCTCAAGACTTTTTCGCTGGAATACCAGAGAAGAACAGCGTTCCGGGCAGTGAGTCCGGCGGCTAGTGTCGGCCATTGGGTTTGGACGAGCCGCAAAGATGTCCCCCTTATTCCTCGCGCATTTGGCACGGTGTCTGACCATGATCTCACATACTCTGTTGCGACGCGCATTCCAAAGCTTTCTCCTTCTGGGTTTCATCGGTGTTGGTATTCCCGGGCAATTGGCGGCCGAAGACTGGGCCACCAAGATGTTCGAGGAACAACGGCACGACTTCGGCACAGTGGCCACCGGGGCAGAATGCTGGCATCGGATCAAAATCACCAACATCTATCGCGATGACGTGCAGATCTTGGGAGTGCGCACGAGTTGCAGCTGTGCGATGGTGAAGTCTCCCGAGAAGACCACGCTTGCCAGCCGAGAGTCCACTTGGCTCGAATTCGGCATGGATACGCAGCGGCACATGCGCCAGAAGGATTCGAATGTCATTGTGTCCGTGTCTGTCGGTGGGTCTCAATTCTCTGAGGTTCGCATTCCTGTTTCGGTTTACATCCGGACCGATATTGTCCTGAATCCCGGCGAAGTGAATTTCGGGCCGGTTGAGAAAGGGGCCGGCGGCGAACGAAAAGTGGAAATCAGTTATGCCGGTCGCGAGAACTGGGCGATCAACAAGATCGAAACCAATAACCCTCACCTCGAAGGGCGGGTCGTCCAAACATTCCGCGGCCAAGGGCAGGTCAAATATGACTTGTTGATGACACTCAAGCCGACCGCGCCGGCCGGCACGCTACGTCAGCAGGTGCTTCTTATCACGGACGACTTGAATAGCCCACAAGTACCGGTGCAGGTACAAGCGAGAGTGGAGGCGGATATCACCGTCGTGCCGCTCACGCAGGTGTTGGGATCAATGTCCCCAGGAGCTGAAAAGACCGTCAACTTTGTGTTGCGTGGGCATAAGCCGTTCACGATCGAAAAGATCGAGGTCGACTCTGATCGCAAGAACTGCAAAGTTGCCGTACCAGAAGACGCCAAGCCGTTCCATACACTACCCATCACTATCAAGGCACCGGATGACCCGGGTGCCTTTGAGGAACAATTCACCGTGACAATTGCCGGTCGCCCGGAACCGATCGTCTTCACAGCCAAGGGGACGACCGTTGTGCAGCAATCAGCCGCACCATCCGGCAACGGCAATTTGAGCGGGCAATAAGAACATCGATGTGCTGATTAATGCCCGGTGCCGATCAACCACAGCCGCGTGATTCCCAAAGAATCGCGAGGCTTTTTTTGCGCGATTCCGAAACGGCCATCCACTACGACGGGATGCCGGTTTCCACAGGATTCAATCTCCGTGAAGTTGTCGGAGCCGCGAGGATGTTCGCAGCATCAGTTGGATGCGCTCGAATTCGTCGAGCCAATCTTGAACCACGGCTTCGAGCAACGTGCCTGCGTGGGGGACAAGTCCGGTTGGACAACTCGAACCCCCAGAGTCCATCGCCATCTGTCGGTACTTTGAAAGTGTGCGGTCGCCGTAACGGCCGCAAGGGTAATTGTCCTCGCTGAGAAACAGGACCGAGGGAACGCGCGGCGCTCCGCAGATTGCGAGCTCGGCCGCTAGCTCGGCACTTTCATCGCGGTCGAAGAATCGCAGTTGGATCAGCTCATTTTCAGCTGCAAACCTGTCAAAGATCGGACATTGATTGACGCAATCGCCGCACCACGCCCCCGCGACGACGAGCACTTTCATCTCGCGTCGGAATCCTCTCAGCAACTCTGATTGATTGGCCGTGAGTATGGCCAACTCGTGAATCGCATTCCATCGCCTGCGCTGTTCCGTGTTTGCAAACCTCGATAGGAACGCTTCATAAGTCAGCCCTTTCTCGAACCATTCATCGTAATTCTTCAATCTTCATCTCCACAGGCATGCTTTCGCCAACATTGAACCGCCCTGGGTGACGGGCGGCATGAATTGCCACACTGGAGAGCTCGTCGAGATTCTTCAGTCGAACGACCTGGACAGCAGGAGAACGCAGGTCCACGGTCTTGCCGGTTTCTTGCCGGAGGATCAATGCGATTTGATCATGATTGTAAGGCGCGGGACAATAGGCAGCGGGTGAGATCGGATGATGGGATTGGGAATTGTTCGGAAGGGTGCTGAATTCGTCTGGCGGCAGGTAGATGGCGCCAGTCGAGAAATCCACCGCGAACGCAATCACTCCAGGTACGAAGAAGAAGAGCAGGCCGACCGCGTCCAAAGCAACTATCGCCGGATCAAGCCGATCGGAACGAAATCCACGTCGCTCAGGATGCAGGATTGTCCCGCAAGATACGGACTGTAAGAGGATCGCGCCCGCCAAGCAGATGGCAATCCAGCCCCGAGATCGAGGTGCCATACAAATTTCAGTCCGCATGACAATGACCTCTCAGCCAATAATTTTGCTGATTGTGATCTGGGGAAATCTCGTCCACAACGACCTGAATCGGGGTTGCGGTGTTTGGGAGCAGAATCTGCCGGGGCGAAGTGCCGCGCTAGATCGATGTGTCTGTGGACGAACGCAGCGGCGGAAGGATATGCAAGAGGCGCCAGTTCAACAAGCCGAAGTCGGCACCCTGTGGCCTGGCTCATTTTGCCCCCTTGGGGGTGTCGAAAGTCCACTCTAAGGCGTACGGACCGTCAATCTCGAAAGGCCAGGTTTCGAAGCGAGGCGACCCGTTGATGCGGTCCATCAACGGGTCGCGGAAAGTGGAGCGGAAGGGAGTCGAACCCTCGACCTCTGCATTGCGAACGCAGCGCTC
>CAZVJA010000085.1:0-20409 GCA_964626885.1 uncultured Planctomycetaceae bacterium | reverse complement strand
GCCGGTGGCCGAATCTCGGTCCGTTGGAGACGGGAGCAGGGGACAGCCGTTCTCGAAGTCGAGGACACCGGACCGGGAATTCCGATCGAGCACCAGTCGCGGATTTTCGAGCGATTTTATCGCGTCGATCAGGCTCGATCGCGTGAGTTGGGGGGGACCGGACTGGGGCTGTCGATCGTCAAGCACCTGACGCAGGCATTTGGCGGATTGATCGAGGTTGAGAGCCGGAGCGGGGCGGGGAGCAAATTCACAATCCGCCTGCCTGTCGGCTAGCGCAGGAGAGATACCCCGCATTAGGCCCCTTCGTTTTTGAAGGGGGCTTGCGTCTTATCTCGCCGGCTCATCGAACGGAATTCTCATCCCCCCAGGGAACCCCGCGCCTGGTCTTCACGGGATCTTAACGAAAACCCTGGCGGAAAATTGACACGCCGCTGCTAGAGTCGCACCCATTGTGACGAAGTTCGATCCCTTGCTAGAATCGACATAGACAGGGGTGATCGTAGTGATCACGGCAGTCAGAACTCCCGTCCGAAGGGAATTTCGATTCATGTCGATCCACCTGATACGGGACATCGAAGCGATCCATCGTGATATTCTGTCGATGTGCGCGATCGTGGAGGAGATGGTTCAGAAGGGGGTCGAGGGGCTCAGCCACCCCAGCGACGCGGTGGCTGCGGAGCTGGCACGCCGCGATGACGAGATCGACCGCTGGGACGTCCGAATCGAGGAAGAATGCCTCAAGGCCTTGGCGCTACACCAACCCGTGGCGATGGATCTGCGGCGGATCGCGGCGGTCCTCAAAATCTCGGGCGAACTGGAACGTGTGGCGGATCTCGGTGTGCACATCGCGGAGCGCGCGTGCAGTTTGATGGGCTGGTCGGAACTTCCGGTTCCCGAACGTCTCAAGCAGATGGCCCGTATGGCGCTCGACATGTTGCACCGCAGCATCGACGCGTACGTGGAACTCGACAGCGATCTGGCACGCTCGGTTTGTGCCGACGATGACGCAGTCGATGCGATGAATCGCGAGATTATCGTGGAGCTGACGGAGATCATGAAATCCTCGCCGCATCTTGTCGAGCCGTCGATGCATCTGTTTTCGGCGTCTCGCCACATCGAACGCGTCGCCGATCATGCCACGAACATCGCCGAAGACGTTGTATACCTTGTCGAGGGGGCGATCATTCGCCACCGCACGAGTCCGAAGCCTCAAGAGGCGGCAAAACTCGGGTGATATTTTCGATATGAGCAAACAGTCGATTCTCGTGATCGAGGATGAGCGGGCGCTCGTCGATGTCCTGACATACAACTTGACCAAGGAAGGTTACGAGGTCTCCGTCGCCAGCGACGGTCAAACGGGCTTGACGCGCGCACAGACGACCCTTCCGGATCTCGTCATTCTCGATCTGATGCTGCCGGTGATTGACGGCCTGCAAGTCTGTCGCCAATTACGAAGCGATCCGCGGACGCAGCACATTCGCATCCTCATGTTGACGGCTCGCAGTGAAGAGGTGGACGAAATCGTCGGGTTCAGCATGGGGGCCGATGACTACGTCGCCAAGCCGTTCAAGCTGAAACCGTTGATCCACCGCATCCGCGCGCTGCTCCGCCGCACTCCGGGGCAAGTGGCGGCAACCGACCGCGTCTCGGCACACGGAGTCGAGATCGACAGGCTGAACCATGTTGCCCGGATGGAGGGAGTCGAACTCCCGTTGACTCCCACGGAGTTCCGCATCTTGTGGACGCTGGCCCGCCAGCCGGGTCGTCCCTTCAGCCGAAATGAGTTGATGGACATCTGCCGCGGGGAAGACGCAAACGCCCTCGAACGCACGATCGACGTTCACATTCGGTCTTTGCGGCTCAAGCTGGAGGATCGGGCGGATTTAATCGAAACCGTGCGCGGCGTCGGCTATCGCTTCCGATCAGAGAATGCGGAGACCGCCGAAGTCTGATCTTAACTGGCGAGAAACCGGCAACAACGTCGCGGGTCATGCTCTCAAAGCGCTTTTCCGCAAGACTGCTTTCTCCGCCGCACAACAGCGCTAGCACGGCATGCTCAGCGAATGAGCACAGCTTCGCACCAGTCGGCGCGATCGAGAACATCCGCCTGTTCGCCGAATTCGACGACCAGGGTCAGTTCTTGCGCGCCGGTCACATCGATCGGCCCGACGAAAACGGCGGGATCTTTGCCGGTCAACTCGGCGCTCTCGAAGACCTTTCGACCATCGAGCTCGACGGCGAATTTCACGCTCCCTTCGCCGTTCGCGGAATCATCGATTCCAACGACGGCACGGAATCGCCGGTCCCCCGCGTCGAGGCGATAACGAACCCGGCTCTGGCTGTGCAACCCCAGCCCTTTCATGTATTCGACACCCCGAATCTGCAACGGTCCCCCGTCGACAGCGCGATCCTTGCGCAGCTGCCACATTGTCGAGAGAAACGGCGTGAATTGATACTCGACTTCTTTCCGATCGGAGAGATACGACTTTGAATCCCCGAGGAACAAAATCGACGTGAGAGATGAGATTGGAAGCTGGATTGCTCCTCCATAGGCTGCGTCGATGCTCAACATTCCCGCCTCATCCAGTTTGATCGCCCGGATGGTAATCCGCGATCCATCTGTCAGTGTGAGGATTGCGGCAGGTTCCGGCCCGGTTGGAAAACTGATGAGTTCCCTGTTGCAGCCGATCCAACGAATGCGCCCCCGCTCGACGCGGACTTCTCCCGTACCGTTTTGGAGCGTGACGAATTCCTGGTCGATCCCCTTCAACTCGCCGGTCATTCGGTCATCGTTCTGCAACAACAGCAGGTCTGATGCTTCCGTGCGGTCGAGAAGTTCGAGACGCGCGCGGCGCTGCACCTCCGCGATTTCAGGAACATTGAGAAACATCCCCCGCACAGTCTCGATGGGAATCGCCAGCGGCGGGGCACCTTGAAAACTCAGCCATTTCGCGGCGAGAGTTTCCTCTTTTAAGGTTTGCGGGCTGACCGCAAATCGGTCTCCGTTGTCAAGAAACACCATGCTGCGCGGCCCTGCCGCGGAAAAGCCGCGCGTTGGGAACCGGAGTGAGATGAGATTGCGCCGTTCCAGACGGGTTTGCTGCATGGCTTTGTCGACAAGGGTCACGCCGTTCTCGTCGATGGCAGCCAATCCTCCGACGATCGACCGCCCCTCAACGTCATAAGCAACGGCCGATTCCTCCCGGTTTTCCTGCTTTGGCCCTTCCGCGGGTTCCGCCGCGTGAGAGTCTGACGTTCCGGAAACGAGCATCGCAACGAAAAGAGCGGATGCGAACATACCCGTCCGGTTCGCAAGCCGAAATCGTAGCAGCCTCGCGAATCGCAGAAACAGAGAATAGAGACGTTTGGCGGTCATCGCTGAAAAATCGGTAGGAAGTTATTGGGAGATTGAAGAATGATGCAGGCCATCGCCGTCGCGTATTCATCGCCGTTGGAAGGATCGGTCCATCCCCCTCCCGGCAAGCGAAATGAGCCGTTGACCAATTCATCACGGACGGCGGGGTACCACTGCCGCCATTGCTTGCCACCGGCATGCCACATCGCCTGTACGCCGTAATAGTGGCTGTAGTAGTAATGGATGATCGGGCGGCGGCGAACTTCCCCTGGACGGAATTGCTGGAGAAACGCAAGTCCGCGATCGATCTCGTCCCCTTTGTACGTCCCCGCGCTGTAGAGCGCTACCACACCCGCGGACGTGAGACCGAACGTCACCTGCGAAGAGGGATTGAGTTGGTACCGAAATCCGCCGTCGGCATTCTGGCTCCGTTTGACGTATTCGGTGCAGCGGTCGACGGTCTCCTTCGGCACATAAATCCCGCAGTTGCGGGCCGCCCGCAAGGCCATAATCTGGCAAACCGTCACCGACAGGTCGGCATCTTTCGGTTGGGGTTGATATCTCCATCCCCCTTCGTCGTTTTGTGTATTGACGATCAGCTTGATGGCAAGCTCGAGTTTGTCGCGCACTTCGGGGCGCGGCGTCATGCCGTACACCTCCGCCAGAAACAGCGTCGCGAACCCATGCCCGTACATCGGCCCGTGCAGAGCGCTTTCTTCGTCGATGATATATCCGTTCGGGCGGGCGCGAGAGAGGATATACGTGAGCACGCGATCCACATGTTTGCCGTATTTGCCGCGCTCCGGAGTGTTGCCCCCGGAGAGAAATGCCAGCCCGCAGAGGCCGTTGACCGCGACGTTGCGGCTCAGTTTGTGTTCTCCGCCGAAGAAACCTTCGTCGAGGTTCTGCCGTGCCGCGAGAAACGCCAGCCCACGATCGATGGCGGCCTGAGTTTCGGGAGTGATGAATTCCCGCCCGCTCGTTTCGACCGACTTCGCCGGATCATCGGCCGGAGGCGCAGCAATCAGCCGGGGCGCTCCAACGGCGACCAGCAATGCTCCAACAATTAAGCGGCGCCACCACATTCGCACGACCGCCCCCCTTTGGCGCGTGCCACTATGTGAACTTCACACCACGGCAGTCGAATTGACCGCCGGTCATCGTATCATTGCGGTACGACCTCGGGATATTCGGAAGTTCCCGGCCCCGGTTGAACACCCAGACCTGTCGGTGCGTTGTCCAACAAAGGTCGCCCTTCTACCGTTCGCCGCGGCTCGCTCCGCTGATCGATGAATCCGCGTGGCCGGGAAAAAGTATCCGGACCGGCATCCTGCTCCGGAAGAGGATCGTGCAGGCTGAAGGCTCTCTTCTCCACTGCGGGGCTGCGGTTCATGAAGTTTGGAACTCGGGTATTGAAGCAACCTGTCAGCAACAGCAGGGCACACAACGCACAACGTCTCATACGTTCAAATTCCCTTCACGCCCCCGCCGGCGAATAAGCGGGCCGTAGGATTCCATTCCCCCAGGCCAGGAATTATAGCGGTCTTTAGCCGGGGGGGACAGGCGGGTTTTCCCTGGCGCGGAAATGACTTGCGCCCAGGTCAACCAATTATGCCACGCCGGTTCTTGGAATCGCTGGAGGACAAAAGACGGAGCTGATTTCACGGAATAATTCTTTACACGGCGCCAGCAACCGGTCAGAATCGAACGTAGAGTGCTACGGGCATTCTTCCCGGGCGGTTTCATGTCTCGATTGTCTCGTACCTTCGGCGTCCCGTGTACGCTGTCAGCCTATTTACTGGCGGTGACGGTCGCGTCGTCGCATTATCACGGACACGAGCACGTTCATCCGGGGCAGCACTCGCACCTCGAATCTTCGCAAGCTTCCAGCGAATGCCACGCCCACTGCCATGCAGGGCAGTCCCATGCGGGCCACGTTCATGGTCACGGTGGGCACTCCCATTCTCTTGCTTCGACAGAGGGCCATTCGCATGGGCATCCGCACCATCCTCATGGTGGGTTCCCCCATGACCATCACGACGATTGCGTCGTCTGCCAGTTCCTGGCGCTGAAAACCGTCTCGACCCCGCTCGTTACCGTTGTGGGGTTGACCGAGACGTTGCAATTTGCCGAGGACGAGTCTGTCGACCAGCCTGATGCTCCCACGCTCGGGCTCCCTCTCTCCCGCGGACCTCCCGCGCCGGCCGCCTGCTGAAGAGACACGGACAACGGCGTCTGTGTGCCAGTGATGGCTGACTCCCGTGCAAACGGGGACAGAACTTTTCTGGCTGGCGCAGCTTGGCCAATCTTCAACGGGCCATTTCCGAGTTCGTGAATCACTGCACGATTCGGAGACTGACGCCGCGGCTGCAAACCGTGCGCGCTGTCGTTCGCGGATGCTTCCCAATGGAGCAAGCCGCGCCGATCCCGCGCGGGACAGCCTGCTCCATCCGGTTTTCATTCAAAGTTTTTTTCATTATCAATCTGCGCGAAGAAATCCGCGCGACCGTTTGCCTGTGGATGGCCCATCATCGCGATGTGCCGTCAGGAATACAGAAAGAGGATTCGTCATCATGTCATTAAAACTTTTCTCTCGCCGCCGGGGCTTCACGTTGATCGAACTGCTGGTCGTCATCGCGATTATCGCGGTGCTGATCGCATTGCTGTTGCCGGCGGTGCAGTCCGCCCGGGCAGCCGCACGGCGCACGCAACACCGGAACAATCTTAAA
This sequence comes from uncultured Planctomycetaceae bacterium, assembly GCA_964626885.1. GTDB lineage: Bacteria > Planctomycetota > Planctomycetia > Planctomycetales > Planctomycetaceae > CAZVJA01. The sequence goes on along the minus strand of CAZVJA010000085.1, from coordinate 14,325 downwards.
CAGATCGGTCTGGCATTACTGAATTATCACGACGTCAGCCGGGTGTTTCCTCCCGGCTGGATCGGCGTCACAAACAATACTCACGACGTGGAAGGGACCAACGGTGCTTGCTGGGCCACGTTGATTCTTCCCTGGCTTGAGCAAAAAACGATTTACGATCGTTTCGATCTTCGCCTGCCGATCACGGACCCAGGCATCTTGAATCTGGCGAAGAGCAGTGATATCAACACGTTCCGCCATCCGAGTGACCGCGGCGCGCGCATCTGGACGATCTACGACGAAGCGACCGGCACGATTCCGCTGGCGGAACTGCCGACTTCGAACTACGTCGCATCCTTCGGCACGACCGACGTCGACTCCTGCGAAGGGCAGCCTGCCGGATTTCAATGCGAAGGAAACGGCATGTTCTACCACAACAGCCGGGTTCGCCTGGGGGATATTTCCGACGGAGCCAGCAACACATACATGGTCGGCGAGCGGAAATCAGATAAGACACAATCCCCCCAATGGTATGCGACTTGGTTGGGAGTCTTTGCCGGTGGACAAGAATCGATCGTCCGTGTGTTGGGCGTTTCCGACCACACCCCCAACAATCCGGCGACTCACATCGACGACTTCAGCTCGCCGGAGGATACGGGAGTGCATTTCGTATTCGGCGACGGCCGCGTGCACTTCATCAGCGAAACGATCGACGACGGGCTGTATAAAAATCTCGCCACGCGCCGCGGCGGCGAAGTCCACGACGGCGATTTCTGATTCGTGACGGCAACAAGAACAAACCGGAGTAACGGGCCGATAACTTCTCATTCGGTCCGTTATTTCGGCTTTCTCGCCTTCCCTGCGTGTTACCTTCAGTCCCACCACCACCGGCGGGTTTCGCCGGATGTTGCGGGAGTGGATTCGGCTTGCGCTTTGCTCACCACCGGCTTCTTCTCGACCTGAAACTCGGTCCGGTCGAGGGTTTCCGACGGACGGATTAACACCCCGCCGCTGACCAGCCCGACAATGAACCCGTTGGCCGCGGGACGATGATTGGCGACGCTCGCCACGCGTTTGGGAACGTTCGCCTTGGGGAACGTCGTCTTGCGCTCGTCGAGGAATGTTCCCATCTCCCAGCCGACCCGCTGCGGCAGTTGCTCCTTGTTCAACAGCGCCGCGACGATCAGCAGGTCGAACAGGTTTTGCAATTCCGCGAAGACGGGTGACGCGGCGGCCAGGTCCGCGAATTTGTCGGTGAAGTGCTGCGCATACTTCTGTGTCGAGGCGCGGGTGTGGGCCGCGTCGCTGCGGTTACCGGCCGCGTCGGAAACCTCGTCTTGCGAAAGCATCTGCACCCGCTGTCCCGCCAACTGAAACGCATTGCGATCGCCGGTCGTCACGATCGCGTCGTAAAGGGGGGCCAGCCACCAGCGCTGCATGCTGTTCCCTTGGGGAGCAAGCATGGCGAGGTGGCTTTTCAAGCCGCGGACTCCGGGCGATTCAAGCGCCATGGAGATGCGCTTCATCCGGTAGTCTGCTTCGACCATCGTCCGGGCGAAGTGCGAATCGTCCGGCACTCCCCACACCTGGATGGTCTGCATGCCGAGCACCCTGGCCATCTCGTCGTACCGCGCGCCGGCGACCTCGGCCGTAGCAGGACTGCTGTTCGAAGCGACGTATCGCTGCAGCGCCGCCAGATTCTCTGGAACCGTGTCGATCGAGCAGCCGACCTGCCCCTGACTGCGCACGGCGCGGAGCGCCATCACCAGATCATCCAAACGGAGCGTCGGCCGGCCGCTAGAGACACCCACCACGCGGCCCAGCGAATTCGGAGCGAAACCTTCCGCCGGCCCCGCGATCACCACGTCGTGCAGATCCGGATAGAGAAAGACATAATCGATGCGCTGCAGTCCTGCGAGATGAAACAGCTCCGGGGGAATCGATTCACTCTTGCCCGCGTACGGAGCATAGGCCCGTTCGAGTTCGACCAGCGAAACCTTGCGGAGCGCGCTCGATTGATTGACATCGGCAGCAATCAGCCGCCCAGCCAACTCGGCCATTCGCTTTTTGTCGAGTCGTTCAGAGCGTCCCTTCAGGACGACCGGCTTCACAACACCATCAGGATCGACGGAAATACCCCCCGCCGCGTTGAACGTATTGCCGGTGTTTCCCGTATTGCCGCCGTTGTTCTGAGCGTTGGCTTGCGGGATTACAACGAACGATGCATAGAAAGCCGAAACAAGAACCGCCGCGATGAATCTCCGCGATGATCGCCCCATGAGAAGGTCTCCTCGGCCCACCCAGTTTGCCGACTACTCCCTCCAAAGAACCAGGCCGTTCAGAGGGGTGAACGAGCATCCGGTACGTATCAAAAGACACGGTTCGGCTGCTGACCCACGACCGTCATCATAGCAGCCGCAGCCCCGTCGACCAGAGGGAGCATCTTCCCGTTAGCAGCCCGTTGAAAGATGGAGCTACTCGCGCCGGAGAGGATTGACTGCCCCCCAATACAAGCAGCTTCTTGTATTTCCGGAGCACGGACATGCTTCAGTCGTTCCAAAGTTTGACCGCGCTCTGGCATCGCTTTCCACCTGAGATGCAAGCCTCGTTGCTTAAGACATGTAGAGACCTGGGGGAGCGATCGAAGAAACGCATGCTTCAGAGGGCTTGAGGTTCACCAACGTATTTTCAGGACTTCGGCGGAAACCCGAACACGAAAAACACCGCCGCCAGAATGCAGGCAAAGCCGACGAGATAGTTCCACCGCAGTTCTTCCCGCAGGTAGAACACCACGAACACGCAGAACACCGTCAGGGTAATCACTTCCTGCATCACTTTGAGCTGCGTGGCGGTGAAGTTCATGTGCCCGATGCGGTTGGCAGGCACCTGGAAACAGTATTCCAGAAACGCGATCAGCCAACTGGCGACGATGACGACCCAGAGAGGCTTGTCCTTGAACTTCAAATGGCCGTACCAGGCGAAGGTCATGAAGACGTTGGAAATCGTCAGCAACAAAACGGTGACCATCGAAAAGCTCGCGCGGGGAAATGGACGAAACATCACGCAGCACGGCTGACCGGCTTCGTCAGGAATCATCCGAGCGGAACGGCGCGGTCAGCACGGCGGCTCCGGCAAGTCCGTTCAGCGCAGCCTCCAGCTTCTCACCGGCGCGGTGTTTCTCCGTGGCCGGTACGATGCGCGAAACGGCGTCGAGCAATTGTCGACGATCGTGTCTGCCGTCGAGATGCGGCAGCAATGCCCGCTGCACGGGGTCGAGGCGAATCGATTCGTGCCGCTGGTTGGTGACGATGTCTCCCGTTTCCGCCTGCAATCGATTGAAGGCCGGCACGGATGGTCGATCTCCCGGCCGGCTGACGCAGGCCGTGGGACGAACATCAAGTTCGATTAACCCGGCGGCATAGCATTCCAGCAATGTCCTCGCAACACCCTGAACTTCTTTTGCATCGGGCATCGGATGCGAGTTCGTGGGAGCAGCGGATTGCCGAAGTGCGGAATTTGGAGACTGTGTGAGCAACGCGGCCGATTGCTGAATCAACGTCGTGAACGCCTCATTTCGTGGCCAGATCTCTCCAAGGCACGCGAGGGCGGCTTTCGTCAGCGGGGCGCTGACACGGATTTCGCTGCCATCCGTATTCCGAAAGGCTTCCTCTCGGTCGTTATGCAAATCCAGCGTCGGCGAGACCGGCCGAAGTGACGAGCCGATGAAAAATTTTGTTATTTGGTCCGGCGAGACGGCGCGATCGATCCGCACTTCACGGTGGCAGAGCAATGTTTCGCGGAAGCAGCGGTTCCGCGCGAAATCCATGTACTGCTCCATCTCGACGACGCTCTTGCTCATCTGCTTGAGCTTCTCGAACACCGCCGCCGGAAAGTTGCGAGGCAGCATCATCGAGAAATTCGCTTCCGCGAGATACTGCAAGCCCTGACGCTCGGCCCGTTCGACGAACTGCCAGAAATAGCAAGGATCGTTCACTTCCGAGAGACTGTCGTGCCGAACTTGATGATCGGCGAACGGTCTCACGTGCCGCTGCTCCCATTCGAGCACACTTCGATAAGCGATCTGCGATGCGGGAGCGGACTCGACCAGAAAATCGAGCAATGCGCGGGCTTGCGGAACTGCCTGCGCCAGGTCGGTCGTGTTGCGCACGCGGTAGAGCATCATGTCGCGAACCATCTGCCGCAGCCGCCCGCCGGGATAGGTGTTATAGCTGACGTACGCGACCCCCTGCGGATGCAGATGATTTCGGCAGATCGCGAGCAGCTTTTCACGCACGTCGTCCGGCACCCACGAATAGACGCCATGGGCGATGATGTAATCGAATTCGCCGAGCGTGCGATCGATGTCGAGAATGTTCCCATGCACGAGGCGGATATTCGGCAACTTGAGCCGCGCGATGATTTCCCGGCCGACGGCGATCTGCCGTTCGGAATAGTCGATGCCGAGGAAATCACTTTCCGGGTGCGTTACGGCGTTCGGGATAAGATTTCCCCCCTCCGCGCAGCCAAGTTCAAGCACGCGGCAGCGGTCGACACCGGGAGGAGTGAGCCCGAACAGCGTGGCAAGAGTAGCGAGGTGCCGGGGTTGCGACTGTCGGAACGGTCCCCCTTGATACGGAACTTCGTCGTAGCTGTTTGCGTTGTCAGCCATGACGATTCCCCGCGCGAAGTTGAGGGGCGTTCATGTGCGGGTCAGCCGCTCTTCAGGCCGCGTCGAACTCGGAGATGCGATTATGCGGCGAGAAGGGAAGCAGCCACTCTTCGGATGCATTCAGCCGGTACTGCATGACGTAGGCATCTTCAGTTGTGTCGTCGTAGTGCCGGCGTAATACGCAGACCGCCCGAAATCCCTGGCTTTGGAAGAAGAGTTGAGCCGTGAGGTTCGTCTCGCGGACTTCCAGGGCGATCTCCTTGCGGCGCTGCTGCGAGAGCTTGTCGATCAGACGGCGAACCATCTGCGCGCCGACTCTATGCCGGGAAAACGCGGGAGCGACCGCGAAGTTGAGAATCCGCAGCTTCGACTTGTGCAGCTCGTAGATCATGAATCCGACAATTCGGTGCTCATGCTCGGCCACCATGCCGATGCAGTTCCGCTGTCGGAGGCAAGCGAGGAAATCTTCCTCGGTCCAGGCATGCTCGAAACAGGCCTGCTCGATCTGGAGCACCTCCGCCATGTCACGGCGAATGAGCCAGCGAATTTGAACCTTGAGGTCGGCCTTTGGAGCCTGCTTTTCTGCTTGTTCGAAACCCATGACGGCCTCCCTGCCGTGCCGAATTCGACATTCAGTTTGACGGCGGCAATTCACAGTCAATCCCGCATTGCCGCGCGCATGGCAAGAACCATACCAGAAGCCCGGTTTCGAGGAAAGTCGAGTTGAGGAGTCAGGGGACCTGCCATCAGGTCTCTGCCCAGTCGATTCTCGGTGATCGCCAGGGAGACGCAGCAAATTTCCAAGACAGCGGCAATTTCTGCCGGTTATTTCCATGCACAGGCACTTTTTCCGAATCGGAATTCTCAAAGGGGACGGTACATTGTTGTGATGCGAGCCAAAGAGGAGTTGACGCGTTCTCGCCAACAGACGACATTCCGCCGTTTCGACGCGTTCTTCCGAGGGTTTTCCGATGAATCGCACTGAAGGGCAGGCGGGCACAACGTCATCATCAAAATCCCCTCGTCGCCGCCTGGGGCGAAAAACGGCCGGATCGGCCATTGTCGTCGTAATCCTCGCGGTCGGGCTGCTTTGGTGGGTCGGCGGGTCTGGACGACCGGCCGGCGGCCACGATTTCTCCCCCGTTTCCGCTTCGCCGACTTCCGGGACAGTAAGCAACGCTCCTCCATCGACCGTATCGAGTGACCAGAAGAACGTGGAGTCGGCCGGCACCGCTCCCGTTTCCGAGGAACAAAAGCTCGCGCAACAGATCGTTGGCGAATGGGAGCAGTTCAACAAAGGAAAACGGCTGCTGACGGTCCGCGACGACGGCACCGCCACGATGAAAGTCACGCTCGACGGGGCGTGGTCTTACGTCGTCGGCGAGAAGCTCGAATTCGAGATCGAATGGAAAATCGAAGGGAAGCGATTGCTCTTCCATATGAAGAGCGGCAAGCCGGAAGGGAGCATGAAGGTCATTACCTCGATCTACGGCAACGAACGCAACCACCGGATCGATGAATTGACCTCCAAGAAGATGGTCCTCGTTGACGAACAGGACGAGTCTCGCGACAAATGGACGCGGCTCGCCAGTGCGAAGTCCGAGGAAAAGAAGTAAGCTGGGGAAGTCGTCGCCGCCGCGCATCCGTGAAGCGTTCCCGCGAAGAAACTTTTCCGCGTCTCCCACCCTTCAGAGATCGACATCATGAAACTCGCTGGAAAATATGCGCTCGTCACCGGGGCGGGGCGCGGAATCGGCAAAGGATGCGCGATGGAACTCGCGCGTGCGGGAGCCGACCTCGTCATCAATGACCGGCCCGGCAGTCCGGATCTTGCGGCGACCGCGGAGGAGATTCGTGCACTGGGACGGACCTGCCATCCGATCGAGGCGGACGTCTTCTCCCGCGACGGCTGCGAGCAGCTTGTCGCGAAGGCAATCGAGTTGGCCGGCAGCCTCGATATCCTGGTGAGCAACCCGGCCGCAAGTATTCGCGGCGATTTTCTCGAATACGATCCCGCAGCGTTCGACAAGGTGATTCGCGGGGCGCTCATCAGCGGGTTCCACATGAGCCAGCTTGTCGCCCGCCACATGGTTCAGCGTGCCCGTGGCGGCAAAATCATTTTCATTTCGAGCGTCCATGCTCCCATGCCCTACGCCGGCAGCGTGGCCTATAACGCCGCGAAGGCGGGGCTCAATCACATGGCGCGGACAATCGCCGTCGAACTGGCGCCGCATCGCATCAATGTGAATGCGATCGAGCCGGGATGGATCGATACTCCCGGCGAACGAATCGTTTTCGGCGACGAGATGATGGCGCGTGAAGCCGCGAAGCTCCCCTGGCAACGGCTTGGGACGCCGGAGGACATCGGGAAGGCGGCGGCGTTCCTCGCGTCGGACGATGCCGATTACATCTCGAGCGCCACGCTGCGGGTCGACGGCTGCTTCCTCTTCAAGGATTGCCGGTCGGAGATTTGAGTGCGGTGAGAGAGGAGAGTTAGAAGAAGATGGAGGACGGCTCATCCCAAGCCGACGACTTGTCGTCGGATCAGCGCGATGAGAGTAGCGGTCGGCTGTTCCCGAAGCCCCCTCACCCAGCGACTGCGTCGCCACCCTCTCCCGCGAGGGGAGAGGGACAGAAACTCGCCTGAAAACCGAGGACGGAGAAAATAGAACGGAGAATGTAGTGAGGAAGATTGAGCATGGAGGATAGAAGGTTCGAGACAAGAACCCTAAAACCCAAACCCCTGCTCCCCGATTCCTAATCCCTCGCCTTTCCTGAAGCCTGACCGCCTGAAGCCCGATCAATGTCCGCCGTGGCCGTGGTTGTCGCCGTGGCCATGATGTGACGCGTGGGCCAATTGCTCGGGCTGGTCTTCCTCAAAGCGACAGCAGCTCGCGTAGAAGCCGGAGAGCTGGACAGAGCCGCACAGGAACATGATGCAGATCAGGCCGGAGACAAACACCGTCTTTCCGACGAAATTCCCCAGCGTCAAACCGAGGAGTCTGTGGGCTCCTCCCGGCGGCGGAGCAACGACTCCCCAAATGATGATCATCACCACGCCAATGAGCAGGATACCGATCCATCCGCCAGACAATACCACTTGCCGTAGCTTCACCCAATTCACCGCGAACAGCCAGAAGCCGATCCAGGCAGCCAGCGCGACGATCGAAAAGTTCCGCGCGATCAAGAGCGTCAGCGACGCCAAAACGTCGCCCCCAGCGACCAATAACTCCTTCAGACTCAGCAGCAGCTCTTCCATGGGAGACTCTTTCGGCGGAACATCGGGGACTGCGGGGACATAGTATCACCCGGCGACAAGTAAAGATCATTTACCAGAAACCGGTCCGGGATGCCAGCGACCTTAACGGAGAGCAACGCCCGTGGCCGTTAAGGACTGTTCACGAATCGTTTCAGGGGGCCGATTGCAGTTTGCGTCGACGCAGGCACACAGCGAATGCAACTCCGGCCACACTCAATAAGGTAAGCGTCGAGGGTTCGGGGACTGCGAGCGATTCGATGAATTCGATCCCACGGATGTCATGCCCAGAGGGAGGCCCCACGTTCGTCCTGATTCCGGTGTTGGGGTCGATCTTGAAGAGCCGATTTCGAATTCCGAAGAGCGTTCCATCCGACCGGAATACCAGCGATTGAATATCGACGGCTGTTCCGCCGACATAAGTCGCTGCCCCTGTACCGGCATTGAGCGTGTACAATCCGCCGGCAACGTCCCACGCATAAAACGTTCCGCCGAAGTAATCCAACCCATGCAGGCCGGTCCTCGTTGTCGAACCGATCAACGTGTGAGCACCGGTCGTTGTGTTAATCGTGTACAATCGATCGACGGCGGTGATTGCATCATTGACCAAAGCATAGAGAACATCGCTGGCATTAAACGCCAATCCACGAATGTCGTTCAATGCCATCGAGACAATGGATGTTCCCACACCGGTCAACGGATGAATCGTGATGAGCGTTGAACCGGAGGCGGAGTAGAATGTTCCTCCGTGGTTTTGCGCCAGTGAGTTCAGCGCACTGAATCCCGAGGCGCCGACAAACGTCGTTGCACCGGTGCCATCGTCTATGTGATAAACGTTTCCGACATGATTGACCCCCAGAATCGTAGCCGCTTGAGCGTGGGAAACCGTCCCGAAACAAAACACAGCAAGGAGTAGGAAACAACACAGACCAAGGGGTAGAAATCGTTTCATCCTGACGACCTCCGGCGGGGAATGGGGTGGGATTCAAGGCGGGTCATGGAATCGCAGCGCACCGCGAACTCCAATTGAGGGTTATCATGCACCCTCATATTCCGAATAGCAAGCGCCGCACAGCGAACAATCGCCCCTAGGCTAGAAAGGAATCACATGAACATGAATTTATTCGTCCCTTCTGATCTACACACACGCGCGGCGACAGAGAGCGACGAACCGGCTGTACAAGCGCTCTCCGAAGCGGCCTTCACCGACCTGCGGAAGATCTATCGCCCCACAATAGCAGCACTCGCACAGCGGTCGAATTTGCCGAGTGAACCACAACGGGTGGTTGCTGTCGACGATTCCGGCCAGATCGTCGGCACGACAAAGTACTATCGCGATGGGGATTGTTATCGGATACTTGCTCTAGCGGTGCCGAAGGAACATCGGCACCGCGGCATCGCGCGGAGATTGATTGACCATGTCGCGACACTGGCCCGCATGGAAGGTTGTTCTTCCGTGCGGCTATATACGATCCGCGAAACCGGCAACGTCGCGGTCTTCGAGCGAATCGGCTTTCACCTGGTAAGTGAACGTCCCGATATACTGATGGAAAGCGTGATGGGCGGCCCGCTCATGGAGGTGGACATGGTGCGAGAGATTTCTAACGAGCCGCTCACGTGTTGAAACTCTTCTGTTACCTGTGGGCTGCTCCCGCCACGTTTTTAGGACTGATTCTCGTGCTCGCCGGATGGCTGAGCGGCAGCACGGTGCGAGTCGTGCGAGGAGTCGTCGAAGTGCATGGGGGAATCGTCACGACCTTTTTGCGCCGAGGCCTCCCGCTGCTCGGATCTGGTGCGGCGATGACATTGGGCCACGTCATTCTTGGACGGGATGAAGAGTGTCTCGACATCAGCCGAGAGCATGAGCACGTGCACGTACGACAATATGAACGCTGGGGACCGTTCTTTCTGCCGGCATACCTGCTGGCCAGCCTCTATCTCTGGCTGCGCGGCCGCGACCCGTATCGAGATAATCCCTTCGAGAAAGCGGCGTACAAAGAAGGGCCGTGACGATGCGCGCCTCACCGCTGCGGTGCGCGATGCTGGTCCGTGGCGACACGCACCGCGCGATTATCTCGGAAGGAAAGCGGCGTATGGGCCAGGTTGAGCCGCGCAGACAGCGGGTTGTTGGGCACAAGAACCGCGCGGACGAACTCGTGCACGTCCTGCTCGAACTCGGCCAATCGAGTCGCGGAGTTTTCTAGAGTGAGCCGAAACTCATCCCGCGCGATCGATTCGACGATCCAATCGTTGACGCGGCGATGGTAATGTTCCAGATCCTTGTAATTGTTCAGATCGTGGGTGATCGCGCGGGCGATCTCGAAATCATGGAGCTTGCAGTTTTTGCATTGCGCCAGCGTCCGGACGATCTCCCGCTTGAAAGCCAAACGTTCCTCGAACCGATCCGCGGCAATCGCAAAATCGTTTGTGTACGCGAGTGCGGAATACGGCGGGAAGAACAGGTGAAACTCGGTCTCGGGATGTGACGCGACCAGCGCGGCCAAGTTCTCCCGTACGTTCGCCAACAGAGCTTCGCGCGGCGAACCGCGGAACGACGCGCCGATCTTGCGAAGCTTGTCGGAAGGGAGTGTTCGTTCGTGTTGCCAGGCGGCGATGACTCGCTCCTCGTTGAATTCGTAACGCTCCGGCCAGGCATGCAACGTTTCGAGATCGTGCCGCCCCTTCCCAGTGAGCACCTTTCGCGAAAAGCCGAGCGTGTCGAGCGACAACAGATACCGCAGCGGCGTCGAAAGGTCTTCGTGGTAGAGGTACATCGGAAACTCACCCCCGTCGTGGCGGATCTCGTCCGGCTCGCAGCGGAATGAGCGGAAATCGATTCCCCAGAGGACATGACGAACCTGCCCTGTTTCGAGGGCTTTTTCCAGGATCAACCGTTGCTCTCGGGCCGTCGAGCCGGAGATGGAGAGAGGGAGCGTTCGCCAGCCGAGCACGCTCTGAATCTGCTTCGGCGAGAAATTTTCGGTGTGGGATGAGCCGATGATCACCGCGTCGTAGCGATAGTTCTTCGCCAGACCGGGGTTCTGATAGCGCTGATTGTCGACGAACGTATTCTGCAGAAACGGGCGGTGATAGAGTTGGAGCGGATCGACGAGCCAGTTGAACACCAACACCGCCAGCAGGCCGCCGACCGAGGCGGCCGCATGGACCAGCAGGTAGTTGGCTCGCCTCCGATGACGCATTGATGAAACACCTTCCACTTGGAACGCAGATATTCAAAATTGGAAGTAAAGAAACTCGCTGATTCGCGACAGATGCAAGACGGCGACAACGGTCATGGCGGACATCACCATTCCCCAGCCAATGTTGCGCCGCCATTGCAGCCAGTTCGGACAGCTCGCGCGCTCTTGCCGAGTGAGCTGTTCGTAGGCCGGGCGGAACCGCTGCATGATCTGCTGCGTGTTCGGCGCGAACCAGACGACCATCAACAGCAGCGCGAGCGTCATGAGTTCGCTGCCGCCGGAAACATAAATCGGCCGCGCGAACCCGTTCAGCCCCGCCATCGAGCGGAGCAGCGATCCGGCCGCATCGAGGCTGCTCGCGCGAAAGATCACCCAGCCGGTGACAACGATGACAAAGGTAAGACCGCGCGAGGCAAAGCGGCCAACAAAAGTTCCCGGAGACTCGACGGCCGACTCCGCTCCGCGCAGAGTGCGCCAGAGATGATTGATCGTCAGCCCCAGGCCGTGCAGCCCTCCCCACACGACGAATGTCCAGCCGGCGCCGTGCCACAACCCGCCAAGGAGCATCGTGATCATCAGGTTGACGTAGCGTCGTGCCGGCCCTTTTCGGCCGCCGCCGAGGGGAATGTAAAGGTACTCCCGCAGGAATCGGGAAAGGGTCAAATGCCAGCGCCGCCAAAAATCGATGAGGTTTGCTGCTTGATAGGGGGAGTGAAAGTTCAAGGGGAGACGAATCCCGAACAGCCGTCCGAGCCCGATCGCCATATCGGAATAGGCGGAGAAATCGAAGTAGAGCTGCAGCGAATAAGCGATCGCCCCGCACCAGGCATCGACGCCACCCACCGTCAATCCGTTGTCGGCCGCGGTAAAAACGGGTGACACAAGCGGCGCGACGCCGTCGGCAATCACCGTCTTCTTGAATAACCCGATGAAGAAGATCGTCAGCCCGACTTCGAGGTTCCGGCGGCGGGGCGTGAAAACCGCGTTCCGAGCAAACTGCGGCAGCATCTCGCCATGATGCACGATCGGCCCGGCGATAAGTTGCGGGAAAAAGGTGACGAACAGACAGTAATGCAGAAAACTGTGCTCGCGCGTCCGGCCGCGATGGGCATCGACAAGATACGAGATCTGCTGAAACGTGAAAAACGAAATCCCCAGCGGCAGAACGATCGAGTCCGTGGCGAAGGTCGTGCCGAAGAGCGCGTTGGCATTCGCGGCGAGGAAGCCGGTGTACTTGTAATATCCCAGCAGCACCAGATTCCCCGTGATTCCGCTGATCAAGACGAAGCGTTGTCCCGCTTCTTGCAGGTGACGTGCGGAGAGGATTCGCCCCAGTGCAAAATTCCATGCAAGCGACAGGCCGATGATCGGCAGGTTGGCCGGTGCCCACCAGCCATAAAAGAAGAGGGAAGCGACCGTCAGCCAGAGGAGTGCGGCGTCCCTGCGCCCGGCCCGGCCGAGGAGGAAGAAGACCAGCAGCGTCGCCGGCAAGAACGCGAACAGGAAGACATGGGAGTTAAACAGCATCGGTCGCGTCCATGCGACTCGGGGGCGGGAAACTGGCGGGAGGATCAATCTCCCGGCGGTCCAATCCCAGTCGTGGTCAATCACCCCCGTCGAGGAGGTGTTCTTCGCGGGGCCGGGAACATATCAGGTCGTAAGCGGCCGGTAAATGGGGGCTGGAAATCGAACTCCCTTAAACAATGCTGAACGTGCTGATTCTTCGGCCGGGAGGCGTGATTTGGCGGATTTTCCAGCACCCGACCGATTGAGATCCCCAACCCGGCGGGGTTATGATGAACGGGTTAGAAATCGACTTCTCGAGTCACGCCCATTCTCTGAGGTGACCGTCATGACCGCTCCTGAATCTCATCCGTCGAACGGTGATCAAACCAGCCGCCGCACCTTTATGAAGCAGGCCGGCGCGGCCGCCGTCGCAGCGACCGTCGGCCCCACGATTCTGCACGCCACCGACAAAGCCGGCGCCAGCGCCCCGGTGCTCGGAGTCGACGGGTTCAAATACGAAGTCGTCACGCACAGCTGGGGGCAGCTCCCCGCGCATATCGTCTGGGGAGAAACTCACGGCGTGGCGATTGACGAAGCGGGGCTGATCTACATCAAGCATCGCTCAAAGGCCGAAGTGCCGATGGACGCCATCGCGGTCTTCGACCCCGAGGGAAAATTCGTGCGGTCATTCGGCAAGGAATACCACGGCGGCGGGCACGGCATCGATATCCGCAAGGAAGGGAACGAAGAGTTCCTCTATTTGTGCGATGTGAAGAACGGCGTGGTGGCCAAGTCGAATCTCAAAGGGGAACAACTTTGGGTGAAGGGACGCCCTCCGGAACCGGGGGTCTATAACGATCCGAATGTCAAATACAGCCCGACGAACGTCGCCTTCGGCCCGGACGGCGGGTTCTACATCGGCGACGGCTACGGTTCGCACTACATTCATCAATACGACAAAGACGCCAAGTGGGTCCGCACCTGGGGGGGCGAAGGGACCGATCCCGGAAAAATGAAAACCCCGCACGGCCTCTGGCTCGACAACCGCCCCGGACGCGAGGTCACGCTCGTCGTGGCGGACCGGGCCAACGCCCGCCTGCAGTACTTCACGCTCGATGGAAAGCATCTGTCGTTCAACACCGACGTCAGCTTCCCGGCCCATTTCGACATCCGCGGTGAAGTGCTGCTCGTCCCCGACCTGCACGCCCGCGTTACGCTGTTCGACAAAGACAACAAGGTCATCACGCACCTCGGCTACGATCACGAATGGACGAAGCAGGTGCTCGACGGCTTCAAGCTTCGCGGCGAGCCCGCCAAGTGGGTCAACGGCAAGTTCCTCCATCCGCACGACGCTTGCTTCGATAAGGCGGGGAACATGTTCGTCGTCGAATGGGTGCCGACCGGCCGTGTGACCTTTTTGAAGCACGTTGGTTAACGCATCGCGCGCACCTGCACGAGTGCGTCATTCGCGAACCTTGGTACATCGGGTTGTGTCCTCGGGATATTGATCGAGACCCTCCGAGCCTCAACTCAAGCAAGGTGCCGTTGCGATGTCTTCGCAAACCTGGGATCCCGATCGTTACGCCCGCAATGCCCGCTTCGTGGCCGAGTTGGGAATGCCGGTCGTCGAACTGCTGGCTCCTCAACCGGGGGAACGCATTCTCGACCTCGGTTGCGGCGACGGGGCGCTGCTCGCCCACCTGCGCCAGGTCAAG
>CAZVJA010000084.1:0-20551 GCA_964626885.1 uncultured Planctomycetaceae bacterium | reverse complement strand
ACAGTTTGCAATCATCGCGAATATCGACACACGCCAGGCGGCCTCCCGCCAACTCCACAAATAGCCGACCGCCGATCACCTTCGCGACACCGGATGCCGGTGCCTTGAGATCAGCATGGGACTGGGTTTCCAGGCTGGCTGCATCAAGTTGCAGCACTTGTCCGTTTGCATCCGATACGAAGAGATGAGATTCAAAAAGTACCGGTGGCACGTGCAGCAACGAATCGAGTTGACGCGCCGCAACTTCCGCCAAGTGAGCCAGCGGAGCGGTGCGATACTGCACGCGAACGAGCCGTCCTTTGTCGTCAATCGCAGCGATGTTGCTCTCGTCAATCGTGACAAGATGCTGCCAGTGCGCCGGCCCCTGCTTCTCCGTGGTGACCAGGTAATCTTCCACTTTCGCTGTCGGTGCGGCAGGCCGCAGCATGCGGAGTTTGCCCGGCATCGGCAACAGGATTCCATCCGCAATCTGCACGGGATGCGTTTCCAGCGGCTGATCGAGATTGAATTGCCCTTCGACCTGACCGGCGAGACTCACTATCCACAACTGAGGCTTCGGGCCGCCGCAATACGCGGCAATGCGACCGTCCGCCAATGTCGTCGCTGCCAGGGGATCGCTCAGATCATCCGGGATTTTCAATTGCGCGTTGGAGGTACGCTTGAATCCTCCGCGTTGAATCTCCTCTGCCGACGTCTGATAGATCTCTCCTCCCTCCGTCAGACAGACGACACGCCCGTCATTCGCAGCCGACACGGCCAGAATCCGCGAACCCAGCACGACGCGCCACAGGCCGGTCATCGACTCGCGATCGGCCTGCGTGAACAGCACGGCCGAACTGAATGGAAGCCGACGGCCGGCGTACAGGTACTGACCGATATCCTGCAACGGCTGCGACGTCATTCCAGCGGCGACTTCCGTGGGGTCCAGCTTGATGCTCTCGGTTTTGAGCTGCAATTTCCGGACGGCGCTCCCCGCCATCCACAATTGTCCGTCCGGTCCGGGAGAAAGAAACATCGGCCCGGGATGGGGAGTCTGCACCTGCACACTGGCGATCTGCGTCAACGGACGCTGGCCGGCGTCATCTGAAATTGTAAACGCGGTAATCCGCTCTCCGCTGGACGACACAAACAATTCCTTGCCACGGATCACCGGCGCGTCTCGCAACTGCCCTTCGACCGTCGCTTGGGCAACTTCGTTGAGCCAGTGCTCATCGTCTCGCACATCAAGCACCCTCAGTCGAGAGGAGGCACTCGTACTCCCTTCCGAAACGAGAATGAGTGATCCCATGGTGAGCAGAGGAGCGGTCATTGTACCGGCTGGGTGGGCCGTGTATGTCACCCGAATGCATTCGAGCGGCCGCGTCGTCAGCGTGTAGAACAGGGCCTTGTCGCCAGCGACCACAAGACGTGCTCCCCCGGAGACCAGCGCCGGTGGCGAAAGGACCATTTGCGAGAAGGTCAGTTTCGTCGTAATGCGCCCTGTTTCGAGGTCCAATTTATAAAGATGATTTCCCAGCGTCGGAACGTAGATTTGTCCTTCGTGAACGAGCGGGGCCCCGCTCATCGGCTCGGAAAGAGGCTGACGCCAGAGAAGCTTGCCGGTGCGCTGATCGACCTGCACTAGCTCCGCGTGCCTCGTGTCAAACATCAAAATCGCCGGGACTTTGGTGGAAACCGTCATCGGAAAGAATGGGGTGTCGAGTCCGATAACTCGCCGCCAGACCGGTTCCCCGGTTACGGAGTCGATGCCGTAACAGCAATCGGCCGCCGTGGCGAACACGGTCCGCCCCGCCGAGATTTCGTCGGTGCGCGATCGCGTATGCACCGTCAAAGACAACGGAGAGGGGAGATCTCCTGGACGATCCTCGACCAACGCATCTTGCTCTAATTCTTCCCGGGTAACGAGCCCGCGCTCGGTTTCCAGAGTCTTCGCCAGCAAAGCCGCCATTTTCGGATCTTTTTCGTATTCCGGGTATTCGGCGAGCAGGTCGAGGCGCGATTGCAAGGCGTCCATGGGCTTTCGGTCGGCAAGCGATTGTTCGATCGAAGCGGCGCGGCTATCGAACGTTTCTTGCTTTCGAATCGCTGCTTCCGCCTTTTGAATCTCGCTCGCCATCCGGGCGGCGGTATCGGGCGAAACGCCATCCGCGCCGCTGAATTGGGCCACTTTCTTCCGCGCATTTTCCGCGACTTCGAGCAATTCGCGGGGATGCGCCGCTGCCTGCGGGTGCTCGGCGGCACTTGCGGCGGCTCCCGTCGCTATTCTTTCCGACAAAGACCGAAAGTCGGCGGTGCGGCTGTCAGATTTCGGACGCTCGTGACTGGCACTGACGTACTCGGTGAGCGTTGTGTAACCTCGTTTCCAGGCTGGAGCTGCTCCGGAAATCTCCTTCTCAATACGAGACTTCCACAGGTAGTCGAGGGCGTCCTCCGCCAGGTGATGCCGAGGATAGGCCTCGAGGAACTTCTGAAATAGTTCAATGGACTGAGTGAACTTTCCTTGCCCGTATTGCTCAAACGCGGCATCGTAAGCGCGTTGCGCCGATTCACGACCGATGACCAGATAGAACACCGCGCCGGCAAGAGCCAAAAACAGAGCCGCGGCACCCATTCCCAGAACAAATGGGGAACGGATCGTGTCTTCCTCGCCGGGCCGAACCGGCCGCGATCGCATCCGCTCTTTCATCTTCCGCATCACCGATTCGTCATCCGACGGCGGAGCTTCTTCCTCTTCGGCCGATCGAGTTCGCGTCAAGACGATACCGGATTCGGGAGATTCCTCGCTTGAGATTTTCTTCTGATCCTTCTGGTCTCGCTCGTCCTGGGGCTTGAGCCGCTTCAGCACGATCCCTTGCTCAGCGGCATCGTCACCGCCGAGGTCAATGATGGCGTCGTCTTTCATCAGTTCCTTTCGTGGCGCGGAAGAGCCCTGACGGTTTCCATCGGAACGACGCGAAGCGTCATTTCCACTCTTTCCGAGACTGGAATCGCCTTTCCGGCTCGATTCCGTCGCACCGGCTGTATGACTGCCAATGGCGGCTATCCAGGGAGATTCCGCAACCCTTCGCATGGATCGCAGCTGATCTTCCGTGACCGGCTTCAATTCAATTTCTGATTGCTGCGAGGCATCCTCTGATTCTTGTGCGACTTCGTCCGGGGCGAGGTCATAATAGCCCTCATCCTCTGCCGGCTCGTCGGAAGT
This sequence comes from uncultured Planctomycetaceae bacterium, assembly GCA_964626885.1. Taxonomy (GTDB): domain Bacteria; phylum Planctomycetota; class Planctomycetia; order Planctomycetales; family Planctomycetaceae; genus CAZVJA01. Next base: position 17,349 of record CAZVJA010000084.1, on the reverse strand, counting down.
GACTGCAATGTCCACCGGGCCGACGCGGAGGACATCCCCGGACTTGAGCCGCGAGTTCCGGACCAACGTCCCATTCAAATCGACGCCATCCTTGCCCCCGGCACTGACTTCATAGCATTCGCGGTTCCAACTGATGCGGCAGTGCAGTGTCGCGACATTTTCGTCATCAATGCAGATGTCGTTCGAAGCGTGCCGACCAATGGAGAGCGGGCGGCTCTTCGAGAGCTTTCGCGATTCGGCCGGCTGCGCTGGATATCGAATCTCAATTCGGTACATCAGTTCTCACGTCAGCTGGAGACTGTTTCGTCTTTAGAAGATTTCTCGCGCGCTGTTCCACTTTCAATCGGGTTCACTGCCGGGCGTCGTTGCCAATCGGACCTTTTGAAACTGTACTTCATTCGCGGCATCCACGACCCTCACCACCGTCTCATGAAACGCACGGGCGTGGGCCTCCAACACCAATTCGTTCTTCTGCTCGGAATACATCTTGTCCCGCAGCACCTCCGTCAACGCATCCGGATCAGCCAGCGGTTCGTCGTCGACATAGATCATGTTGTGCTCGTCGATCCGGACAATCACCGACGTCTGTTCGAGATCGTCCACCGTCTTGATCGACACAGCGGCTCCCTGCTTGTCGGGATCGGGCGGAGGAACTTCGATCGTCTTTTGAATGGAAAACGACGCCGTGATCATGAAGAAGATCAACAACAGGAACACACAGTCGACCATCGGCGTGAGATCCATCTCATCGGATTCGCGTTCGTACGCCCGGAAGAGCACTTCGTCGTCGTCATCTTCCTCGGTGCGAATCTCGCCCGATGGCAGGGGCCTAACCGGCTCCGGGGGACTTTGAGGCGCCGTCACCGGTTCAAGCCGCGATGTTTCTACCTCGTGTGCCCCTTCTGCTACCGACGAGGCCTCGGGGCGTTCCGGTGGGGGGGCAGCGACTTCGGGAGATGGGACGGTATGCTCTTTGCCGCAAGCCGGGCATGTGATCAATCGGCCCGCCATGCGCGTACCGATGCTCAGGAACTGATGGCATTCCGGACATTGGTACTGAATAGGCATAATTGCGGTTCAACTACATACGGAACGGAAACTTACTTTTGCTTCTTCTTGTCCTGAACACCGATCGAGAACTTCACCCCTTCGACGGATGTCACGGCGCGCGTCACCTGCTGAACGAAGCCGTGCGGTACTTCCCGATCGGCTTTGATGACGACAAGATTCAGGCCGCTTTGCATTCCTTGCTCGACGAAGGCGCGCACTTCTTCGATCGTAACTTCCGCCTTGTCGAGAAACACCCTGGGGACACCGTCTCCCGCTTCCACGCGAACCGTCATCACTCCACGGGTATCGACCCCCACGCCGTGCTCTGCCGCAGGCACGTTCTGGTCGACATTGCCCCGCATCGTGGATGTCACCATAAAGAAGATCAACAGCAGGAAGACGCAGTCGATCATGGGGGTGATGTCGAGATCGGCCTCCGGGGTTTTCCGCCCCTTGAATCCCCACGACTCGGATGCGGATTCACCCGCGAACAGAGCACGTCGGCTCATACCGGCTTCTCCCCGGCCGAGACGCGGGCAGTTTCGTAGCTCTCCAGAAACTCGCCCAGATGCTGTTGCACGGCATCCTGCAGTTTGCCGATGCGGACGTGGAGCATATTCCCCGCAAGGACCAGAGGAATGGCGATAATCAATCCGACGGCCGTCGTAATCAGCGCATAGCTGATGTCGCCAGCCAGCATGCTGGGATCGGTCCCCCCCTGCTGCATCGTCGCAATCTTTTCAAAGGCCGCGATCATACCGAGAACCGTGCCGAGCAAACCGAGCATCGGTGCGGTCTTGACGACCGTGGCAATCCACGAAGTCTGGAATTCGAATTCGGCAAGAACTTCCCGTTCAAATGTCTCTCCCAGCAGGCGACGCAGTTTGGCCAGACTCAGGTGGTGATTCTGCAAAGCCAGCAACACCAATTGGGGCACCGCCTTGCTCCAATAGGGGGGCGAGTCACAGATTTCGGCGACCCCACCAAAATTGCGCTGATCCATCTGCTCGCGAAGATCATCCAGGAATCGACTTGCGGCGGCCTGGCTGGCGAACCTCTTTTTAGCGATGCGACGCAGCATCAGCACCACCAGAAACGCACCGTACAGGGCAATCAATCCCTGCACGACGTACACTGAATTGCCGAACGTGTTGATGAGTTCCGAGTAGCTCATACATCCTCTGCTTTTCTACTTTTCTGCGTGTACGTGGAATCTGAAGGAAGTTCGCGGTGCTGAGTCCTGGAAGGCTGTCGCCGGAAGTGATTCCTCTTCTCGTCCCCTGTTCAATAATACGCTTGCTTGGTCACGTCGAACTGGTAACCGGAACCGGTCGATTTTACAGTGAAATATGTCCGTCGGATCTCCTTCACGGGACGATTTCGATACGACAACTCCGCCTTGGCAAGCAGCGCCTCGGCCTCTGGAGGGTAGAAGTGGAAAATCGTTCCGCCGGAGACACTCACTCCCGCTTGTTCGAACAGTTTGAGATCCGCCTGCCGACGGCTCCCCCCCTGCCAGTTAAAGTACAACCGACTTTCCCCTTTGCCGGAATTCACGCGGCGAACCCGCGGTGTACCGCTGCTGAGGTTCGAGATGTAAACGATCTCCCCTCCTAGCAGAACACCCAACTCAATTTGGAAATAATCGAGCTGCCGGGCATACTCATCCAAGGTTCCACGATCGGCAAAGCGAACGAACCAGCGCTGGTGACGTGGAAACCCCCCTTCTCCGGGACCAGAGCCGAGTGCCCGACGTCCGGTTCCGGTCGCTCGTCCCGATTTACCGGTATCCTGCGCGCCGGTCTCGAATTGCTGTGGTACTTGCATCGAGGCTTCATTGGAAAGCTCGAGCACGTTCTCGATTGTCTCGGTAACCTCGGTCTGCTCCGACGGGGTCTCTGGAACAGCGGGGTCGGGGCTGACGTCTTCCGGGGAATCGACCCGCAAGGTCTCGTCCGGCGCTCCATCCGGCGAACCCCCGGAGAGCTCGACAATCTCAAGTTCCGCTTCGCTCTGGGCTTTCTCCGGCCGATTCGACAGCCAGATGAAGAACAGGAACACAACACCCAAAACGAGCGAGACGACGATGGCGATCAGTGACGACGAAACCCGCTCGAAGCGAGTAACGCTCAACACCGGTTTCTTGATAGCTGGCCGTTCGGCCGGCGTGGTTGCGCTCATCTCAGATTTTGCCATTCTGCAGCGAGGCCGCGCGGCAAGTCTCTAATGATTGCTGCCGTCAGCGACCAAATCGAAAAACGCTTTGTCACAAGGCTCGTCAGTCCATCCCAGGATCAAACACACTGTGCCCGATGAATAAGAAAAGCGTTCACGCCAGAATGCAAAAACTGTCAGATAAGAACGAAAACGAATATATTTCCCATCCTATTTCCCGCCTGCCAGGGTGTCAACTACCTTCTCGCCGTGCGTGCCACTTCAACAAATCTTCGTATTCCAACGGCTGGGCAAGCCGGCGGGGATGATGTGACGCCGCGGTCGTTGCCGGCTTCGCAGTGAACCCTGTTCATGACGCAGGTTCCAGATTGTCCGATCACTGAATCGGTGTTCAACGCCGCAACAGTCGCAGACCGTTAAAGATCACCAGGAGTGACGCCCCCATGTCGGCTGCAATTGCGGACCACAGGGACGCGGCTCCCAGCAGGTTCAGCGCCAGGAATGCCCCCTTCGTCCCCAGGGCGAACAGGATATTTTGCCGGACGACGGACAGCGCGCGGCGAGAGTGCAAAATCAGCCAGCCCACCTTCGGCAATTCGTCCGACATCAACGCAATATCGGACGTTTCAATCGCGGCATCACTCCCCATGGCAGCCATCGAGATTCCCACGTCCGCCGCTGCCATCGCGGGGGCATCGTTAACCCCATCCCCCACCATCGCCACGCTGCCGGCTCGTTTTCGCAGTTCCACAACTACTTGAACCTTGTCTTCCGGCAAAAGGTCTGCCCGAAAGGTGTCGATTCCAGTCAACGCCGCAATAGCGGCGGCAGTTCGAGCGTTGTCGCCTGTCAACATCACGATCTGCTCGATCCCAGCATCGCGCAACTCCCGCAAGGCATCAACCACCCGTTCGCGGACCGCATCCGCAACGCCAATCAACCCGCAAACATGTTCGGAATTCCCAATAGCTACGATCGTATGCCCGGCATCCTCCAATGAAAGGGCCTGTTGCTGGACCTCGGGAGTCTCGGCGTTCTTTTCACGCATGAATCTCTGACTTCCAATCCAGAAGCGACGCCCGTCGAATTCCCCTTCGGCTCCTCGGCCGTTCAGAACACGATAAGCCGTTGCCGGCGAGACCGTGAGATTATGCTCTGTCGCCGCCCGCAGAATGGCCCGGGCGATGGGATGATTGCTGTGAGCCTCCAGGGCGGCGGCGCGTTGTAAAAGTTCTCCGGGGGAATGGCCATTGAGTGGTAACAGGGTCTGCACTTCGGGCCTGCCGCAGGTCAACGTTCCGGTCTTGTCGACGGCGAGTGCCTTTAAGTGCGCACAGCGTTCCAAATACAACCCTCCTTTGATGAGCACGCCATGCCGCGCGGCCGCCGTAATGGCCGACACGACCGTCACCGGTGTCGAGATCACCAAGGCACATGGGCAGGCAATGACCAGCACGACCAACCCCCGGTAGACCGATTCGGACCACTCCCCCTCCCAACCCGGTAACAGCAACGGAGGCCCAATTGCCAGCAGCAAGGCCAAGCCCATCATGGCGGGTGTGTAGTATTTCGCGAAGACCTGCACCCACTGTTCACTGGGAGCACGCCGGGCGTGCGCTTCTTCAACCATCTGCACGATGCGGGCCAGCGTCGTCTCGCCCGCCTGTTTGGAAACCCGGTACTCGATCACTCCCGCCTGATTGACTGTTCCCGCGAAGACGCTGTCTCCCGATTGCTTGGAAACCGGCATCGATTCCCCGGTCAGCGGCGCTTCGTCGACGGTTGTCTCCCCGGCCAGCACGACCCCGTCGAGGGCGATCTTCTCGTGCGGCCGCGCGCGCAACACGGACCCGACAGCGACCTGAGCCACCGGCACATCCACTTCGGTCCCTGTGACGGGGTCGACCATCCGTGCGGTTCGAGGCGAAAGGTCCAACAATTTCGCAATCGCGCGGCGAGAGCGATCCATGCTCCAATGTTCCAATAACTGCGCCACAGCGAAGAGAAACGTCACCGAAGCGGCCTCGAACCAGTCCCCCAGAGCGATGGCTCCCACCACGGCGACACACATGAGCAGATGCATATCGGGCCGCAATCGCTGAATTGCCCCCCAGGCGCGCGGCGCCACGAACCAGATCCCAGCCACAATGGAGAGCGAATAAGCGAGATACGCTCCCGCAGGGATCGGAGCCTGCTCGTCTATTGAAACGCCCGCCGCGGCCGCAACATTCCCTGCCTGAATTGCGTGCCAGGCAAATCCCGTGACAAGGGCCACCCCGGACGCAATCGACATCAGGAGGCGATTGTGTTGTAACCACCAGGGGCCAGCGGCGCTCCCTTCCGCCTCCGACCAGGGTCGGGCCTGCATACCGGTTTGCGATACGGATTGGACAATCTCAGCAAGAGAGATTTTTGCGTCGTCGAAGACAACCGACATTCGGCCGCGCAGAATGTCGAACTCTAGAAGGTCGATGCCGGGCAATCCGGAGAGTTCGCCGCGCAGTACGCGAACCTCTTCCGCACAATCCAGGCCGACGATTCGAAACGATTCCTGTTTCCGCATGCGCTTCGCCACAAACATCCCGCGAGAGGATCACATGTTTTCGGGATCGCGATGTTCGGCTTGCCGAGCGAGAATCTCTTTCAATTGGCCGATCGCGTCATCGTCAGCGGGATAAATCAGCGGTTTTTTCTTTTCAGGTTCCGAGGCAGACACCGGCACGAGCGAACCGGTGACCACAAACTCATCCTTCCCATCGTTCGCTCGAGAGAGGGGAAGGATATACTTTCGCCGAGATTCTGCCGACGTCTCTCGGAGATTCCGCACGACAATTTCGCCCTGAAGTGCCCCCCCCCGCCATTCCTGATCGATCAACACCCGCGACGTCTCAAGGTCGACGACCGTGGCGGTGACGATAAAACCAGACCGCCGGATCTGGTCCTGATTGAGTGTCACGGGGTTCGCGGTGAATGCCGCCAGAACCGCCAGAGCCACAATCCAGAGGCATGCCAGCACCGAGGCGAACAACAAGAACCGCCGCGAACGATTTGACGAGGCGACGGGACTCTTGGACGCGTCTATGACAGCGTCATTCCCGGGAGCTGAGTTCATGCCATCCTGACTTCGCGGCGGCGAATTAGAACCGGCAAGACCGTCCTTGGTGGGGGAAGAGCGAGGTTGACCGGCAGTGGATGGATGTTTTTGAACCGACAACGCGGTGCGCCTTCCTGTCGTCCCGCGGTTACCTTCCGACGGATTTACCTGCGGAATGCATGCCGGGTATCGAAACTGTATCCGCGATCGAAGGCCTCTTCAAAATCGTAGACGTTGAAGAAATCGCTGAGCTGATCCCGGTCGGTCTTCTTCATCTTGCCGGTTTCGATCAACTCAAACACGATCCGTCCGAAATCCTCGGTGGAGTAGATTCCCCAATGGCGGAAAACAGTCGATGTCAAAAGACCAAACTGCGATAGAGCCAGGGTTCGGATCCCCTCCAGCAGCTCCGGACCCGTGATATGCGCTTCATCCGAATCTCCGAGTTCCGCATCCCCGCGTCCCAGATTCTGCTGCGCGTGATGCAGCGCGACGAAGACAAAATCATAGGCCTTCGCATGATACCGCTCTCGCAGGAGTGTCGGTCGACTGGTCGTCGTCATGGGATCTGTTTAGCTCATGAACAGGCGTTGCAGATGGACCCGATTACCACTGCTTCCACGATACCAACTTTACTCCGGTTCGCAATTGAGAATTGCCTCGCCCCTGGAGACTGGAGGGTTGCCCGCCTTGGGAATCCCCCCAGTCGATATCCTCAACCTACTCTCACACAAGGTCTTTCGCTGATTCGAGTCGACGCGCTTCCATCAGCATCCGACGATGGATCGGCCATTGACCCCCTCGATCAATTGTTCTCCGGCTGGGGACGAGGCTCCTCCCGATTGCCCCCCCCTCGTCCCGAAGTGCTTTTGACGACCGTGAGGACGTCCGCTTCGTCCGTCAGAATCTGCCGATGCCCTTCATAAATCACAACGACTTTTCTCGCCAGAATCTCCTGGCCGATGACCTTACCCTGTCCGTGCTTGGTGATGACGGTGGCGCCGACGCGCGGCAATTCGCGGCGATATTCCTCGTAGGTGTCGAACTCGTACCTCAAGCAGCATTTGAGCCGGCCGCAACGTCCGGAAATTTTCGCCGGGTCGAGCGTCGCCTTCTGCACTTTCGCCATCTTCATGGAGACCGGCGGCATTTCGCGCAAATGCGTGTTGCAACAGGTCGGCTTGCCGCAATCACCATAATCCGCCAGCAGCTTGGCTTCGTCGCGAACACCGATCTGCCGCATCTCGATCCGTGTGCGGAATTCCTTCGCCAGCGCTTTCACCAATTCGCGGAAATCGACGCGTTGCTCCGACAGGTAGTAAAACACCAGCCGCTCGCCGCCAAACAGATGCTCAACGTCGACAAGCTGCATCTGCAGCTTGTACTCGGCGATCATCTCCCGGCAGCGCTGGAATTCATCCCGTTCGGTCAGCTGCAGTTCATCCCGCTTGCGAAAATCTTCCTCCGTCGCTTCCCGCAGGATGCGCCCCGGGTTCTCCTTCCCCCCCAGGTAATTGCGGGTTTGGTCGGTGGCGGGACAAAGGACTTCGCCCCATTCGACCCCCCGTTCGCTCCGGATGACCACCGCGGAACTCCGCGCCATCGGGTGAGCGCCTTTCGTTGTGAACTCGCCGACCATGCGGGTCGAGCCATATCGGACGACGTAGCGATTGCTCATCTTGCCGCTGCTTTCCGCGTTCGATATTGCGAACCACAACTCCCAACGATTGAGACACACTCACCAGAGTAGCCATTGTGATCTTACCGATTTGACAAGTGGCGCGGAAGAGTGCTGTTTCGGACGCGCACTTCGAATCCGGCAATGGTTCTGAGTCTCTAGCGGATACCCGCTTGTCGCCACAGAAACGTTAAGTGGGCGTCGTGGGACGATTACTGACGCGCGGGGGCGACTCGTAGCAAGCGCCCCAAATCCAAGAAGAGCGATTCCAGGCACATCGGAACCGGCGTAAAGGCTGCAAGGTGCTCTTCGGTTCGCGCGGTCCGCTCGAGCAAATCGGCCACGAGTTCCGTCGATTCCGCAGAATTCCCATCCAGCCGTGCCGCAAACGGGCGCGCTTCGTCGATCTGTTGTTCCCGATTATTAAGTTGACTCGCCGGATAGTCAGCGCACAGCTCCCATAGCACCGCGCGAAAATACTCGGCCGTGAACCGAACAACCCACGTTGCAATTTGTCTTTGAGCCGGGGCATCTCCGCCGATGGCAGCCAGCCCCGCCAACACCTTCTCCGCGATCTCCAACCCTCGATACGGCTCAACCGCAAGCCCCGTATACACCGTGTCGCGGAGAGTTCGCAACTGCGGATCGAGCAATCGCTCGGCGGCAGTCAGGCTACCGTCGCTAAGCCGTGCGGCAGACTCAGCTTCCTCGGTGCTCTCCGCAAGTTCCAATTCCAAGAGCAGCGCCGCCACCTCGGCTGGTTTGAGAGGAGAGAACCGGACCGGTTGACATCGCGAGCGGATCGTCGGCAACTGCGAGTCGGCATCGGTCGCGATGAGAATCAAAATCGATCCCGCCGGCGGCTCTTCGAGCGTCTTCAACAGGGCGTTCGCACTCTCGGCGTTCAGAAAATCGGCATCGTCGACAATCGCGATTCGCCGCCGGGCCGCCATCGGCTTGAGCGAGATATCGTGACACAACCCCTCGCGACCACGATGGCTGTCGTCGCCGACGATTGACTCGATCGGCACGACGTTTTTTCCGTCGGGACGGTTGATATGGAGGTAATCCGGGTGAGACCCGGCCTGCATCATCCGACAGCAGTTGCACTCTCCGCAGGCTTCCAGGTCGGCATCAGAAAACCGTTCACAGAAGAGGCATTGCGCCAGCGACCGGGCAAAGAGTTTCTTGCCGATCCCTTCCGGCCCCAGAAACAAATACGCATGAGCGAGCCTGCCGCGGCCGATCGATCTGCGGAACATCTCGATCTGTTGCTGGTGCCCTCGGATCTTTTCCCAGATCATACTGTTCCCCTGCTGCCCACTGCTCCTCGTTGTTTCCCTGAGGGAATCCTTCGCGAACGCTAGTCAGCCGTCCGCGCCAATTTACCATCTCCTTCACCATTTCCCGAACCAATCCAACCCAGCACGTCGCCGGGCGCGACAACCGCGTCAATCGGGAGATCGATTCGCTCCAGAACTCCCGTCACCGGTGATGTGACATCGAACGTAATCCCGGAGAGCAGCACTTCGACGACCCGGTCCCCTTCCTCGACGAACCATCCCGGCTCGACGAACCACGAGCCGACGCGGATTTCGGCTTCCGCCTCTGTCAATTCTGGAAGGATGATCGGGGAGGACATGGATGCTCACATTCCCGAGCCGAAGATGACGCCGGGATGTCATCGAATTGAAATTCAGGATCGTTCGGCCGACAGAACCGAAGCCATCTCCCCGGCGTGATAGCTCGACCGGACGAACGGCCCACTCGCCACCATTTGAAAACCGAGCCGGCGGATAAGGTCGCCAATTTGGTCAAACTCTTCCGGCGGAACGTATCGTTCCACGGGAAGATGCATCAGGCTTGGCTGGAGGTATTGGCCGATGGTGATCATCTCGCAACCGACTTCCCGCAGGTCGGCACATACAGCGAGCACTTCTTCAGTTGTTTCTCCCAGCCCGAGCATCAAGCCGCTTTTGGTCGGTATCTCCGGCGCGATCTGCTTGACGCGGGCCAGTAAATCGAGCGTGCGTTGATAGGAGGCATTGCGACGCACGCGATGATACAGACGCGGCACCGTCTCGGTATTGTGATTGAACACATCCGGACGAGCCGCCACGACCCGATCGACCGCATTCAGATCCCCGAGAAAGTCGGGCGTGAGCACTTCCACCGCGGCACCGGTTCGTTCTCGCACCGCCAGAACACAGCGATAAAAATGCTCTGCTCCGCCGTCCGGCAGGTCATCGCGGGTAACGGACGTGATCACCACATGTTTCAAGCCCAGCCGTTCCGCGGCTTCGGCCACTCGCTCCGGTTCATCGAGCTGGACGACTTCCGTTTTCCCTTTCGGGACCGAGCAAAAACCGCACGGGCGAGTGCAGACATTCCCCAAAATCATGAAAGTCGCCGTGCGATGCGACCAGCATTCCGTGCGGTTCGGGCACTTCGCGCTTTCACAAACGGTTTCCAGCTTCAAGTCGTCGATTACCTGGCTGGTGAACTGCATGCCAGGCTCAGGAAGCGGACGTTTCAGCCACGGTGGGAGTCGGCGCGCGGGACGCGCCGGAACTTCGCCGAGAATTTCAAGCGTAGACATGCACTCTCCTCACCGTGCGCGCCAGCAGCGGATGGCCCGTATAAACGTGCACGCTCGCGTAACCCAGCCGTTCCGCCAGGTTCGTGACCATTCCCTCCCGAACGGCGTGCATCGAGGTTCGCCGCACGCGCTCCGCAGCCAGAGAAGTAACCCACTCATTGGTCCCGCTGGGATCGACGAGTCGCATCAAGCGCAGCGAAGGATCGACGTTGACGAACAAGCCGTGATACGAGACCCAACGCTTCACCGCCGCGCCGACAAATCCAAATTGTCCCGCGGGAGACCAGACCCCTCGTCGGCCGATTCGACGCTCGGCGGCCACATGCAGCGGTTTAACGGCCCCGATCAAACTCTCTTCGAGACGGTGGAGGTATTCATCCAGGTGAAGTTGCAACCGCGCGAGGGGAAGGATCGGATAGACCGCCAGTTGCCCCGGTCCATGAACGAGACAGCCTCCCCCCCGGTTCAGCCAACGGACGTTCAACCCTTGCGTCGCGAATTCCGCGGGATCGCGGCGGAAATGGGCTCGGCTCCCTCCCCGCCCGACCGTGACGACCGGGGGATGCTCGCACAGCAGCAACGCTCCCTGGCGATCGTCCCGCCCGCTGATTTCATAGACGAGGCGTTCCTGCAAGAAGAGGGCCGCATCAAAATCGAGCGTTCCCAACAAATAGACTTCGAGCGAGTCCGATGAGCCGGTTGCCGCTGTCTGAGAGATGTTGGTTGGGAAGCTGGTTGCCATCTCGAACATTCCGGAGCCGATGGGGCTGCCGCAAAGTTGTGTGTGTCGTTTTCAGCGGTTGCATGGTCCGGACCGAAGTTCGAGACTGGATTCATTTCCGCTCGACTGGATGTTACACGGCCCAATCGGAACCGACAATACGCCACCTCGACAGTCCGGTGCGGAGATCGATATGATAAGACGAGTCCGTGACCAACTCTTCTCCCCGGTTCCTATCACTTTTTTGGGGAAGAGACGGTCCGGTTGTCCTCCTTCGGTGTTTGGAATCTCTGAAGGGGGCATGTGAATCTCGATAAGTGTTTTCAAAACCCTGCATTTGGGAGGGCGACGCTCCCGCGGAGCCGCCATAACGAGAGACTTTCGGTCACAGCGGCTCGGCGGGAGCCTCGCCCTCTCGGTTCTGAAACCACTTCGAGTCTCCTCGGGCCGTTGAAGTGAGAGGATTCCTGTCGAAGCAAGAGTTCGCCGGTTGCGCGCATCCGGCGATCAGGTCCGTTTTACATTGAGAGATTTCCCGATTCTTCGGCCACCAGGGAAACCCAGCGTGACAAGACAACCGCTGCCATCGGTCATCGTCTCGTTCGCGATCTCCTCGTGCCTCGCATGGGCGGTCCTTTTCTCGGCTGACCAGCTGGCATTCGCAGCGGAAAAAGAGGTACGCCCAAAAGTCGCATCTCCGGCACGAAACGCGCCGCGCGGCGGTAGTCCGAAGCGAAAATCGTTCAGCACCGGCTCGAACGACCCACTCATCCCGCAAATCGACTCCGCGATCCGCAAAGTCTGGGATGAAAACGAGGCAGACTCCTCACCAGCCGCGGATGACTACGAATGGATGCGGCGCGTCCATCTGGATGTGGTCGGCCATATTCCTCGCGGGGCCGAGGTTGAGTCGTTCGTCGGTGATAAAGATCCCGCAAAGCGCGCCAAGCTCATCGACCGTCTGCTCGACAGCCCGGATTATGTACGCCACTGGACGACGGTCTGGACGAACCTGTGTATCGGCCGCCAGACCCCCGCCCGAGTCAATCGGGAAGCTTTTCAGAAGTTTCTACGTGAAGCATTCGAGAAGAACCGCCCGTGGAATGAGATTGTCGTCGAGCTGATCTCGGCCGAAGGGCGATTCGACGAAACCGGCGCCGTCAATTACTTGCTCGCCCAGATGACGATGCGCGATGAAGCCGTGCAGGCGACCGCCAAGACCGCGCGGCTGTTTCTCGGCACGCAGTTGCAATGCACGCAATGCCACGATCATCCATTCGTCAACGAGTGGAAGCAGCGGCAATTCTGGGAATTGAACAGCTTCTTCCGCCAGTCACGTCGAATCGACCATCGCAAACCAAATCCCGACACCGGTCGACAGATGGACGATTATTCGGAACTGGTGAACGAAGATTTCGCCGGACCGGTCTTCTTCGAGCGACGCAATGGCGAGATGCAGGTGGCCTATCCGGCCTTCTTGGGTGAGAAGATAGACGACGGTGCCACCACCGTCCGCCGTACGGAATTGGCGCGCCTGATGACGCACGGCGAGAACCCGCTCATTGCGCGGGCACTGGTCAATCGCACGTGGGGACGGTTCTTCGGATACGGATTCACCAATCCCGTCGACGACATGGGGCCGCACAAGGCCCCGTCTCACCCGGAACTGCTCGATCTGCTGGCCACGGAGTTTGTCAAACAGGGTTACGATGTGAAGAAGTTGATCCGCTGGATCACGAATTCCGAGGCATACAATCTGACCAGCCAACCAGGTCCGCGGAACACCGAAGATGACCCGGCCTCGGGCAAGATGCCCCTCTTCAGCCGGATGTACCTGAAACCGATGGAAGCGGAACAACTCTACGACTCACTCCTCATCGCTACTGAGGCCGATAAGACAGCGGGAGATGATGCCGCTGCTGAGGAAAAGCAACGGTCCGAGTGGCTCGACCAATTCGTTCTCACCTTTGGAACCGACGAGAACGACGAGGCGACGACCTTCAATGGCACTATTCCCCAGGCGCTGATGATGATGAACGGCCCCATGATCGAACGGGCCATCAGCGCGGAGAAAGGGAGCTATCTCCACACGGTCCTGTCGGACAGTGAATCCGACGTTAAGAAAGTCCAGCAATTATATCTTTCCGCCCTGGGACGAATGCCGACGCGAAAGGAACTGCACACCGCCGACGGCATTGTGCAGCAGACCGGCGACCCCTTCGCGGCGTTTCAAGATGTCTTCTGGGCGGTCCTCAACTCGAACGAATTCATTATCAACCACTGAGTCAGCCTGCTGAGACTGAAGCTGTAAGCACCAAATCGTTCCATCAGGAAAAATCGGAGAAACATCGCATGGCGACAGACAAAACTCCCCGCATGAACCGTCGCCATTTCCTCGAACATGCGTCAATCGCCGCCGGTACGACGGCCGCGGCAGCTTCAGCGTTTCTGAATCATCTCGAGGCCCACGCCGCCGAGGTCCAGCGGAATCAGAAAGCCTGCATCCTGATGTGGATGGGAGGCGGCCCGCCGACCATCGACCTGTTCGATATGAAGCCGGGCTCGAAAAACGGCGGCGAGTTCAAACCGATCTCCGCCAAGGCCGGTCTCGAGATCTGCGAGCACTTGCCGAAGACCGCGCAAATTATGGACAAGCTCGCGATCGTCCGCTCGATGAGCACGCGCGAGGCCGATCACAATCGAGGTCGGTATTACCTGCACACCTCGTTCGTCCCCGATTCCACGATCACCCATCCCACCTTCGGGTCGATCGCCAGTCAGCAGCTTGGTCCGAAGCGTGCACAGCTGGAAATCCCCGCGTTCGTCTCCATCGGCGGGCCGAGCGAAGGGCCGGGGTTCCTCGGCATGTCACATGCTCCCTTCGTGGTCGACAGCAACGGCCGCATCCGCAATGCCGTCCCCTCCGGTGGAAACAGTGATCGGATGCAGCAACGCCTGGCCATGCTTGAGACCATCGAAGCTCAATTCATCAGCTCGAAACGAGGCGATGCCCCCCAGGCGCACAAAGACATTTACACGCGAGCCGTCAATTTGATGTCGTCAGAGCAAATGAAGGCTTTCCGGATCGAAGAGGAGGGGGCGGGAGTTCGAGAGAAATACGGGGACAGCGAATTCGGACGCGGTTGCCTGATGGCTCGTCGTCTGGTCGAAACCGGCGTCCCGTTCGTGGAAGTCTCGATGAACGGCTGGGACTTGCACCAGAACGTTTTCGATACACAAAAGACCCGACTGCTCCCCACGCTCGATCAGGGAATGTCGGCACTGGTCGACGACCTGCGGGATCGCGGATTGTACGACAACACAGTCGTCGTCTGGATGGGAGAATTCGGCCGCACGCCGCGCATTAATCAAAATACCGGCCGGGACCACTGGGCGACAAGCTGGTCGGTCGTGCTCGGCGGGGGAGGCCTGAAGACCGGCCAGGCCATTGGCGCAACCGACGCCGACGGCGTGTCTGTCGTCGGCAAAAGCTACCTCCCGGGCGATATCTGGGCGACCGTGGCGCAGGCACTCGGCATTCCGCTGAATACGGTGTTCACGCCGCGCGGCCGACAGATGAAGATCGTCAACGGCGGCACCCCCATCGCGGAACTGATCTAGCCGCTTCGCTGAACTGATTAAGCCGCTCGCGGTCGCCGGGGCACGGGCTCCGTTATGTCCCCGCATCCGCTTGTGACCAGGCACCGTCAATGAACCGCCATATCTTGCCGGTGGGATTCTTGTCACGCAGCGCCGGTGGCAGACGATGCGGCCGGACGTTGTCGTAGCATTGCAGCATTGCAAACCGGTGGATCGACGCCGGAATCCCAACCGACGTGAAACCGGGGTGCCCCGTCGCGGGGAACGGACCGCCGTGATTCATGGCGGGGGACACAGCCACTCCTGTCGGCATTTTATCATTCAGCAGGCGCCCCACGCGCTGCCGCAGCAACGCCGCCAGACGTTCGTAAAGTGGATCGTCCACCTCCGCGGTATGGCTGTAAATGGCACCGGTCAGATTTCCTTCGAGCACACCGGCGATTTCGAGCATCTGCGACACGTCATCCGCGACGACAAACAGCGAGCCGTTCCCGAAGGCTTCGGTTTGAAGCGCCTCGGCATGTTTGAGAAACGTCTCCCCGTCGACTCGTAAGAGCGTGTTCTGGAAGGAAACCCCTTGCCCTCCCCCGGCACTCCCTCCCGTCAAGACTTTCGCTCCCGCCTTTTGCAGAGCGTGAATGCCCGCCTCGAAATTCGCGGCGACACCTTCATTCAACATGGTTCCCACCGGTGCTTCCGAGAATTTCTTCGTAACGGCAGCCACAAAGTTCTCGGAAGCCCCTCCGCCGGGAAGCACGACCAAACCCGGATTCGTGCAGAACTGCCCCGTCCCCATCAGGCAACTGCCGGTGAACTCCGTCGCCAACTGCTCCCCCCGCTCGTCCAGCGCGCCCGGAAGAATGAATACCGGATTGATGCTCGAAAGTTCCAGATAGATCGGCTTGCCGACACGATCAGCGGCCGCTTTCAGAACCAGCCCCGTATGGCGTGCGCCGGTGTAACCGACGGCTCCGATCTTCGGATGAGCGACCAGCTTCTCTCCGTCCGCGTGGCTGGTGCGGTAAATCAATTGCACAAATCCAGGAGGCATGTCTGTGTCGCGGGCCGCTTCCTGCGCCTCCTCCGCGAAGATTTTCGTCGTTCGGGGATGCGACGAGTGTCCTTTTGCGATCACTGGGTTTCCGGCGGCCACCGCGGCTGCAAAATCTCCTCCCGCCATTCCATTAAACGCAAATGGAAAGTTGTTCGGCCCAAAAACCACGACCGGACCGATCGGTCCGAAGCAGGAGCGGATGCCCCCCTTCGTGTCGATTGTTGCCGCGACCCATGAGCCGTCTCGCGCCGCGGCGGCAGCTTGTCGGAGTTGGCTGGTCGTCCGGGGAAGCTCGACATCCTTCAGCCGTGGCTGCTTCGGCAGAGCCGTTTCCAGATGGGCCGTCTCGACAAGTTCTTCCGCGCGCCCCTCGATCCGCTCCGCGTAACGTTCCAGATAGGTCGCGAAGCGCTCTCCCGACCAGCCGTGCATTCTCCAGAAGGCGGCCTGAGCCGCATCGATCGCTTGCTCCACTTCGTTCCAGGGACTGACGGGAAAATGGCCGGGCAACGGCTCACGCGTGGACGGGTTGATTCCCTGAAACGTCTTCGTTCCGACTGAAGCCACCCACGCTCCGTTGATCAACAGTTTCTCGGTACTCATGGCAGACTCCTCAGATCGAGGGCAATTTCAGCGATACGAACCCTTTGCCGCAGTCTTCGATTTTAAGAACGTGAGCATCCCTGTAAAAGGATTCCCCGCTTATTCCGCAACTCGTGACGGTACGCAACCAGACGGGACAATCCGCGACAAGTCCTCGTGGCTACGTGGATTATCAAAAAAAACCGCCGGAACTGTTGTTCCAGCGGTTTCTGTATTCGACTCTCATCAAGCCGGAGTCACGCTTCCGGGAGGGGAGGCGGTGCCGGCTGATCGAATCTGGCCGATTCCTTCGGCTTGGCGGGCGGGTTCTCTCCTTTTTTCTCCGCGGCCTTTTTCTCGGCGGCAGCTTTTTCTTCCGCAGCCTTTTTCTCAGCAGCTATTTTTTCGGCTGCCGCTTTCTCCTCAGCGGCTTTTTTCTCGGCCGCCGCTTTCTCCGCGGCGGCTTTTTCTTCCGCGGCTTTCTTCTCCGCTGCTAACTTCTCGGTGGCCGCCTTCTCTTCGGCAGCTTTCTTCTCCGCCGCGAGTTTTTCAGCGGCAGCCTTTTCTTCCGCAGCCTTCTTCTCGGCAGCGAGCTTTTCAGCAGCCGCCTTCTCTTCCGCCGCTTTCTTCTCGGCGGCAAGCTTCTCGGCCGCGGCCTTTTCTTCCGCAGCTTTCTTTTCCGCCGCTAATTTTTCGGCGGCTGCTTTCTCGTCCGCAGCTTTCTTCTCTGCAGCAAGTTTTTCAGCGGCGGCTTTTTCTTCCGCAGCCTTTTTCTCGGCGGCGACTTTCGCGGCAT
>CAZVJA010000083.1:0-20697 GCA_964626885.1 uncultured Planctomycetaceae bacterium | reverse complement strand
GGAGGAACTCACCAAAAATCTCTTGATCCCACTTGATCCCCAAGACAGTCGCTACTCCTCTGTGTTCGCAGTCAAGCTCACTGCTTCCGCAGTCGCACCAATAGCTGGTCTCCTACCAGCAACACGACCACTGAGAGGCCCAGCGCTGGTAGCAATAGACTCGTTGCGGTAATGGTGAACACCAGCCAGCGGGGGCGTCGAGCGACGACGCGGCGGGGCAAGCCGAGCCGGCCTCTCGGGCGGCGCTCCCACCACATCCAGATGCCAGTCACGGGCAGCGTCATCAGAACCAGGCAGGTCACCAGCCACAGGATTTTCGATGTCATCCCCAGAATCGAGCCGACATGCAGTGCATAATTCCACGACCCGATCTGGTAAATCACCTTGTTCTGACTGTTATAGCGATCCTCCAGAATTTCACCCGAGGCGCGGTCGATGAACAACATCTCATTGACCTGCGGCCCGCGATCATTATTGGCGGTAACCAAATAGACTCCGTTGGGAATACGCGGGAACCAGACGGTCAGGTTATTGCCGGGCATTCTTTGTTGCGCAATCTCGATGATCCGATCAATGGGCAGATCCTTAGCGTCGGGCGGCGACTTACATACCATAGACTTGGAAAACATATCGTAGGCGTCGGTCTTCTTCGAAGCGTATTGAAAACCGCTTCCCCAGACGTAGGTGTAGATCAAGCCAGTCAGCAAAATGACAGTAGCGATGATCGCCACGTAGAAGCCGCTCAATGAGTGCAGGTCTCGCAGGATCACATACGGATTCCTGCGCAACCGCGGCAGCCACACGCCCCACAGTTGGTGCGCCTTGCTCGGCCACCACAGATAGATACCGGTAACCACGAGCACGATCGACCAGCAGGTGGTCAGCTCGACGATGATCCGGCCCGTCGTGTCCAAGAAGAGGGTCCGGTGAAGCTTTAGCACGACGTCGAAAAAGCCGCCTGGTTCGATGGCACCCAGGTAGTGGCCCCGATAGGGATCGGAGTAAACGTATTGAGCTTTTCCACCGACCATCACCATGCTGGTGGCTCGTTTTGGGTTGGTGAACACTTGCAACAGAACAGTTTTATTTGCTCCAGGCACGCTCGCACGGACGGCGGCAATCTGCTGTTCGTACGAAGTACGCTCGGCAGCTGGCTCGACGTAAGTGACCCCGGGGTACAGTACCGCTTCCAGCTCGTCTTTGAAGATGTAGAGCGCTCCGGTGGCGGCCACCACGATCAGCACTGGCGAAATCATCATTCCGGCATAAAAGTGCCACCGCCAGACGATACGATACAATCGGTCGCTGGCGCCGGAATGCATGGCGTCTGCCTGGGGCAGGTCACCGGATCCGCGTCCGCTATCCGCGGGCGTCGTCGTTTGCTCATGTGACGTGGTGCTCATGCAGCCGGCTCTCGGGGTAAACTCGGCAACGATTCGTCTCTACCTTCGGTACGGCTTGTATCTCTTGAGTCTAGTAGAGTGGGGCGAGTCTTCGAGGCCCGCCAGGATTATCACGCGGATGGCGTGCCTCGAAAAGCCTTCGGCATACTCTGCTCCTCAATTCCATCGCTACGAGGCTTCCCCCGTCAGGATCGACCCGATAAACCGTGTCGACTCGCGAATGAACGCTTCCGAGTCCGGGCAGACGTTGTGGAACATACCCCGTTCGCGGACGAACGCACCGCCGCGACAGGTCGAGTGTTCGTTGTAGAGGTTTGTCAGCGTCCGCTTCTTGAGAAGTTTTGCACACTCTTCGTCCTTGGGGACGCGGATAGCGGACGGTGCCGATGCGGGCCCCCTCACGAGCGGAATTCGTATTTTGGCGAGCGGGGGACGGTTGCCGACGAACGACCCTGTGTCGCATAATGGCGCGGCGCGGAAGACGTCAAACTGGGAGACGATTTTGAGCGAAACGGATTTTTTACAAGCAGCGCTCGCGGCGGCACAGGAGGCGGCGCGGACCGCGGGAGCGGTGCTCGAAAGCTGGGCCGAGCGGTTCACCGTCAGCGAGAAGAGCCCCGCCAATCTGGTGACCGAAGCAGACGTCGCGGCACAGAAAGCGATTTACGACGTGATTCACGCGCGGTTCCCGGATCATGGGTTTCTCGGTGAAGAAGATCTCTCGACAAGCACCGGGGAATCGTCGTGCCGCTGGGTGATTGATCCGCTCGACGGGACTTCGAACTATGTTCATCGATTCCCCTACTACGCCGTTTCGATTGCGCTCGAAAAGGCGGGGCAACTCGCGGTCGGGGTGATCTTCGACCCGAACCGGGATGAAATGTTCTGCGCGGTGCGCGGCGGGGGAGCGAACCTCAATGGGAGGGTGATTCAACCTTCGCGGGTGAAGGAGCTGCGGCACGGGATGGTGGTGGCGAGCCTGCCGGTTGGAGAGGGAGCCGACAACCCCGCGGTCGAGCGGTTTCTGAAAGTGATTCCCGCTGCCCAAACCGTGCAGCGGACCGGTTCGGCGGCCCTCAATCTGGCTTATGTGGCTTGCGGGCGAATCGATGGCTTCTGGTCGAGCAGCTTAAAGCCGTGGGACATGGCGGCGGGGGCGTTGATCGTTGCGGAAGCTGGTGGCCGAGTGACGACGATGTCTGGCCCCCCCTTTCGGATCGAGATTCCGGACCTGCTGGCGACGAACGGGGGGCAAATTCATGAAGAATTGGCCCGACTTCTGGGCTGAAACCCGGCGTCAAGCACCACGCGCAACCCATTTCATGCTATAATCTTGCAGCTGGAAAAAGCGTAAGTTGTTCCGGCTTCGCCCGCGAGGAGCGTTCAGGAAGGGATGGCGGGGGAAGATTCCTGCTACTGAGGGGTTGATGGGCGGGGTATGATGGGGGAAGAACGGGTGACCGGAGGGGACGTGGCCAACTCCAATCATCTCGCCGTACGCCGGCCATCCGTCGCGATGTCCTATCTAAATCACTCCCCAACCTGTGAATGCCAATGCCGGCGTCTCCCGTGGCGAAACTCTTCGGAGCCAGCCCATGCGGGTCATCGACGAGGGATCGACGTGCAGAAACTTCGACCGATCTTGATCGCCCTGCTGATGCTGCTGCTCTGCGCCGGGCGCACCCCGGCCCAGGAGCCGTCCAAGAAATCGGACGCCGCGCCGGCCAGCGAGACGAGACCACCGATCCCCCCTGCCCCCAGCGACTCGGGAGATATTGGCGATCGCCAGGCCGACCCAGCTCCGATGATTCCCGGCGACGTGATCTGGCTGAAGAACGACGCAAAGCAGCTTGTTCCGGTTCCGGTCGATGCCACGCTCAAGGAGTTCCTGGAGTGGTTGAAGACTCGGAACCGTCCCCGGGTGGAGCTGCCCGATTTCACCATCGCGGAAATCTCGTTTACCGGCACCGCGAATGATGACCGGGCCGAATTGACGGCGAACATCAAAATACAAATTCAGCGCGACGACACGTGGGTCCGCGTTCCGTTGCGAATGGAAGAGGCCTTTGCGATCCCGGGAGCGGCTCATCAGGGAGTCGGCGAGGGAGTTCCCGCCGTTACCGAAGCTGGTTTTGATCAAGGGATGGCCTGGTTCCTGAAAGGGCGCGGGTTGCACGATCTTACGGTGCCGATGCGAGTCTTAATCCGGAAGCAGCCATCCCGCCGATTGGATTTGACGCTTCCCAAAGCGACTGCCACCAAGCTGAAGATCCGCATTCCCACCCATGTGCGCATCCTGCCTCTGGAGACGTCATTCCCGCAATCCCGAGCTTTGGAGGACGGGTCGACGGAAGTTGAGGTGGTCGGGCTGGGCGAACGGATTGATCTCCGTTGGATGCCGCAAATCGACGCCGAGGCTACGTTGGAGGCACAAACATCGCTGCGATTGAGTTTAGCGCATAACGGCGCGTCGGTGTTGTTGGAGGCCGTTCAGAAGATCCGGGCGCGTCAGGGGAGTTTTCAGCGGGTGAAAGTTCAACTCCCTCCCGGCTTCGAGTTGCAACGCGCCTTCGAGACCCAGAACGGGCAGCAAAAGGTCGACGCGAAACAATACGGCCAGGAAGACGTCGATGCGAAGCGCTCGGTCACGGTTGAATTCACGGAGCCGACCGAAGGACTGGTCGAATTGAAATGGGAACTCGAAGCGCCTTTTCCAACCAACGGGCAGCTGTCATTGTCGGGCTTTCAAGTGGAGCGGGCGCGGATTCAACAGGGCGAAATCGCGATCAGCTCGACGGAAGGCTTCTTGATACGACATTTGGGAGGAGAAAGCGTCCGCCGCGTGAATATCTCCGATTTGTCGGTCAGTTCACAGGCCGACAGCGCGTATCGATTCAATCAGCAACCGTATCGACTCGATCTGCGAATCGAGCAGATCGAGCCGCAGTATGGCGCTGATCCGGTCTATTTCCTCCATACGTCCACCGAGGGTGTGGAGTTGATCGCGGACTTGCGCTACAACCTGACCAGCGGAGCAGTTCCGTCGGTGGAGTTGAATTGGCCCGGCTGGCGAACGGAAGGTTGGAAGCAGATCGACCCACCGCGGACGGCAGCCGGGGCGGTAGACGTGGAATACAAGGACGATTCCTGGAGAATTCGAGTCGCCGACCCGGCACAGCGAGATTTTCGAGTCCGGTTTCGCACGCGACTGGAATTTTCTCCGGAGAAATCGTCAGTATCGCTCAGTCTGCCGCGCGCAAAGGCCCCCAGTCCTCCCGAACCGATCGTGGTGATCGTCGATGACGAGAATGTGGAATCGAAAGTCGAGCCGGTCGATGGAACCGTCGTCCGACCTGTCCCGACGGTCCGCCGCAAATTGATCGACCTCCCGGAATTTCTGCGCGGGCTCAATCGCACGGAATCTCTCGTCGATGCGAACTCCGTCACCCGTTTCAAAGTGAGCGTGACGGTCCATCAGCGGCAGATGCGTGCCCGTGCGGAAGTGGAAACCGAGTTAACGGAGAACCGGCTCCATGTTGAACAGCGAATCGTCTACGACGTGAAGTTCGAGCCGGCGAGCGAGATCGGCCTGCTCGTTCCCAAGGGCCTCGATCGACGCATCGTGTTCTCGCTGCGAAAATCGGAACGGGACCAGGAAGTACAGCTGAACCCTGTCTGGACGCCGCAAGACACTGTCGAAAACGAAAAAGCACGGGTCAGTTTGCCGGAGCCCCTCAAAGGGGAGTTTCGCGTGATTGCGCGTTATGACGTGCCGTTACCCGAGAGAGCCCCCCGTGTAAAAGAAGCGGCGATTTCTCTTCCACTGGTTCAGTCAAGCGATCCGCGAATTTCTCCCGTGCAGGTGGCGGTGCGGAACTCGAAGATCGCCGACTTGGCGGTCTCCGATACAAATTGGACTCCGCAACTTTCTCCCACGGATGCGGTGGGCACGAATGATTCGTCGACCATCTGGATGACGATGGGCGAAGCAGCCGCCGTACCGCTCAAACTAAGCGAGTTGCGGCGTGATTCCGCCCAGGACTTCACGATTCAGAGAAGTTACGTGCGGACGATTCTTCACGCCGACGGGAATGTCAGCCTTAAGGCTCGTTATCGTGTCGAGGGAGCCCTCTCGACGCTTGAAGTCGGCGTTCCGAGCGGATGCCTGAACTCCCGATTCTGGTGGGATGACCGTCCCGTGGAACCAACCGAGAAATTATCAACCGATGACGCATTGAAAGGCTATCAGTTGCAAATCTCGCGCGATGTCGAGCGCGGCAGCCATTTGCTCACGATTGAATATTCACTCTCTGACGAAGGATCTTTCGGTTGGACCGTCAACCGCGATCTTGCCGCGCCTCGATTTACGGCCAATGTCTGGACGGAACAGACTGTCTGGGAGGTCGTGATGCCGGCCGACAGATACTTGTGGTCTTACCCCGACGGGTTTGTCCCACGATTCCATTGGGAACGACAATCCTGGTATTGGTCACGCGTCGCGAGCCCCCCCTATGACGCTCCAGCGAGCTGGATTGGAGCGGCCGACGGTCCGGCGGAAATGGAGGAAGTTCTGGAAGGGAACTTCTATGTCTTCAGCAGATCCGCGCCGGCCGCGACATTGCGAATGGTCGCGCTCCACCAATCGATGGTCCTGCTGATCGGCGCGGGTCTCGCGCTGGGTGGCGGTTTCGTCCTGCTGAAGATTCCAGCTTCTCGCACGGTCATGACCCCGTTGATTCTTGCGTTTGTCGCGGCATTGTTCTGGACTTTTTCTGCCGCACCCGTGCAACTGCTGATCCAACCGGCAATTCTGGGGCTGTTGCTGGCCGTCCTCGCGGCGGTGATCGACGGAGCGTTCCAACGGGACCGCTCATCGGTCTTGTTAACGGTCGCTCCTTCCACCGAACTCGCCCCATCGCACACAACACCGAAGACTTCCGGGTCCACGGCGAGTCGTCCCGTCATTTTGGGTGCGGGTTCCGAAGATCCCACGGCAATGCGGCCTGCTTCCGACGAATTAGCCGGCTCTCTGTCCTCCTACAACTCGGGGGCGAGTCGATGACCGGCAGCGAACGCGGGAGTGCTCGACGGGAGAAATCCAGATGCCGTCGGCCCGGTGGCCGAATTGTGGCGCTGGTACTGCCGACAATCTTCACCGCCGCCGTGTTCCTGTACTCGTTTTTCTTAAGCCTTTGGAACCCGAGCACTGCCGGTTCCGCGGCATTTGCGGCCGAAGAAGGGCTCGGACTGCCGGAAATCCGCAAGCTTTATGTCCCCGCGGAAGAGGTGGTGAGTTGGCCCAAGAGTTACGAACCGATCGGCTCCGAGGTGTTTGAGCAACTCTACAAGTCCGCGGCGCCGGCAACGGTGCGGCCGAACCCGGCTGGAATCGTGCACGCCCGATACTCGGCGCGTGTCTTGGGAGAAACTCTTTCGGAAGGACAGTTCGACGCTGAGATTCGGCGAACGGAGGATGCAGCGGCACTGATCGATCTGGAACCACTGAACCTCAAAGTATCTACATTAAGATGGCTGTCGACACCAACGACGTCCCTTCCTCGCAATCATTCTGTTGGAACAAACGAGGCGGTTCCCGCCGCTCCTGGGCAACGTTCCCCGGTGGTTGCGACACGCCCTTTACTCGATGCGGTGTGGGGCACATCCGAAGGGGGTCGCACGTTTCTCCTTGCCAACCAAGCGGGAACACAGCTCACCGGATCGTGGCGTCATACCGGTCGGCGCACAGGAAAGGGGACGGAATTCGACGTACGGGTCGCTCCGGCAACAGTAACGGAGATCGAACTCCTGGTGCCGGAATCGAAGCATTTACGAGCGAGCGTGGGTGACGTCACCGGACCACTTCCCTCGAACGAACCTTCCTGGAAAATCTGGCGGGTCGGTCTCGGCAACCGAACAGCAACCCGCATTGAAGTGAACGACAGCCGCCTCCAGGGGGATATACCCCCGCAAATCTACTTCGACCAGGAACTAAGCTGCACGATCCGCCAGGAAGGAATGCAGCTGCAACTGCGCATCAACGCGGAAATTTACAATTCCCCAACCAACGAAATTCACCTGACACTTCCCGCCAGCGTCGACGTCGAGACAGTGACCTACGGCGGAGTGGAAACCGCGCTGGCTTGGGATGCACAACCGAACGGCTCCAAACAACAAGTGCGAGTGCGCCTGCCGGAACCGATTCTCGGCCAAACACGCGCGATCCGTATCGACGGTTTCGCACCAGCGCGCTTCGACCAGCAATGGACTCTACCGCAGGTCACCGTGGAACATGGTGTGTTCCTGTCGGGGTTATTGCGGCTTGTTGTCGAGCGTCCCCTGCAGCTCCGCTCATTTAATGAAGAACAGGATTACAGAACTGCCGCGGCGGTATCGACCACACCGGAAACGGAAACATTTCAATTCCGTCAATTGACTCAAAACGCATCGCTCAGCGTGGAGATCGCGCGGCCTCGGCTCGGCTTATCGGCTCACGTGACGTCTCACCTCTCGATCGAGTCGGACACTTGGAAGGCCGATTCCGACATCGATTGGCACGTCACCTCGGGAAGCGCGTTCGAGCTCCAATGCGTCATCCCGCCGGGGTGGGAAATTTCAACGGTCGTTCCCCGAACGGAAAATTCCGTGATCACGAACTGGGAGGTCGCAACGGAAAAGGAAGGCAGCCGTATCCTCAGCCTGGAACTCCTTGAAGCCATCGATTCCGAACATCCGAAAGCGATGCGGATTGTTGCAACTCGCGTCCCGCTCCCGGCAGGCGAGACTTTGGCAGTCCCGCTCGTCCAACCGCTCGACTGCACGACGATCGATCATTGGGTGATCGCGACGCACCCCCCGACCGTGGCTGCCGATACGACCGTCATCGAAGCATTTCGCACGATCCCGGAGACTGAACTCCCCAAGTCGCTGCTCGAAAGCCCTCTTTGGAAGGAAGTGGTCTCGCAAAGTGATAACAAACGATTGATCCTGAATGCGATGGGAGAGCGCGTCAAAGGAGCAGTTTCCTTCGAGACGCGCGAGCGCCCCATCCGTGCACGATCCGTTCTGCGGATGGATTTGTCGCCACAGGAGGTCAAGGAAAACATCCTGGTCAGCGTCTCTCCTGACGGAGAAGCGGTCAATTCCCTGTACGTGTTCTTAACGGCCGCCGGACCTCCGTTTCAATGGTCACTGCAATACGGATCGGACGTGCTGCCGATCGAACCACGGCGCTTGCCTGGCAATTATGAGGCTCGCTGGAGCTTGCCCGTCGGGGGCGAGTTGTGGGAATTCCGGCTTCCGGTATCACTCAGTCAAGATTTCCGCCTCTCGGGAAATCGCAGCGGAGCGTTACCCGGCGAGAAAACCGTTTCATTGCCCGTCGTTCCGGGAGCAAAGGATTTTTCCGGAAAGGTCGAGGTGCTCGCAACATCCGATATCGATGTCGAATCGGAAACAGCTGGAATGCACGCGGCGGAAACTGAATCTCGCGACGCCGGCATTCCGGAGTTCCCGCGTGGAGCACAGCAAACACGTCGTTCCTGGACTTTCGTCAGCCCGCGCGACGCACTGAATCTGCGGATCGGCCGCACGGTTGGATCGGAGAGTGCCCCAAAATTCGCGACACTCCGCCTGCATTCGTCGCTCGCGGCTTCCGGATCAGGCAATGACATCCATACCGCCGAGTTCTTCATCGATCCTGATTCGCAACCGGGCATGTTTCGATTCCGACTCCCGGCGGAGGTCGCTCTATTGGGGGTAAGGATCTCCGGCCAAACCGTGCGCGCTGCCCGACAGAACGACGAGTTCGTGCTCCCGCCATTGCCCCGACGTACGCAAAATATCGTCGAAGTGCGTTACCGCGTCGCGGCACGGCAGGCCTGGCTACGCGATCTCCGCGACATCCCCGTCCCCGTGACCAATCATGATATTCTCAAGGTTCACTGGGACTTTGTGCTCCCCTCGGGATTCCAACTGGCAAACGAACCTCAGGGCGTGCGGCTGCAGGAAACGATTTCGGACTTCACCTGGAACGAGCGGCTATTCGGACCGCTTGGTCGTTCCGCGGATGCTTCCACGTTCAATCCGTTTCGAGTCGCCGCCTGGCGCGATCTCCTGATGCAGCCATCCGACCCAGTACTAGAGAATACGGATTCGATCAATCCGCAAGACGAATTTGTGTTTGACAATGCATCCGACCTGGAATCCCGCACGAGCCGCCGGCATTGGCACGCGGAATCGCTCTCCCTGCCGGAGTCGCTATCACTCTCGATTCTACATCGTACGCGTTCGCGCCTCGTCGGCTGGATGCTCCTGCTGTTCTGCCTGACCATCGGCATTTTCATCAGAAAACGGGAGTTTCTTCGACGATGGCAGCGAACACCTGGTGACGTATCACAAAACGATTTTGTCACTAACTCTCCCTCCCGCCACACTGTGTCACCGCGCGCCCGATGGAGATACGCCCTGCTTTCGGTACTGTTGGTCTCCGCAGTCACTGCTCCCGCATTCTACGGATTTCTCGCCGGTGCATGCCTGTGCGGTTTCGTTTTGTCTGCCGTCGTCCCGGTTCGCTGGTTCGAGAATCTGTTCGTTGTCCAACGTGATCCGCGTGGAATCCCACTCGGCAGCACCGCTGCTCTGCCTCGCGGTTCCGTGCCAATGGCCCTGTTGATCTGCGGCACTGTCGCTTTGTCGGGACATGCACAGCCATCACCAAGAAGCAGCGTCGATTCCCTTTCACGCGAAACGACACCCACTGCGGCCGTTTCCAGCGGCGCCCCCAAGAAACTGGCGGATCGCTATTCCGTGCTCATCCCGACCACACCCGACGATAAACCGGCCGCGGGGAAGGAATCGTTGCTTTACGTCCCTCAGGAATTGCTGGCTGGGCTTCGTCGTTTGGCCTCGGAGCGTTCGAAACCCTCGCCGGCGTATTTGATGACCTCCGCGAATTACGCTGTCGTGATCGACGGTCGCCAGTCGGCAACGGTCGAAGCCCGCTATAAAATCGCGCTCGTCGCGCCCGATCGGCCGATGCGGATTTATCTACCGATCACCAATACCAATCTCGACGCCCCGGATGGATGCCTGATCGACGGAAAATCGCACCCCGTATTGACTGTTCCCGGCAAGCCCGGCTACTTGATTGAATGGAACCAACCAGCCAATTCATCGCGCGAGCACACTGAGTTTCTCGATGTCCGGTTGCGCCTATTCCCGCGGCCAAGCTCCATGCCGGGAAACAACGAGTTTCAGATCGGAATTCCGCCGGTTGCCACGGCACAGGCCACGCTGCGTTTCGGTGATACGAATCCGCCGGCTCAACTGACCTTCGGCGCAAACGAGTCGCGGCTCGAGCAATCCGCGGGACTGTACACGGCCGATGCGGGCCGGCTTGACCGATTGGTCGCTGTCTGGTCGAACATGCCTGACCGCGCCCAAGCGGAACTCGAAACGGACGTCATCCGGTTCGTGACGGTTCACCCGTCGTGGCTGGAGTACCGCTATCGAATCTCCTGCCGAATTTTGCGAGGGTTCGTCGACCATCTCGCGCTCCGTGTTCCCGGTGGCGCGGTTGTCCGCAGCGTAGGCGAAGGGCTGGCACATAACTTGGAAGCAGCGAAAGACACGGCGGAGCCGGGGCGGTTGACGGTCTTCTTCGCCGAATCGCGCAGAAGTGCGTTCTCCTTCGATTTGACGCTGATGATGCCGGTCGCCGACCCGTCACGCGATATTCCCATTCGGCTGGTGGCTCCCTTCGGAACGGAATCACAGGGGGAGGTCACGAAAACGGCGTTGAATGAAGTCGGACTTTCCGCAGCCCCCGAGTTCCGCCTTGCCACGATGGCGGGAGAGGCGGAACGCTTCGGCACGCTTTCGGCCGACTCCCCTTTGAAAAAGGAAGCACTGGCAATCGGAGTGCGCGAACCCGAACTCGGTTTTCGCATTTTTTCGAACGATGAAATGCACGTTCGATTAGTGCCGATGTCTCCCTCACGAAAGATCGTTCAATCGCACCAACAAGGAACAATTACAAGCAGCCGACTGGACTGGAAACTCACGGCCGAAATTCGCACCGAGAATGCCGGCGCATTCGTGCATGAGATGACGATCGACCCACGCCTCAAGATTGAGTCCGTATCGGTGCAGCAAGACGGGGTGGAACGGCTGGCCCGTGCGGCACGCGACGGGGAACGCCTGATTCTGTTCTTGCGCGATCGAACGACGGCAGTTCAGGACGTCGTTCTGACCGGATCAATGCCGCTGGCAATGTCGCAGACGATATCGCTGCCCACCGTACGATTTAACGAGGCACAGCCCGGCGAATCTCTGTTGTCGATCAGCCGTGATCCCGACGTCACAGCCGAAATCATCATGCCCGATGGCACCAGCCTGACAAAACGTGCCGAACCTGATCCGGTAAGCACCAAAACGATACCGCTTTTGGAACGTTCCAAGGTTTCGACAACCGAGCCGCTCCCCACACTTCGAATCCTGCCGAGAAACGAACAGGTTCGGGTCGATACCGCCACATTCGTCAGCACTCCCGTGGACGGCCCGGCGGTGCAGTCCACGGTATTGCGATTCACATATTCTGAAACTCGCTGGCCGCGGCTCCATTTGCACATCCCTCGCGAGGTTGGATTCAATTATCAAATTTCCGCGCCGAGATTGGAGACCGAGACGGAAATGCGAGACGACGGCGCCGTCAACATCGCCTTGAAACCGACCGACGATTCGGTCCACGAATTGCTGATTACCATCAATGCAAATCTTGCTGCCGTACTGCCGAACGAATGGCGTCTCCCTCGCATCGGCACTCCGAACTTGCTGCAGGGAGATCATTTCCTGCTCGTTTCCACCAACCAGCCAATGCGACCGGCGGAAGACTTCGCGAACGCGGTTTCTCTCGCCTCTCTCCCTCAATGGGTGACGAATGCAACTCCGCTTCCTCTAGCCAGCCAGACATGGGAAGCCTACAAGGCACTGTCAGCCACGAATCCCGGCCCATGGGTGCTTTCTTTCGCTTTGGATCGAGCAGCGAACACCCGGCTGAGAGTTCCAATCGTACGAACTTTCATTGATGCCGCGGGCGATGGACGAGAGTGGGGGCTTTCTGAAGCGGTCGTGCTCGATGCCTCGTCTCGCCAATTGGAATGGCAGCTTCCCACCGGAACGTCTCCACGCGCTGTCTTTGTCAATGGCCGACCGGGCATTCTTCCTCCGACCGCGAAGAAGGTCGCCATCCCGCTTGACGCCGGAAATCACCCACAGAGGGTTGTGTTTTATTGGATTCACGAGAGATCATCGAACGCATGGAGCGCAGGAGCGAGAGAGTTCGAGCTTCCGCGGCTGGCAGAGCAGCCCGAGAAAGAATTGCTGGAGGCCGCAATTCCGAACAATCGCTGGCTGGCGCGGTTCTCTGTCGAGTCGGTCGCATCCAAGGCTGAACAAACGGCCGCAGCGGCTGAGGGGTTGCTGGAAGCGGCGCGATTCTCCGCCTCGAACGCGGCTGCGATGGAGAGTCTCCGTCCGGTGCTGCTTCGGTTGCGTGACGCCGCTCGCCAGTCACTGGCGGAGCTTCCCGCCGAACCGACGAATTCCTCGCAAGAAACCGAAGCTTTCCTTCTGCAGCGCCTGCAAACGGCAATCACACGAATTGACGACTTTGAGAAAAAATTGTCCGGAACGGTCCTTCCAGCGAACGGGGTAAAGGAGGATTCCGCACTATTCGCCGGCGGGTTGAGCCCATTGCAAGAACCTTCGAATGGGCGAATTCTTCGTGCCTCAATTCCGCGCGGAGCGGCTTCTCAAACTGCGATGGTTTGGTCCGTGCCGATCACAGTCGTTCGTATTCTGTCGGCAATCGCCGGATTTTCCGCCTTACTGTTTGCCGGCCGGCATCTCGGGCGCTCCTCATGGACAGGAAAGTCGCTACGGCTGTCCAAATGGAGCGGCATCGTGCTCGGCGCAGTCTGGTGGGTCTGGCTAGCGCCAAGCGTGCTCGGGCTGGTGATTCTTCTGGCTTCCGCAGTCGCTGTATTTCGCGGTGCACAACTCTCGGCACCCTCGCGGAATCGACACGACAGCTTTGAGTTGACCACCTGATTCGGCGGATAGTCGCTCGCGGTTCCTCGTGCTGAGTTGGAAACGTTTCGCGCCGAAAAAACCCACTCTACCCGGCCGCAAAATGCTGCGTGTGGTCAATCAGCTGCCATGTGATCGTTGCGATTCCGGCGAAGGCGCAATACCACGCGAACCAATGCAGCTGTCCGTTCGTGATCATTCGCAGCAACCACCGAATTGCCGCCAGTCCGACGAGAAAAGAGGTCACCGCGCCAGCCAACAGCACGGGTAACGGACTCGCCCCCCCTCCCTGGCCGGTGAAAATGTCGCGGCACATCAGAACTGTTGCACCACAGATCGCCGGAATAGCGACTAGAAACGAAAAGTTAGCCGCGGCATCCCTCCGCAAGCCCGATACGCATCCCCCGACGATCGTAGTTCCCGAACGCGAGACTCCAGGAGCAATCGCCAGCACTTGAAACAGTCCAACACACAAAGCCCTGCGGGGGGAAGCCTGTTCAAGGGGCGCGTCCCCACGATCCAAACGATGCCCCAGAAACAAGATCACAGATGTCACCAGCAATCCGCAACCGGCCCAGAACGGGGAATCGAACAAGACTTCAATATGATCTTTCACGACCAGCGCGGCGGCGACCAAAGGGAGCGTCGCTACAATCAACGCCAGGATCATGCGGGGTTTGATGCGAATCAGGTCCGTTCGATACACCCACAAAATCGAGAACAACGTCCCTGCGTGCAATGCGACGATCAGAGTGAGTTTTTCCGGATCACCCGCGCTCGTCCCAAACCACCGATCAAGCGGCTCGCGAAGAATCACCAAGTGCCCTTTGGAACTGATGGGCAAAAACTCGGTAATCCCCTGAATGACTCCGAGGATGATTGCTTTCAGATATTCGGAAGCCATTCGCGAAGAACCCATCCCTGGAAAAATGTCTCGAAATTCGTGCCACGCAAATTACTAATCACTTAGGATTTAGTGTAGCACAGCCAATTCACCGTATCGAGCCAGCCGATCTCTCCTGAGGTATCTTTCGTAATTCGCAAGCTTGGCAAGCACTTCTTTGCTTCGCTTCTCTCTATTCGGACGCATTCAGATTCGGTCCAGCGAATCAGCCCACCTGGCCATTTCTTCCAGCTGCGCGTCTGTGGGATACTTCTGCCCCTGGTCGGGGACGGAGGAAAAGCTTACGGGGTACTTCATCTGCCGCAAAAGCTTGACGCTGGCCTCAATCGGCTGAAATGCCTCCTCCGTCGCACCACAGGTGAAATAAATCTGCAAACGGTAGTCGGGATGATTCTCTTGAGGAGGGACCGCCAACGGCGTCGAAGCTGCACATACACCACGCACAAGTTCCCGAAATTTGAACGCGAAGGTCCAGGCGAACGGTCCGCCCGTCTCGTAGGTGTGCACGAACACTCGTGACGGGTCAACGGAATACCGAGCGGTCAAATGCTCGACCATTTCCTTGGCGATTGCTGTTTCCGCCGGACTCCATCCGGAAGCATCGCTCGGCTTCGGTCCGATCAGGATGATTCCGCGCAGATCGCAAATCGATTTCCAGCTCTGAAGGATCGCCGCTTCCATGCTGTCACCTCCAGGCTGCAGCCAGATCATCAGGCCATACCGATAGCGCGGATTGTAGTCTGCCGGAACATAGGCCCAATAACTTCTTTCCTTCTCAGGAAGTTCGACGACAAACCGACCCGTTTTGTGCGCCGACTCACTCTCTTTATTTTCTGAGCCATTCTTTCCTTCCGCTTTCTCAGCCTTCGGTGCGGATGGCTTCTCCTCGGCACGTTTGGCGCCGGATTTCCCTTCTTCCGCAGGAATTGCTGGGGGAACCGCGGGGGGAATCGGCGAGGAAGGCAGCTCGGAAAGCACCGCATCAGGAACGGATGTCAGCGTGACCTCGGCGGTCTTTTCCAGCGTATCGTGCCGGAAAACGATTATGATCTTCGTCCCCGGCCGAGCGCGGCTGACAATGTCGGCCAGGGTTGCAGTATTCGCAACCGCAACCCCATTCACACGCACGATGCGATCGCGCACCACGATCCCCGCATTCGCCGCCGGGCTATCGGCATAAACGAAACGTACTCCAATCCCCGTCCTGGCATCCGAAGAGTCTTCTTCACGCTGTGGGAGAATGCCGAGGAATCCCGACTCGTAGGGCTTAAGTTCGGCGACGAGTTCGAGAGTTGCGCGGACAGTCTCATCACCGCGGCGCACAACAACCGCGAGAGAATCGCCCGCGTATTTGCTTCCCAGAGCGAATTTCACGTCATCTGGCCGGCGCACCTCCCGGCCGTCGACTTCGGTGATGACATCCCCGGATTTCAAGCCGGCTTTCTCGGCGGGAGACTCGACCCGCACGCGATCGATTGCCGGCTTCGCCCCCAGGGAACCAGGCTTGAAAGTGATGCCCATCAAACCGGGAAGCAGATCCTTCCCACTCTTCAGCCGATCGTACGACGCGTAGACATCTTCCATCGGAATCGCGAAGCCGATCCCCGAGTCGTACCATTCCACTCCGGCGGTCTCTTCGTTTTCCTGCGGCGACAACGGGACGAGCACACCCAGCACCTGGCCGGAAACATTGACCAGCGGTCCGCCGTAATTCACCGGCGAAACTTTTGCATCGGTTTGAATCGCCTTTCCCCATACGCGTCCCAAGGCGCTCACAATACCGACCGACACACTCGGCTCGGGAGCATCGAACGTACGGCCCAATGCAATTCCCCACTGCCCGACGCGAGTCCCTTTTTTCGGAGTGGCTGGGGCAGGAACCAGCCCCGACTCTTCAATCTTCAACAACGTCAGCATCTTCGACCGGTCGGTCGCGACATTCACCGCCGGAAAGCGCCGCCCGTCGTGGAGTTGCACCAGAATCGAAGCTGGCTGGGAGATAAAATTGAACGCACTCGAAATGATGTAACCGTCCGAGGAGACGACCACCCCGGTTGTCGGTCCGGTCGCGGTCAGCAGGTTGCCGACCCGATCGACCCCGCCCACCGTCTGAATGCGGACAACGGATGGACTGACAGCCGCAACGGCTTCCTTGAACGCCTGCTCTTCGAGTCCGCTCAGGTTCTTGTCCGCGCCGTCGGCCTTCCGAATAAGAACGGGGAAGAAAACGGCGGCCATGAGATAACCGGCTACGACAACCTTACGAACGGCAGTCATCGGTGCAACCGAATCGGCGACGCGGTCAACCGCGCGGAAATCGCGTTGTAAATCGCGAGTCACTGTTTGTCATTCTCCTCTTTTTTCGGCGCGGCGAGCTCGATGGTTATGAGCTGATTCTTGCGCCGCACCACCAGACGCAGCGCATCTCCCGCTTCCAGGCGACCCAACGTTCCCTGCAGCGTTCGACGGGACTGCACCAGATCATCATTGACGAAGAGAATGAGATCGTCCGGCTTCAAGCCGGCTTTTTCGGCAGCGGAGCCGGCAATCACCGAATCGATATAGGCCGGCGTCCGTTCGATGACGTCGGGCAAAAGAACCATGCCAAAATCCACCGCCGTGTATCTTCCCTTCCCCGCATCCTTCGTTTCGTCGTCTTTATGAGAATCGGAACGGAAATTTCCCGTTCGGATCTGCTCGACGAGATCCGCCAGTTCTGAAACCGGCACCGCATAATGCACCCAGGTATTGCTGCCGGTGTTCCGCAACTCCTTGCCGATCATCCCCAGCAACCGGCCGTCCTGCAGCGTCACAACGCCGCCGGCGGCCCCGGTGTTGTTTGTCGCGGAGTCGATGATGTACACCGGCCCGTCATACGCGACATCGAACGCCCCCCGCCGGGCGGATAGCCGGGTCTTCGCCGCAATCACCCCGTGCATTACCGAGACCGGCTCGTCCCCGGTCGCAACGCGAAACATGTTGCTGAATGCGAGCACCCGCGCCCCGGACGACGCTGTCACCCGTTTGTCGAGCTCGAAGTAGGGAAGATCGAGTCCCTTCGGGTCGATCTTGAGAACCGCCAGATCCTGCTGCGGCTCGTACCCAATCACCACCCCCGGAAAGCGGCGGCCGTTATTCAACACCACAACGACTTCTTCATTGTCGAGAATGTGGCTCGAAACCGTAACGATGTGCCCCTCGGGAGAAACGAGAAAGCCGGTTCCATACCCAGCGAGGTTCCGCAGTCCTCCCGATCCGAAAATCTTGACGACTCGCGGCAGCGTGCGGGCAATGGCATCGCCTTCCGATTGAGCAGCAGCCGACCCGCCCGAAAACAGCCCTGACGAGAATGCCAAGCAGATTGCGGCTGTCAGCGAAAATCGAATGCAACGAAAGCTCACCCGACGCTACCTCCCCAAGACCGCTCGCTCGATTCGAAACGTCGCATATTCATCTCCCCCGCGGCTCACGACAATCCGCGTCGGTACACGGCGGCTTTCGAATTCTCGAAACTCCTGAAAGCGAATTTCACAAGGGTCCGCGTCCTCGCTTAGCCAGGCATCGAAGCCGGCCGGTGGACCTCCCGAAGCGGGAAAATACCAACGGCATTCCATGCCCCCGAGCATCGTCGATAAGACGTCCACCATTTCCCCGCGACCGTCCAATGGCTCGGCTCCCACATAAAAGAAATCGGTAAACGCCGAGTCTCCCCGTGCGAACAACAGTCGCAACTGGTGCAGCGCCCCGAGCAAGC
Organism: uncultured Planctomycetaceae bacterium; assembly: GCA_964626885.1. GTDB lineage: Bacteria > Planctomycetota > Planctomycetia > Planctomycetales > Planctomycetaceae > CAZVJA01. The sequence goes on along the minus strand of CAZVJA010000083.1, from coordinate 2,549 downwards.
CACCGGTTCCCTCCGGCTCGTCGAGCAACTCCTGATCCGCCTGCTGGAGAAACGTTTTGCCGCCCGACTCCAGTGATGCGAAGCGATCACCAAGAACGAATTCAAAAGGTATTCCCGCGGCGGTCTTGCCCGACAAGTTCCAATTGCCGCGCGCCGCTGAAAAATCTCCCAACGAAGCCAGCTCCCGCCGGATGCGATCCTGCTGAAGCTTGTTGAAGTAATAGTTCGCGAATCCCTCTTTCTGAATATAGAGAGCTTTGTATTCTTCGGGCACCGGCTCTTCGGGTGGAGTTAATGGATGAGATCCCCCGGGGCGAGGACCGCCAGGGCGTTTCGGACCCTCGGGATGTTTTTCGTTGTCGCGATCCTTGTTCTTATCGCGCGGAGCGTCGGGTGATCGATCGGGGGGAGTGCCTCGACGCGGCCGTTCGCGTTCGGGGGTTTCCGGGCCACCCGCCATCTCCGACCGTCGGTGCAATGTGCGGAGCCGGACGTAGATTTCGTGCTTTTGCCCTTCTCGCCGATACACCAAAGGCAATTTCCACCCGCTCGGATAGATCCCCAGGATATTCTTGAACTGGTTGACGCTGCGGATCGATCGTCCGGCGAACGAAACCACTTCATCATCTTCACGCAGACCACGGCGATACGCTTCTGACTGCTCGAGAATCCGCTCCACGATTATCGATCCGTCCGATTCGGTGGTGACGGTGGCACCCAATGTCGCGTGGTCCACGATTCGCCCCCCGCGCAGGTGCTGTAGAAAATGCTGAATCTGATTGATCGAAATTGAAAAGCCGGCTCCGGAGTTGACGCGGCCCCGTTTATCGACCGAGATGCGGCCATTGATGCCGATCAGTTCGCCGTTGTCGTTGAACAGAGGTCCGCCGGAATTACCCGGATTAATCGATGCGTCGACTTGCAGGCAATCGGTGTATTCGAGAAACGTCCCCGCGGGATACTGATAGCGATGCGTCCCGCTGACGATGCCATAAGTGACCGTCGGTCGAAAGTCGTTCGCGAGGAGGAACGGATTCCCCATGGCGTAGACCCAGTCGCCGATCTGCACCTGGTCGCTGTCCCCCAGCGGCGCGACGGGAAAATCTTCTCGCCCCAGCAGCTTGACCATCGCCACGTCGCCGGTTGGGTCAATCCCCACAACGACAGCGTCGTACAAGTTGCCGTCGTTTAGGCCGCACTTCATGAACGTGCCGGCCCCTTCCACGACGTGAAAATTCGTCAGCGCGTACCCATCGGCGGAGATGAGGACACCCGATCCCCCGCCCGCACCAGAGGCCCCGAAGATCGCCACGACCGTCGGGGCCGCCTTCTCGACGACCGCCACGCGGCGAGCCTGTGCCTCGAGTACCGTGGAATCGGCCGCACGGCAAACGTTTGGAAGCAATGCCATAACAACAAGGAACGCGGCGACAAATGGCAGCCTTCCGTGATAACGAATCGCCGGCACCCGGTCGACATGCTCCCCACAATCCGCGCCGCGAGATGACACCATCACTTTGTCACCAAAGTGTCGGCGGCGCGCGGCGACCACTCTCGCAAACTTCCATGTGCCGGGTTGTGGCGTCACTTAATCACCTTCGCATCACAGAGGTCGAGGTGGTCGGAAATATCGAGATCGTTGCCGAAATCGACGAGAATGTCGAGATCGCGCAGGCCTGTCACGTCGAGGTCGATCGGACGCGGGGCATCGGTCCCCTTGACGTCCGCTTCCAGCAGCGTCTTGCCATCCCCTTGAATCAACACATGGACATCGCCGCGCGGCGCCACCCCCTGGTCAATTCCCATCGTCGCCTGGAACCGGCGGTAATCTCCTCCGATGCGGTATCGCAGGAATGTGCGCGAGTGGATCCACAGGCCGCGAGCATACGTTTTGTTCGCGAGGCGAAGCGGCTCGCCATCCCGATTACGATCGCGGTGGATCTTCCAGACCGTGTCGAAATAGGGAGTATACTTGACGTCGCGCGGCTCCATCTGGGAGAGGTAGCGGACCTTACCGAGGCTGAAGTCGAGCGAGCGGACGCTCTCGGTCGCGATTGCCACCGGCGGTCCCGTCGCGAGACTTCCACGGAATTGCCCTTCCTTCCAACTGACGTCCCGAAGCCGCAGCAGATCACCGCCGATCGAGATCATCTCGCAGGCGGCCTTCACCGGTTCCGACGCGCGTCCGGCGTAAATGATTCCAAAAACCTTCTCCCGCTTCACCGGTACGTCTTCGCCATCGACGACAAAATGAATTGTCTCCCCGTCGATCACGCCCACCGTTCCGTCGAGATGATCGAGCACATCTTCCTTGCGAATCACCAGCAAGTCGCTCTTGATATCGCGCGCGCATAGTTCCTTCCACGCCTCGTCGATCTTCGCGTCGGCCGGACCAAACCGCAAATGCGCGGCGGCCTGCAACGGCAGTGAGATCCTTCCAAGTCGGGGGGTCTCAAAGGTAATCTCCCGCGCCGTTGCCGACACGGAAGTGAAACTGAACAGGGAGCCATCGACAAGGCCGGTAACCGGAGCCGCGGGAAGAGCCGACG
>CAZVJA010000082.1:13692-20989 GCA_964626885.1 uncultured Planctomycetaceae bacterium | reverse complement strand
CAACTGGGCACGTTATTGGCGCGACGTGATCTTCTCGCGCGCCACCGAAATGCGCGCCCGACTCGCGGAGGGGACTTACGAGAAGTGGATGGCCGACCAGCTTCGCCAGAACAAACGCTGGGACGAGATTGCGACCGCTCTCGTGACCGCCACTGGCGACGTCCGCGAAAACGGCGCGACGGCGCTCGTCTTTGCACACTCCGGCCAGGCACCAGAAGTCGCTGCTGAAACATCGCGGATCTTCCTCGGCATTCAAATTCAATGTGCCGAATGCCATGACCATCCGAGCGACCAGTGGAAGCGGGAGCAGTTCCACCAGTTGGCGGCCTTTTTCCCGCGGATTGCGGTCCGTCCCAAGCTGAACGAAACGCCGCGGTCTTTCGAGGTGGTTTCCTTCGACGCGGACCCGCGGCGGCGGCGCGGAGACTTTCTTGAGAACCCGGAAATCCTTTTCACGCGGCTCGACAAAAACCGCGACAAGAAGATCGCGAAAGCGGAAGTGAAAGGAACTCGCCTAGAACAGCCCTTTGAACGCATCCTCGAGAATGGCGACAACGACAAGGACGGCGCAATAACTCTCGAGGAAATCAAGAACATGCCGAAGCCGGACAACATGCGCCGCGGCTCCGACGAACATTACATGCCCGATCTGAAGGATCCGTCGAGCAAAGGCAAGCCGATGGAGCCGGTCTTCTTTGTCAACGGCAAGAAGGCGAAATCGGGGCTGGCGGACATCGCGCGGCGGGAAACATTGTCCGATTATCTCACTTCCCCCGCAAATCCCTGGTTCGCGAAGGCGTTCGTCAACCGGATGTGGGCGGAGCTGCTGGGGCGCGGGTTCTACATGCCGGTTGACGACATGGGACCGCAGCGGACCGCGCAGTATCCCGAGGCGCTCGAACTCCTGGCGGACGGTTTTCGCTACAACAAGTACGACGTGAAGTGGCTGTTCCGGGCGATCGCGAACACGGAGGCGTATCAGCGGCAGATTCGTGCCCGCAGTGAAGGGGAAGAGGTCCCCGTGTTCGCCGCCGGAACGCCGACCCGTCTGCGGGGGGACCAGCTCTTCAGCGCCATCACCACCGTGCTTGGCGTCGAGCAGGCCGACGAGGAAGAGCCGGAAGACGGACCCGCAATGCGGTTCCGCAATCGTTCGCCACGGGCACAGTTCGGTACCCTGTTTGGCTACGATCCCTCGACCCCACAGGATGAGTTGCAAGGGAACGTTCCTCAGGCGCTGTTCATGATGAATTCGCCGATCGTCAACCGGCTCATTCGCGGACAGGGAAACACTCGGCTGGCGCAGATCCTCAAGGACTTTCCGAAAGACGCCGACGCGGTGAAGGAGCTGTACATGCTCGTGCTCACGCGCGATCCGTCGGAGGCGGAGGTGAAGACCTGTCTCGATTACGTGAAGGAAGTCGGCTCCCGCCGCGAGGCGTTCGAGGACATTCTCTGGAGCCTACTCAACTCGAGCGAATTCATCACTAAACGATAGCGATCAGCGGTTAGCATTCCGCAGTCAGCTTGATACAAAAGGATTCAGCCATGAAACTTTTCCGCAGCGAACAGGTCCGGATCAACCGCGGTGGGGTCTCACGACGGAGCTTTTTGCGAGGTGTCTCGGCCGGGGCGGTGGCTGCCGGCACGATCAACTTTCGCGACCTGATGAGCCTGCGGGCCGACGAACTCCGCAAGGAGGGGCGGTCGATGATTCTCCTCTGGATGCAGGGGGGACCCAGCCAGTTGGAGATGTTCGATCCCAAACCGGGGACCGAGCATGGCGGACCAACCGAGGCGATCAACACCGCAGTTTCAGGCATTCGCATCGCCAAAGGATGGGAAAAGACCGCTGCGGCAATAAAGGACATTGCCCTCGTTCGTTCGATGACCAACAAGGAAGGACAACACCAGCGGGCAACGTATCAGTTGCATACCGGGTATCTGCCAACGGGAAGCGTTCGGCATCCGAGCCTGGGAACCAACATCGCGAAGGAACTGGCTGACATGACCCGCGCGCTGCCGGCGGTCGTTTCGGTCGGGCAGTCGCCCGGGGCCGGCTTCCTCGGCGTCGATTACGAGCCGTTCTTCGTGCAGAACCCGGGTCAGTTGCCGCAGAATGTTTCGGTGCCGGTGCCTGCAGCGCGGAACGATCGGCGGTTGGGATTGCTCAATCGGCTCGAAGCCGACTTCACGTCGCACGGCGGCAAGGTCGTCGTCAGCGACCATCAGAAGCTGTACGGCAAGGCCTCGAAAATGGTGATGAGCCCCGACATCAAGGCGTTCGACATCAGCGACGAGAAGCAGGATGTGCGCGACAAATACGGCGACAGCGATTTCGGACGGGGCTGCCTCCTCGCGCGGCGGCTTGTGGAAGCCGGCGTCACGTTCGTCGAGGTTGAAATGCGCGGCTGGGACACGCATGACGACAACTTCAACCGCACCGCCAACCTCGCGGCGCAGGTCGATCCCGCGCTCGCGGCGCTGGTGAGCGACCTCAAGGAGCGCGGCCGGCTCGACCGGACGCTGGTGGTCTGCATGGGAGAATTCGGCCGCACGCCCCGCATCAACCCGCGCACCGGTCGCGACCATTACCCGCGCGTTTTCAATCTCGCGATCGCGGGCGGCGGAGTGCGCGGCGGTCAGGTGATCGGTTCCTCGACCGAGGATGGCACCGCCGTGAAGGACAACCCGGTCACGGTGCCGGATCTCTTCTGCACGGTCTGCAAGTCGATGCAGATCAACCCGCGCGTCGAACGGATCAGCCCGCAGGGCCGCCCGATGAAAATCGTCGACGGAGGCGAAGCGGTGACGAAGCTGTTCGGGTGAGCGGAATTGCAATCTAACCGGATCGCCCGGACGCGATCCGCTGTGCGATTAGCCCCGCGATGTAACCCCCTTTGAAGCCGCCGTCGATGTTGACGACAGTCACGTTCGACGCGCAACTGTTGAGCATCCCCAACAGCGCCGCTACGCCGCCGAAGCTGCCGCCGTAGCCGACGCTCGTTGGAACAGCGATCACCGGCGCGCTCACCCAGCCGCCGACGACCGAGGGGAGTGCCCCTTCCATCCCCGCCACGACGACCACTGCGTCGGCATTGTGAAAGCGGGCGTGTTGCTCGTGCAAACGGTGCGGCCCCGCCACACCGACGTCGACAATCAACTCGATATCACAGCCCATCCAGCGGAGCGTTTCCACTGCCTCTTCCGCGACAGGGCGGTCGCTTGTCCCCGCAGTGATGACGGCGACGCGGCCGCTTGTGTCGCGTTGCGATGTTTGTGCTGTCTCCAATCGCACCGTGCGGGCGACGGCGTTGTACAACGCCTCCGGAAATCGCTCGAGCAATCCCTCTGCCTGATCGATTGAGACCCGCGTCGCGAGGCAATGTTGCCCCTGGGCCGCGATGGCTTCAAAAATCGCGACCACTGCGTCGGTGGTCTTTCCCTGCGCGAAGACCACTTCCGGAAACCCGCAGCGGCGATGACGATCGAGATCGACATGCGCGTCACCGGTGGCGGCTGTCTTCGGCGGATCAACTGCGCGCAGACTTTCGACCGCCGCAGCAGCGCTTAGTTCGCCCCGCTCGACGCGCGCCAGCAGTTCCAGCAAGGTTTCCGACAGCGGTTTCTCGTTCACGTGTTGTTCCGCTCCGTTGAAGTCCCCGGTCCGCTGCTTTCGTTCGAGATCCCACCACACAGCGGACAATCGGGGTTACGCGAGATCTTTCGTTTGCGGAACGTCATGTCGCGCAAATCACAGGTGAGCAGTTCCCCCGCGAGCGGCGAGCCGAAGCCCGCGAGCACTTTGATCGCTTCCATTACCCCCAAACAGCCGACTGTACCCGAGACGGCCCCGAACACCGGAAACTCCCGCTTCCAGTCGGGTGGATCGCTCGGGTAAAGGCATTTCAGGCAGGGAGTACGCCCCGGAAGAATGGTCGTCACTTGCGCTTCGAGATCGTACATCGCACATTCGACGAGCGGCTTTCGCTGTCGGACAGCTTCACGATTCATCAGATAGCGTTCGGGGAAGAGCGGCGCGCAGTCGACGACGATGTCCACCTGCCGCACAATCTGCTCGACATTCTCTTCATTGATGTTTGCATTGTACGGAACGATTTCAAGCCGCGGGTTCAATTCGCGCAAGCGACGCGCGGCCGACTCGACGCGGGGTTTGCCGAGCCAGTCGTACGTCATGAGGATCTGACGGTTCAGGTCACTCGGTTTGACATTGCCGGCGTGCGCGAGCACGAGTTTCCCAATCCCCGCCGCCGCGAGTTCATACGCCACGACGCTCCCCAGCCCGCCGACGCGCGAAACGAGGGCTGCGGCGTTTTTGAGTACCTGCTGCCCCCGTTCGCCGAAGTCAGCGACCCAAATCTGCCATTCGTAGATGGCTCGTTCTTCGTCGGTCAGAGGTGTATGGGAAGACATGGCCATTTCAGCGTCCGCTCATCCCCCGGAAATCGGGGAGAGCAACGTCACGACATCACGGTCGCGGAGTTTGTGATTCAAGTCGCCGCGCACCTGCTCGTCCCCTATGAACATCAGGATTGAAGGTTGCAGCGATCCGCTGCCATCGAGCAGCATTCGCACGAGTTCGGCACCGTGCCGACCCGCTACTTGTTGCACCAGATCGTGCAGCGTGCTACCGTCGGCCAGCTCAATGCTTTCCGATCCGCGGCCGGCGGCGCGTTTCAATTGGGCGGCGTATTCAACTTCGATCTGCATGCGACAATCACTGGAAAGCTGTGCGAAACTGAAGGGGAAAGCCCGGCTGGTTGCAAATCGGGATTTGCTGGTTTACGGTTGATTCTAACAGGGTTTTGTAGAGGTCCGAAAGGGCGCTCCCCGCAGTTTGAGAGCGGGCAGTGAACGAGTTTGACGCTCGCCAGAATGGTAAAATTGCATGAAATTCGGATTTCGCGGAATCTTGGCCACATCGATTGTGGCATTGGGAGCGCTGCTGTTCGCTCTCCATTCCGGTGGCCCGAGCGCACGGCATCTGGACGACCCTGGCAAGCCGATCGTGCTGTACTGTGCCGCCGGCATCCGCCCGCCGGTCAGCGAAATCATCTCTGGGTATGAGAAAGAATACGGCGCGACTGTGCAGACGAAATACGCCGGTTCGGGCACGCTGCTGAGCGACATCCGCGCCGGTGAAGGGGATCTGTTCCTCGCGGCCGACCAGGGCTATCTCGACGATGCCCGTGATCGCAACTTGGTCCGTGAGGTGTTGCCGATTGCCACGCAGTATCCGGTGCTTGCCGTCCGCAAAGGGAACCCGAAAAAAATCCAAGGGCTCGACGACCTGAAACGGGACGACGTGAAGCTGTCGCTGGCCGATCCCAAGGCGGCCGCCATCAGCCGCATTGCCCGCGACCTGATGGAACAACGTCATGCAGGAGATTGGGACGCCGCCTGGAAAAAGGCGGAAGTCCACCGCAGCACCGTCAACGAAGTCGCCAACGACGTCGACAAGCTGAACTCGGGGGACGTCGGCATTGTCTGGGACGCGACTGCCGCGCAATACCCGGGACTGGAGATGATCCGCGTCCCCGAATTCGACACGTCGAAGAACCTCATCGCGATCGGCGTGCTCGAATCGTCAGAGCAGCCGACTCGCGCGCTGCACTTTGCCCGCTACATTTCCGCCCGCGGCAAAGGGCTCGAAAACTTTCACAAGCATGGCTACACGACGATCGAAGGGGACGACTGGGCCGATGCTCCCGAGCTGCTCGTCTTCAGCGGCGGACTCAATCGACTGACGGTCGAGCCGGTGGTCAAGGAGTTTGAACAGCGCGAGGGAGTGAGCGTCGTCACGGTGTTCAACGGCTGCGGCACTCTCGTCGGGCAGATGCGAACCGGTGCCCGCCCCGATATGTACTTCGCCTGCGACACCAGCTTCATGGACAACGTGAAGGACTTGTTCCGCGATGCTTCGAAGGTTTCACGCACAAACATGGTGATCATCACTCCCAAGGGGAACCCCAAGGGAATCAAGACGCTGGAAGACATGGCCAAGCCGGGGTTGAAGATCGCGCTCTGCGATCCTCAGAAGAGCGCACTCGGCGCGCTCAGCGATGAACTGCTCGCACGGCACAACGTTCTCAAGCCGGTGCGCGACAATGTCCAGGCCTCCGCCGGAACGGCCGACCAGCTTGTGCAGCACATCGTTGTCGGCGAACTCGACGCCGCCATCGTCTACACCGCGAACACCGTGCACCAAAGGGCGAAGCTGGAGGTGATTCCGATCGACGATCCGACCGCCACCGCAGTGCAGCCGGTTGCCGTGGGGCGCGAATCGAAGTATCCGCATCTCTCGGAACGGTTGATGCAGAAGTTGCGCTCGGCGCAGAACCAACGGCTGTTCCTCGACAATGGTTTTGACTGGCTCGGCGCCGGTGGGGAGGCGGGGGATGGCTCCTCCCTCCGCCACTAATTCAGCAACAGGGTCGGCCGGCCCTCCCGCCCCGTCAAATTATCGCCCGCGGAGCGACGTGCCGTTTTACGTCGGACTTGGCTTGCTTGGCGGATGCTACATCGTGCTGATTCTGGCGATGCTCCTGGCGGACATGTCGTTCGCCACGCCGGGGGACTTTCTCAGGATTCTGCGCGATGAAAACATCCGATATTCGATCCGCCTCAGTTTGATTTCCTGCACCGTGACCACAATTCTTTCGCTGTGGGTGGCGGTGCCGATCGCGTACCTTCTCTCGCGGGTCGAGTTCCGCGGCAAGAATCTGATCGACGCGATCCTCGATATACCGATTGTGCTGCCGCCGCTGGTGATCGGACTTTGTCTGTTGATTCTCTTTCGCCAAACTCCGCTGCGTGCCCTCGATGACTGGCTGCACATCGCGTTTCACGTGCCGGCGGTAATTCTCGCGCAGTTCGCGGTGGCGGCGGCGTTCGCGGTCCGTACGCTCCGCGGAACGTTCGACGAGCTTTCGCCAAGGCAGGAACAGGTCGCTCTCACGCTCGGTTGCAGCCGCAGTCAGGCGTTCTGGATGGTGGTGCTCCCCGAGGCACGCTACGGACTGCTGACCGCCGCGACGCTCGCGTGGGCGCGGTCACTCGGCGAATTCGGTCCAATTCTCGTCTTCGCGGGATCGACTCGCCAGAAGACCGAAGTGCTCCCGGTGAGCGTGCATCTCGAATTGAGCGTCGGCAATATCGAGGGGGCGGTGGCGGTGTCGCTCTTGATGATCGCGATGGCGGTCACGGTGCTTGTGGTAGTCCGGGCCGCGGCACATGCCAGCTCCGTCGGAAGGCACTCCGGGCGGGGGTTGAAGTA
>CAZVJA010000082.1:7190-13592 GCA_964626885.1 uncultured Planctomycetaceae bacterium | reverse complement strand
TGCTCCATCTTCGCCACGCGCTGGGCAAAACCGACAGCGCGGGTGTCGTGCGTCACCAGCAGCACGCCGCCTGTCGCCGAGAATTCCTTGAGGTGGTTCAGCACCACCTCGGCATTCTCGGCGTCGAGGTTGCCGGTCGGTTCGTCCGCCAACAGCAGCTTCGGACGGTTCAACAGCGCCCGCGCGAGCGCCGTTCGCTGCCGTTCCCCGGTGCTCAACTCTCCCGGTACGTGATGTGCCCGGTGCGTGAGGCCGAACTGCGCGAGGAGTTCGTTGGCCCGCTCGCGCGCATGCGCGGGATCTCCCGCAAGCGATGCTGCCAACACATTGTCGAGCACACTGAGATATGGCACGAGATGAAACTGCTGGAACACAAACCCGATCTGTGCCGCGCGGAACCGGGCTCGGCGATCCGGGGGCAATGCATACGGATCTTCGCCGCCGATCAGCACTTGCCCTGCATCAGGAGACAGCAATCCGCCGGCGATGAGCAAAAGGGTCGTCTTGCCGCAGCCGCTCGGTCCCTGCACAGCGACGAATTCGCCGATGTTCACGGAAAGAGAGACGGCGTTAAGTGCTCGGACGTCTCCACCGCCGCCACGATAGGTTTTGCTGACATTTCGGATATCGAGCAGCATCGGCGACGTCATTCTCCTTGCAGCACGACAGCCGGGTCCTGCCGGGCGGCGAGTACCGCGGGAATCCAGCTCGCCAGCCCTGAAAGGAGCGGAGCCATCACAATCGCCAGCAGCACAAGCTGTGGCGCAAACAACCGTTGCCCCGCGTCGGCCGCCGATGACAGATCGCCGTATTGCAGTCCAATCACAAATCCGACGCCATAACCCACGATGCCCCCCGCCAGCCCGATGCACAGCGCCTTGCCGAGAAAGATGCCGAGAATCTGCACCGACCGCAGGCCGATCGCCCGCAGAATGCCGATCTCCGCACCGCGCTGTTTAACGTTCGCGAAGGCGAGCAGCCCGATCCACACCGCACAGCCGGTGATGACCAGCGGCACAAGCACCGCGGCGAAACGTTCTCGTTGCTGCTTGAGCATCGATCGCCCCTGCTGCTGCTGCGTGAGCAGTTCGGTCCCTGCCTGTTTCTCTCTCGCGAGATCCGTCTCGGCGGTTTCCTTGGCTTTGTTGCGGGCTTCGGCCCGGGCGAGCGCCGGCGGGCCGATTTCGCGGACTTGCGTTCCCGGCAGCACCTTCGCGATGTCGGCGCGGATCTGACCGACCCGGTCCTTCGCGGCGCAGTTGCATTCGAGCGCCTGAATCACGTTCACCAGGTTTTCGAGGTGCAACAACTCCTGCGCTTCCCGCAGGTTGATCCAGAGGGTGCTGTCATCGACAGTCCCCCGCTCGGGATTCAAGCTGGCGACGGTGAAATCCTTTCCCATGAACTTCACCTGTTCCCCCTTCTTCAATCCGAGTTGCTTATGCAGTTGAAATCCCACCACCATCTGCCCGGCGGGAACCTGTTCCTGGAGTGGCTTCTTTTCATCACTGCGGTGGACCAGAGGAACTTCGCCCCGGGTGCCGGTGAGGATCACTGTTCGCTTCTTCTCCGGCCACTCAACTTTGCGGACGACCTGCGGCAGCAGATGATTGATGGTGACGATATTCGAACTCGCCAGCTTGTCGACGAATTCTTCCGGCATTGTCTTGCTGAGCGTTCCCTCGACATCGAGTTCGCTGGGGTCCTGGTCCTGCGGCAGCACGAAAATGTTGAAGCCGAGCCCCTTGGTGATGACGCGCATCGCGTCCTGCAGCTTCGCTCCGGCTTCGGAGACGTCCTTCTCTTTGGCGGCGATTTTCGTCTCCACTTCCTGCTGCGTATCGGCGAGGATTTCGTCGGTCCGCAGTTCATGGGCCTGCAGCACCGTCAACGCCGCGACAAGACACCCCACCGCCGCCGAGACGGAAAGCAGGCCCAGCACGAAATTCCATTTACGGTGCGCGATCTCCCGCAGCACCAGCCGCCAGATGTTCATGCTTTGTTCCTCAGGAGAAACAGGCTCGCGACGAAGACGGAGATGACAATCGCCCCCGCCGTGAGCAGCGTGCTGCGCAGCACGGTGCTCGAACCGGATTCCGTCGATGCCGATGCGGGCGGTGCGCTGGTTGAGTTCCTTGCCGTCGGGGTCACGCTCCCCGACTCTGTAGGTGGCGACGTTTCGGATTCAGCGGCGACATCTTTTTTGGAAACGCTCGCGACGGCGTCGTCAACGTTCGTTTTCCCTTCAGGCGATTTGCGCTCGGTCGTTGCGTTCTCTTTCAAATCGGCGGGGTTCTTCCCTTCTCCCAGCAGGCTCGATACGCCGACCAGCGGCGGCAGCGGCTTTTCATTGAATTTCGGCTGCACGAGATTCTGCCAGTCGATCGCCATCAACAAATCGATTCCCGGGTTCTGCTCCTTGATCTGGCACGTGCACTCGCCGACGAGCGTCTTGCACGCCTCGCCGACCATCTCCTCGCTGATTCCATCGCCGACGAGGGCATACAACACGCGGCCGCGGCCGAAGACTGGGAAGGTCATCGGCTTGTGGAGGTCGCGAAGATCCTCTTCACTGCCGAGGAGCATTTCGATCAGCATCTTCTCGGCGGGATTGTCACTCGACAGACGGATAGAAGAGAATTCGATGCGCAACTCCGTCGGATCAATGGAGACAAGTCCCTCACGGATGTCCTCGGCCTTGATCTCCGGTAAAGTGAGTTTGCTCTGCGATTTTGCGAGGCCGGCTTGCAGTGTCTTGAAAGCGGCCTCGTCCGCTGCTTTGTCGCCGCTCTCTAGAAAGAGCCAAACGCCGGTCTGCCCCTTTAGGACGCGCTTCGCCATCTCTTGCCGTGCTGGGGAGTCGAGCAGTTGGGTGACAGCTTCCGGCGTGAACGGTCCGGCCCATGCGCTCGGAATGCGATGTGTCAGCGGATATCGCACGACCAGCCACGGCAGCGCGGCTTCCTGTTGCTCTTTCCAGAGCGGGGCGAGATCTTCCGGCGGATCGTTTGTGAGATCAACGGTTCGGATGTGAAGGTTGGTGAATTGCCGCCCGGCGGGATGCTTGTCGTCACGCAACCGCTCGACAATCGACTGGAGATCGGCTGGTAAGCCCCCTTTGTGAAAGATCACCAGCTCATACGGATCGGATGGCCATTTTTCGAGAGCGTACCGGAACACCGGCACCGAACAGGCGGCAAGCGTGCCGACGAGTGTGGTCGTCAGCAGCAGTAAGGCGATACCGACTGACAGTGAAGCGCGTCTCGACGGCGCTGCCGGGCAAGCCGGCATTGGAATCCAGCGTGTAGAATGAGTCCTTGTTGCAGGACTTTCGGCACTGCTGGACAAGCCAGCAGTGGCACCCAGCGCGGTTGCTTGGCACGTCGGCACTACGGGGCAAGCCGATGGTGGCACTCGAAATTGAGCAGGAACTCGCTGGGGATTCATAATTACTCGTGCCTCGCGAGGGATTTCTCTCTCCAGCGTAGGCGACAGGGGACGGGCTTTCAACGCCTGCCGCTGCATCATGTCACGAACGCTAGAAATCTGAAGGTCACAATGCGAAGAGCCTGTCCGCAAAAATATTCCGTAACTTGCTTCCGGATGCGAGAGCCGGAGGAGGATTCCCCATCAGAACAACTGTGCGATCGGCTTGCCGTCGGCGATTCGCCAGGGGCGGCCGGTAAGGTCGTGAATCTCGGTCGTCGGGTTGACGCCGAAGCGATCGAACAATGTCGCCGCCAGATCGCCGGGGGTCACCGGGTCACTTTCCGGATACGCACCGATCTTGTCGCTCGTGCCGTAGGTGCTGCCCCCCTTTACACCGCCACCCGCAAGTAAAACGCTGAAACAATCGGGCCAGTGGTCGCGCCCGCCGGCGCCGTTGATGCGCGGCGTGCGGCCGAATTCGCCGAGAGTCACCACCAGTGTTGAATCGAGCAGTCCGCGCGCTGCGAGATCTTCGATGAGTGCCGAGACTCCGCGGTCGGCGGGCGGAAGGAGATGATCGCGATGTCGTGGGAAGACCAGCTGGTGGCTGTCCCAGTTGGCATCTTGCCCGTTGTGCTGCCCGTCGAAGACGGTGACGAACCGCACGCCCGATTCCACCAGCCGCCGCGCCAGGAGCAGACTCTGTCCCAACAGGTTCCGCCCATACCGTTCGCGCACGCCGGCCTCTTCGCGCGAGATATCGAGCGCAACCCGTACTTCTTCCGACGCAAGCAGGTCGAACGCCTTCGAGTAGAACTCGCGCAGCGGGCGGCTGTTTTCATCCGTCGCGGCGGGTTGCTTTTCGATGACCCCCAAGAGTGACTTGCGGCGGTCGAGCCGGCCGTTCGGCACGTCGTCCGGCAGCTTCAACGAAGAGACATTGAACTGCGGCGAGTTCGGATCGCTTTCGACCTGGAACCGCTCGAAAGGGGAACCGAGGAATCCTGCGGTTTGCCCCGGCAACTGCACGACGTTGTAAATCGTGTAGGGGAGCGCAACATGTTGCAGCTTGCGGGGGTCGTTCCGGTTGAGGTAGCTCAGTACCGAGCCGAAACAGGGAAAGGCTTGCGCGTCGTCGGCCAGCAGTTCCTGGTCCCCACCCAACGGCGTGCGGCCGCAGAGTGCCTCGACAGCAGCCGCGTTATGATTGCGCATCGGGTGGTGCATGCTCCGCACGATGGCGAAGTGATGCATCACCTTGGCCATGTGCGGCATATGCTCGCAGATGTTGATGCCGGGAGCCGACGTCGCGATCGACGAAAACTCTCCCCGCACTTCGGCTGGGGCGCTCGGCTTCATGTCGACGGTGTCGATGTGACTCGGCCCACCGTAATGGAACACCAGGATGCACGACTTGATGCGGTTCTTTACCGTGCCGCCCGCCGACGTCGCGCTCGATTCGGCTCGCAGGATCCGCGGCAGATCAAGTCCGAACAGACCGAGTCCGCCAACCTGCAGCAGCCGCCGGCGACTTGTCGGGTGTGAAACAAGACCCGTGACCGCGTTCAGGGGGTCGCTTTGGCGGTTGGACATGCCGGGCTCCTGGAGGAACGGCAAACAGGGGGAAAGTTTGCGGCGGGTCGGCTGGTGAGACCTGCTGTTGCTGCTAAAACTTGCGGATGGAATTTCGGCTGCAAACGGGAAACAACACGATCATGTTCCAATATGGCGTGAACATGGTGTGCGACACTTCATCCTCAGACTTGGTTAGTATACACCGGCGCCCGACCGTTATCCACGTCGGTCTCTGTACTGAGGTCGCCCCAGAACATCGCAGGGATGTGCCTGGTTGCACTCGGGGCAGGATCGGATATTCTCACGGTTGACTGATATCGCATTGACGCCGGACGGGCCTGCGAGTTCGTATGCTTTGCAATGCCGTGACTTGAACCACTGAGACATTTCCCATGACTTCTTCGCGAACTCTCGATGCCAAACGGGTGCTGATCTTCGTCGGCGACGATTATGAAGATTTGGAGCTCTGGTACCCGAAGCTCCGGCTGGAAGAAGCCGGCGTGCATGTCACCGTCGCGGGACCGGAGGAAGGAGTGACCTATTCCGGCAAGCATGGCTACCCGTGCGTTTCGGACGCGATGACCGCCGACATGGAAGCGACCGACTTTGACGGCGTCGTCTGTCCCGGCGGCTGGATGCCCGACAAAATCCGCCGTGATCCGCACGTGTTAGAACTGGTGCGTTCGTTTGCGACCGCCGGCAAGCTCGTTGCGGCGATCTGTCACGGCGGGTGGATCCCAATCTCCGCGAAGGTTTATCAAGGGGTACGCGTCACCGGATCGCCGGGAATCAAAGACGACCTGATCAATGCGGGAGCGATTTGGGAAGACGCGCCGGTGGTCGTCGACCGGCACTTCGTCTCCAGCCGCAAGCCGGCCGACCTGCCGGAATTTTGCCGTGCGATGTTAAAAGTGCTGAATGCAGTCGGCTGAGGCTCGCGAAAACGCAATCGCGCTGGCGGAGTTCGTGGCACACGAATCACTTCCGCCACGGGTTGTAGTCAGACTCGTGCCGGTCGAGTTGGCGGATCATCGCGGCCCATTGGAACGGGTAGCGGCCCGGCTGCGTGAGGACCGAGCGCGATTGCCGAGCCGCTTCCGGTGGGACCGGATGTAGCGTACGGCCGGTCGCCATGGCAGCCATGTTGATCTTGCAGGTCCGTTCCATGTCGATCATGTCGATCAGTGCCTGCTCGATCGTTCCAGCAACCGTAAGCAGACCGTGGTTAGCGAGAATCAGTGCCCGCTTGTCTCCCAACGCATGGACGATCCCCTCCGCCTGCGCCTGATCGATCACGATGCCGGTGTATTCTGAGTAGAGGGCCTGGTCCTCGAAGAATGAGCACCCGGTCTGGTCGAGCGGCTCCAGCAGCATGCCGAGCGCGCTGTAGGCGCTCCC
>CAZVJA010000082.1:0-7090 GCA_964626885.1 uncultured Planctomycetaceae bacterium | reverse complement strand
TCGTCGAGACCCAGCCGGGCGAGCATGCGGTAGGCAGCCGCGAGCTTCACCTTGAGTTCGCGCGATTCGGGAGAATCCGCCAGTTGAATGATGCGAGACTTCTCGTCGCTATCGGCGGCGAGGCTCTGATGCAGGATGCGTTCGGGATTTGCGGTGGCCAAGTGTAGACCTCATGCTCAATAAGTAACGAGTTTTCTCCAGGATCTGCGAGAAACATCGTACCGCGACGGACACGACGTTCGCAATCTGTGACATGAAACGTGACGGATCGCAAGTAATCGCAGCCATCATCGTTGCTGATTTCCAGGGATGATCAAACGCTCAAGCCTGGATTTGCCGATTGCGCCAATTCTCACACGTCTGCATTCGAGCATATTTCTGTGTGAGGGGTGTCAAGCTCGTTAAATCCCATACCGGTGGCGCACCGCGGTAGGGCACTTTCCCCATTTATGGAGAACTCACAATCAAATTAGCGAAAATGATCTATAAATATGATCGTTGACGAGATGGACATGATTGCTGACTTCAATCGGTGGTTCCGAAACTAAGGACCAACCATTTGAGAAGGCAACGGAGTATCGGCTCAGGCTGAGTCGCGACTCCGTCCATCCAGGTTTATACGATTCGCTGCCAGAGGCCCGCGGCGTCACGCCACTCCCTCCCGAAGCAGCCTCACTGTTTCTTCAGATGGAATCCCTACCTATGGCAAGTCCGACCTATCTCAAGTTGAAGGCCGAAATCACTCCCTACCTTGGGGAAGAAAAGGCTACCGCCTGCATCGAACGCAATCTCCCGCGCTGCAACGCAACGGCGGACACATTCAATGATGCAAATTTCAAGGAAATACTCTTTTACATAATCGGTGCGACGACGGTCTACCTTCGCAGCGAGGAAGCAAAATTGAACGAACTGACGGCCAAGCTCAAAGCCCTCAGCGGTTAGCGCCCCATAAGTCGCCAGTACGTTTTTCGACCAGTAGAAAATAATCTTCCCTTTCAATCTTGGAATATGAAACCATGATCAAGAATCTTTCAATCAAAGGCAAACTCGCACTGCTGGTGGGCATCTTCCTTGTTGGCTTCGCCGCTTACGGAGTTCAATCCTATCGCGTGCTCGAGACCGTCAAGGTCAACGGGCCGGTGTATCAGAACATCGTTCAGGGAAAAGATATCATTGCAGACATTCTGCCCCCGCCGGAATACATCATCGAGTCGTATCTTGTGACGTTCCAAATGCTCGATGAGACCGACAACGCTAAACTGCAGCAGCTTGCGGAGCGATGCAAAACACTGCGAGATGAATACAACGCTCGTCACGAGCACTGGGTCAAAGACATGGCTGAAGGAGAAATCAAGAATCTCCTGGTCGACCGCTCGTACAAACCGGCTGTCGAGTTCTATGAAATTCGCGACGCGGAGTTTATTCCCGCCGTGCTGAGCGGCGACCGCGTGAAGGGCCGCGAGCTTGTGAACGGGATCCTCAAGGACAAATATGAGGCACACCGGACGCAGATTGACGCAGTCGTGAAACTCACGAACATCCGCAACGCAGAAGACGAAAAAGACGCCGCCGAGTATATCGCGAAGAGCACTTTGACACTGATCGGCCTGGGCTTCGGGATCGTGGCCCTCAGCTGCGTTCTGTCGTGGGTGCTGGCCACTGCAATCCGAAAGCCCCTTGACGGAACTGTTTCCGTTCTTGAAGCCGTGGCGATGGGTGACCTCACCAAGCGCCTGCAGGTGGATTCAAATGACGAGGTCGGCCGCATGGGCAAGGCTCTCAACCACTCGCTTGAAGCCATGCGGAACACGTTGACCTCGATCAACAAGAGCGCGGTCTCTCTGGGCGGTTCCTCGCAGCAGATGATCGCCTCCAGCCAGAAGATTCTCGCCTATGCCGACGAAGCCCACTCCCAAGCCAGCGCGGCCGCGGAACGGGCATCCGACCTGCACCGCGGATTCCAGCTCGTTGTGAACAGGATCGGAGAGCTTAACGACGGTTCGACCGACCTGCAGTCGACGGTGTGTGCCGTTGCGGAGAAAAGCGCAAAGGTTGCCGCTGACGTCCCGATCGTGGCTGATGCCGCGAGCCTGACGACCGGCAGCGCGAACGAAACGCTCGACGCCGCAACCGAGTTGGCCGAAATGGCTATCGAGTTGCAGCAGATGGTGGCGCGGTTCAAGCACTAATCTCGCATGAGCGACGCATTGGCGTCAGCACCACTACACGAGACGGGGACGCGGATCAACACCCGCGTCCCCTATTCGTGCGCCCACCCCAGCAATCCGGAAGAGTGGTCCTGTTTGGCTCTCCGACTAGTTGAACTGCGAGGAAAATGTTGCCGGTAACTCAAGTCAATGTGCAGTTCAAAAGCTCTCTTGCAACCGGTGTTACCCCGCTTACGACATCGAAGGACTCAGCCCAGGCTGCGGAAGCGGACGCTGCCGGCGACAAAATAGAGCAGCGCGAAACCCAACAACATCGCGCAGCATTCCGCGACGACCGCCAGACTCGGATGCGGCTGAGCGAGCAACTGGTTGTACGCCATCAGTGACCAGGCATGCGGCGTAACCAGGCTCGCCTCCTGCATCTGCTCGGGCAGCCACTGGCGAGGCATAAAGCAGCCGCTGATTCCCGCCATCGTGATCACCACGATATTCGCGTAGGCCGATACCTGCGACTCCGTGCGAACCAGTGTCGCCAGCAGCAGCCCCAGCGCGGTCGCTGCCAGCGACGTACAGACAATTACCGGCAGCAGCAGCAGTGGTTGTGCTCCCCACGACATGTCGAACAGCACTCGCCCGCAAATGAACAACAGCGCCGTCTGCACCAATGAAATCACCAGAAACGGAACGGTCTTCCCCGCCAAGAGCGCCGTCGGCCGGATCGGCGCGATCCGCAGGCGGCGCAGCGTTCCCAGTTCCCGCTCATGAATGAAGGATCTCGCCATCACTGTGACCAGGAAGAAGACGAACATCACCGTGTAAGAAGGAACCAGATTCTGGTAGACCTCGTCCCCGCGGGCGACGACCTGCTGTTTGATTGGAAGCGGATCGATCGGCGCGGCGTCACGTTCTGCCTGGAGCGCTTCCCAGGTTTCCGGCATGCGATTCCGATAAAGTGGGAATCGACAGAGTACGCTCGGTGCCACCGTCCGGTACACGTTCGACCAAACCACGACCTCGACCAGGGAATGTCTGCTCGAATCCGGGTTGCTGGTTTCGAGTGTAATATCGAGGTTGTTTAGCCCCTCTTGCGGCTTCCGTCCGGAACGATCGAACACGTCCGATGGGCCCCAGTCGTGGCAGCGGCGATAGAACTCGGGACCGACAATGATCGCGGCATCGCAGTGGCCATGTTCATAATGATCCCGTGCTTGCTCCGCCGATTCGATTTCGCGGATCTCGAATCCGGCACGTGCTTGAATCTCGTTGAAGATCTTGACGACCATGTTGCGCGCGAGCTTGCGTTCGACCGCTCGCTCTTCCTCGGAGAGAGGTTCGGCCGCTTCCGATTCAGACTTTTCATCCCCCTCTCCCTCCTGTCGGACTTGAATTCCTTTTCCGATGCCCTCGTAGTCCATGTTGTCGACCAGCGCGATCTTGAGCATCGCATTCGCCGAGTTCCAACCCATCAGCTTGCCGGTCGTCAGCCCGATGATGGTGATGAAGATCAACGGCAACACGACCAGCACGATGAGTGCGCGGCGGTCCCGCGTCAGCAGCCGCAAATCTTTCTTCGTAATTTCCCAGGCTTGCATCGGTCAGTCTCGCAGGCGGTTGCCGGTCAGTTCGAGGAACAACCGCTCCAGGTTCGGTTCGTGCGTCTCAATTCCCTTGAGCTCGATGCGAGAATACTCCAGGAGTTCGAGAATCTTGGCGAGGGTGTGGCTGAGCCGCGTGCTGTCGCCGGTTTGTCGCGTGATGACAATCGTCGCCGCACCGTTGCTCGAAGGCAGCAATTCCCCCAATCCTTTGAGCTTTTCGGCGAAGCCTTCCCGCGGGCGGGAGATGTTGAGGCAGAGCTTTGCGGACAGCCGGTTGAGCAAGTCGTCCAACTCGCCGCAGGCGAGCATGCGGCCATGATCGACGATCGCCACGCGCCGGCAGATTGCCTGCACTTCTTCCATGTAGTGGCTGGCGTAAATCGCCGCGATCCCTTCCTGACTTAATTCTCGAACGCAATCGAGCAGGTGCGCACGTGACTGCGGGTCGACGCCGACCGTCGGCTCGTCGAGAATCAGCAGCCGCGGTTCGTGCAGCAGCGCGACACCAAAATTCAGCCGCCGCTTCATTCCGCCGGAATAATTTCCCGCGAGATCGTCGGCCCGGCCGGCGAGCCCCGTGCGATCGAGCGCCCGCCCGACCCGCTGTTTTAGTTCGTCGCCGCGCAGTCCGTACAGTCGGCCGAAGAAATTGAGGTTCTCGCGGGCGGTCAGATCCGGGTAGATCGCCAGATCCTGCGGTACAACACCCAGAATTCTTCGCAATTCACGGTTGTCCGGGTCGAGAGTGCGTCCATCAAGCGTGATTGTTCCGGCATCGGGTTTCAGCAGCCCGGCGAGCATCATCATCGTCGTCGATTTGCCGGCTCCGTTGGGGCCGAGCAACCCGAAGATTTCCCCCTGCTCGACGTGGAAGCTCACATCTTCGACAGCGACCAGATCGTCGAACGATTTGCGGAGATGCGATACTTCGAGAATATTCATACGCTCGCCGTCGTTCACGATCGCGCGGGAGGCCAAGCTCCGGCGAGGGCTGATTTCCGTTGCCGGGGACCGTGTCGTCAATTCGCTCATGTCCAGCCGACCGTCAGCCATTGCACGAGTGCCACCGTGGTTGCCGCCGTCAGTCCGACGCGCACATTGTCGTTAATTCGCGAAGGGATCGATTCGGCAATCGCCGCCAAGAGAGTAGTGGATGCTCCGATAATCAGGGCGATCGTGAAGGTCACAGCTCCACTATGCTCCACCGCTTCGATGTTATTCGCTTCTCCCCAATAAATCATTGCAGACATCGGGATTCCGACAAGCAGAAAGCTGCAGAAGCCGGCCAGACTCTTCTGGGGATTCCACGGCAGCCGCCGCCCACCGATCAGCAGCCCTCCCAGCGTCGCGGAACCGTCGCCGAACGCCAGCACCGCCAGTACAGTCATGCCGAGTTCGCACATTCCGGGGAAAAGCAGCAGCGTCAGCAGCACGCTTCCCGAATAGCCAACCACCGCCCAGAACCGCTGATTCCCTTCTCCACGGCGTTGAATCAGCCGAAACTCCACGAAGATCCCCGTTGCCAGCGCCAACGACAAAATGATGATGATTGTGTACAAGGTCGGCGACATCGGGTCGCGGTGCGGAATCGGCCAAAGAAGAAACGGCAGGAACCCCGGCGCCATGTGCCAGATGCGGCGGCGAAGTTCGCGGGCATCGAGCCGCGGAACGGTCGTGGTGGCACCGAGTCCCTCCGATCCGCCGGAGTGACGGTCGCGCGCAAGGTGATACCCGGAATGAGGGGACGAAAAACCCCTGTGGTCCGCTTCGGTGCTCATGATGCGGCGGGTTATAACCGTTTTCGCAAAACGTGACGAGACCGGAATTTGGCCCGCTTTTAGGCACGAAGACCAGCGATCGACAGCTTCTATGCCTGGACTGCCGGTCGCCTCAGCGTGAACGCCAACCCCGCAATAAAGATCCCCATCCCCAGCCAACTGAACGGCGCTGGCAACAGCAGGAACAGAACCACCCCGACCGCCGCGATGATTTTCGACAGATTCCGACGAGCCGCCGGGCGGTTCGCCGTCGCTCCAAGCGCCGCCACGATCGCCGCTCCAAACCCCAACCAGACCAAGGCCCACAGCCCACCCAGGGCGGTCTGCAGAGACTCTTTGGGACGCAACGCGACCGTCAGTCGCGGCGTTCCTCCCGGCTTGGAAAGAACCAGCTTCTGGGCATCGCGCGGAACTTCGAGCGGAACCCGCAGTGAGAGCCCGCCGGGTGTTGGAGGGGTGATGTCGATGTCCGCGAACATGTCCTCGGCGATCGCTTCCTGTTCCGTTTTCGTTTGCCCTTGAACGAACCCGCCCCCGCCAACACCACCTCCAAACCCGCCTCCACTTTGGTTCACTCCCCCCGCTCCCGCGGAGAGTCCGTGATTTCGGAAGCCGAAGGAATCAAGCTGGCCGCCGAGCTTAGTTTGTTTGTTCAGTCGACCCATTACGCTCGATGGGGATTCCATCTGTCCACTATCGAAGACACCATCTTGCGACTTGGAGCTTCCATCCCGTTGCACCGGACCACCTGTCTCACCACTCTGCGGCGGCATCTTGCCGTTCACGACCCTGGGTGTTGGCGCCGGCGCATCCGCTGGAGCGTTCTGAGGCGGCTGTTGTTGTTGCTCTTCCAACTGTCGGTTCAACTCCAGTTGCTGCGAGCCCTTTTGCCTGCGGTCGAAGAATCTTTGTTTCGCGGACTCCGCTTTGCCCGAACTGCTTTTTTCGTCACCCTTGTCCTTCCCACCAACCAAATCCGCGTCTCGGTCGAAGCGGAACAAACCATTTCCGTTCGTGTCAGCCTCTCCCGGCTTCTGTGCCGGCGCGTCACGATTATCTCCAGCGATTTCCGTCGACTGCTGGATTTGTAGTTTCAGGCCGAATTCCTGCACATTCCCGTTTCTGAAATTCAACGTTTGATTGCCCTTGTCGACCTGAATCTGCGCTTCGTTCTTCTGGAGATCACTGAGAATCTGCGACCGCTGCCGCGCCAGTTTTGATCCAAGTTCCCCCCGGCTCTCCAACCCATACCTTTCGGTCGCCAGATACCTCCCTTCGATCTCTTTGAGGTTGCCATACGCCTCATAACGGGCACGGGCACTCCCCGACTTGCTCAGCACCCCCAGCAGCGCGCTGGCATCGCTGAGCGCGGCTTCGAGGTCGAGCAAATTCTCCGCATCTGATTCCAGAACCGAAAGGTTTGTCCGCGTCTGGTCGTCTAGTATTTCGACATCCTGGTCCTTCGGGAAGCTGACCGTCCACTTCGTCCGCACGACCGGTATGCCGAACTCCGCGTCGTCGGTTGGCGCGACGATTTCCGGGACCG
>CAZVJA010000081.1:6230-21516 GCA_964626885.1 uncultured Planctomycetaceae bacterium | reverse complement strand
TTCCCCGTTTTCCGCCGGCGGCTTTTCGTGCGGTGCCGCGGCTGCCGCTCTGTCCGGCCGCCCCTTCCGCGATGAGCGATTGAACCGCCTTCTCCACCCATTCCGGGCTGAAGTTCCCCTTGTAGCGAATGGTGCCGGTTCGATCGATCAGGTACATCGTGGGGAAGCCGCTGACGTTCCACTGGCTGGCGATGGGACCTTCGGGGCCGTCGTGCCAGGAGCGCCAAGTCGTCTGCTTCTGTTGTTGGACTTTTTCGAGACGCTCCCGTTCATCGCAATTCACACCCAGAATCGTGAACGGTTGCCCCTCAAACGTTTTGACGAGCTTGCGTTCATGCGGATAAAGGTTGCGGCAGTAGGGGCACCAGTCGGCCCAGAATTCGAGCAGGATCACCTGCCCCTTGTAATCGCTCAGCTTGAATTCCTGGCCGTCGATATCGGCACCGATGATCTCCGGAACTTTCGCGCCGACGGCGAGATGTTCCTTCTCGAACAACAGCGGCTTGACGATTTCCGCGAGGGTTTGCTCTTCATACGGGACGTCAGCGAATTCCTTTTCGACCCGTTTCAGCAAAGCCAGTATTTCCTTATCGAGCCGTTCCGCCGCTTTCTCGTCCTTGGCATCCTCAATCTTTCCTTCGAGATAGCCGGCCAGCGCGAAACAGGCAGATCCCTGCACCTGCTTGTGTGGACTCTTTTGAATCAGCGCGTACAGAAAACCTCGGATGCTGCGATGCGACAGATTCCGCATTGAGATGGCGACGTCTCCCAGGTCTTCCTCCTGGAGATGATTGTCGAGCAGCAGGCGCGTGGCCCGCTGCATGATGGCGTCGGTGTCGTCGGGATCGGAATACGACAGCACAAAACAGATGAGCGACAGCGCTTGAAACGCGGTCGGTGTCTTTGGCTTCTTTTCGCCGATCTGCAGCAGCTTCGCGGCATAGGGCTTAGCCGGGTTGCGTTTGTAAAGCGCCTTCAGATCGGAGGGATCGCCGGCATAGGCTTTTTCGCGAGCCTGCTTGAAATCGACCCTGAACTCTTCCGCCGCTCGGCGAAAATCGGTCATCACTTCCTCGACCTCGGCATCGAGTTCGTCCGCGCCAGCCACCGCGCCCCCCGTCTTGCCCCCGTCAGACAGAGGTTTGGCCGTCGCGAACAGCTCCGTCTTCAACTTCGCGAGATGCTGGACATGCACAGCGAACGCGAAACGGGTTTCGGTCGACACCCAGGAGTTCACACCGATCACTTCGCCGTTGCGATCGAACAACGGTCCCCCGCTGTTGCCGGGAGAGATGACGGCATCCGTCTGAATCCACTGTTGATCTTTCGGGGCACGCGACAAAAACCGCCGCGCGCCGGCGGGAAGATCTGCTGTCTTATGAACTCCGCTGACGATGCCTCGCGTCGGGCTGAAGGTCAACCCGCTGGGATGGCCGATGGCGATAACTTCCTGCCCCGGCCGCAATTGCGGATTGGCTGCCAGCGGCACCGGCTTAATATTCGCGGGTGGTTTGTCCAATTCGAGTACTGCCAAATCGGCTTCGGGGCTCGACTGGCGAATTCCCTTCACTCCAGACTTTTCGCCGTTCCGAAATTCCACACGGAGGTCACTTCCCCCGCGAATCACGTGAAAGCAGGTTGCCACCAGGCCGCTGGAGTCGACGACGAATCCGGCCCCCAGGCCGATCTCTTTCCCCGATTTGTCCAACACTTTGATAAGCACCACGCTGTCCCCCACCCGCTCAATCAACTCTTCCAGCGATTGCTTCGGTGCCTGATCCGGCGCGGATGTGGAGCTGGCCGCTGTGGGATTGGTTTTCATCTTGCGGGAGGAACGCCCTGCTTGCGACGTGATGCTCGCGAGAGCAGGCTCGTCGGGTTTGGTGTCTTGTGTTCCCTGCTTATCCTGCTCCGGCTTCTCCGAAGCGGTCAACGGAGAGGATGCCGGTGCAGGAGTGGGCAATCCCTTTACCAGTGTCGGCGTTTCGGGGACTCCGCCGTTTTCCGACTTGCTCGGTGCGGGGGGCGTAGTACCAGCGACGTTGGCGGTATCCTTCGGTGCGGCGGCACCTACGGCAGGCTGCGGCTGTGTGTTATTTCCCACAGGTTGTTCGGCCGACTGTTGCGCGATGGGCGGAGCCGCGTCTGGCTTGGGATGTCGCAGGAACAGGGCCCACACTGCAGTCAGAACAACCAGACAAACGCCGAATCCGATGGCATACGGCATCCAAACCGACTGTTGTGCCCGTGGTGCGGGACGTCGCGCACCACTCCGCGCGCCGCTGTTGCGACGTGGGTCCGGGCGTGGAGAATAGTCTTCGTCCTCGAAGGACGAATCGTCGAAGTCGTTGTCGAGCGGTTGATCCCAGAAGTCGCCGGGTTCATCGCGTGGGGGCGACTTTGACGAAGGCCGCCGCGATCGTGTCGCGGAGCCGCCCGATGCGCCGTCTCGAAGGGGAGGGACTGGAATCTTTGCCTGGCATTTGGGACACGCGACGACGCGCCCAGCGTGCTTGTCACCGACTTTCAAGTTCACGAAGCATTTGGGACACTCGATTCGCAACGGCATACACGCCCCCCTTGGAGATCGTCTCCGTTTCCTTGAAGTCTTATTCTGACCTCGTGGTGAACGAAAAACCAGATGGAAACCGGGAGGTTTCCTGCCTCCCGGTACCAGAGGGCGAGTAAAGGCAGATCTGCCCTATTTTCCCGCCGCGGGTTCTGTCGTTGCGGGCTTGTCGGTTGTCGCGCCGAGTTGCTTGTCGAACCAATCGGCTATCACCTGCACTTCTTCGTGAATGGTGAACCAGGGGTGCCCGCCTCCCGCCTTGACGATCAGCTCCGCCGGCACGTTCTTGGCCTTTAGCGCCGCGAGCATCTTTTGTGACTGCTGCAACGGCACGAGCGGATCGGCGTCGCCATGAATCAGCAGGAACGGCGGCGCCTTCTCCGTCACCTGCAGCGCGGGCGATATGGAGACGAGCAGTTCCTTGAGCTTGTCGTCCGATAATTCCGCCCCCTTGCGCGGATCGCGCGGCACGGTCAGGCTGCGCATCAGGTCGGATTTCAAGTCGAGCGGCCGATCGCCGTACTCGATGAAATCGGTCGGCGGGAAGAATACGGCGCATGCTTTCACGTTGGTTCCCGGCTGGCCGTCCTTGCCCTCTTCGGCGGTGACGGCTGCGAGGCAAGCGAGATGCCCACCGGCCGAAGCGCCAGTCAACCCGAGCTTCGCGACGTCGATCTTATATTGGTCGCCGTGCTGTTTGACCCAGCGAATGCCGGTTTTCACGTTGGCCAGCATTTCCGGCGCGGTGAATTTGGTGATTGAGCCAGGCCGCACGGCGAATACCGTATAGCCCTTCCGCGCGAAGATGTCATAGAACCGAGCTCGTTTGTGATCGTTGATTTTCCCCCGGTTCGAATGCCACGCACCGCTGGCGACATCCACAATACCTAAGCCGTTCGACTTCCCGGTGGGGACAAACACATCGGTGACCAATGCCATGCCGGCCACGTCGGCGATGACGACGTCCTCATGCTGCACATAAGGCAAATCGGCCGCGCGGGTCGGTGAAACAAGCGTGACCAGCGCGAGACACAACGCACAAGCGGCGACAAGCAAGCGATTCACGGCGAAACTCCTTGGGGACTGGCGAGCGAATAGGGATTAGGAATTAGCTAATAGGGGTCTGGCGGTCAGTTGTCTGGTGATGAGGCTTCAGGTATTCAGGCTTCGGACTTCAGGAAAGACCTTCATCCTTCTTCTCCGGCTTCCTCCCTCCGTCCTCGATTTTATATCTTCCCAACGTACCCGCTTGCAGCGCGGCTCTCAATATCGAAGGCGTCCCCACCATAGCCTTCAGGTTGCATCTCGCGATCCGGATGGCGGGAGGGTATGTTGAAGGCTCGCGGATTCCGCCCGCTTACCCCTGTTCACCTGGAGAGGCCACCGCATGAAGCCCTTTGCGATGCAAGCCCCCATTCGTTTACCCCGTCGGTCCCAGAACGGTTTCAATCACCTTTCAGGGGCAGGTCGAATCCCGCATCTCGGCCTCATTCTGTTGAGTTTTGCTTCATTCGCCGATCTCCTTGAAGCGGCCCCGCCGCCGCGCAAGATCGACGGCAACCGCCTCACCTATCTCGATGAATTAAACCCGTATTACGTCTCACATGACTTCCCGAAACTCACCACCCCCCAATGGCTGGGAGAAGACGGAGTCGATGCCGTCGTGGTTCTTGCCATCGACGATATGCGCGACCCTCCGAAGTACGAAGCCTACCTGCGTCCGATTCTGCAACGGCTGAAGCAAATCGACGGCCGGGCACCGGTGTCGATCATGACCTGCAAGGTCCGTCCTGACGACCCACAACTGCAAAGCTGGCTGGCGGAGGGGCTCTCCATCGAAATTCACACGGTCGATCATCCTTGCCCGCTTCTCAAGGACGGCGATTTCGTGAAAGCGAAAAAAACTTACGACGACTGTATCGACCTGATGCACCAGATCCCCGGTAACGAACCGGTCGCCTTCCGCATGCCCTGCTGCGACTCGCTTAACACGGTTAGCCCGCGGGCTTACGCGGAGATCTTCAACAAAACCACTCCCGGCAAACATTTTCTACAGGTCGATTCGTCGGTCTTCAACGTCGTCACCTGGAAAGACCCCGAGCTGCCGCGCGAGATCGTCTTCGACGAGGAAGGAAAGGAACGCTTCCGCAAGTACCTGCCGGCCGACCGAACCTTCGTCAACACGATCGAGAATTACCCGTACCCGTATGTTGTCGGCGGGCTCTGCTGGGAGTTCCCTTGCGTCACGCCGAGCGACTGGTCGGCCCAGCATCGCCACAAATCGAACAACCCGGTCACCATCCGCGACTGGAAGGCGTACCTCGACGCCTGCGTCATCAAGCAGGGAACGTTCAATCTCGTCTTTCATCCGCACGGTTGGGTCTCGTCGGAGCAGGTGGTCGAGTTCATCGACTACGCGCAGACGAAGTACGGCAAGCGAATCAAGTTCCTCACCTTCCGCGAAGCGATCGAGCGGCTGAACTATTACATGCTGACTGGTGTACCGATTCGGGCTGAAGATGGTAGCGACAACGGGGTGCGCATTCTCGATGTCAACAATGACGGCTACTTGGATGTCGTCGTTGCCAACGACAAGGTCACATGGTCGAGGATCTGGTCTCCGGACAAACACCAATGGCTGGATGTTCGTTTCCCGATCCTTAATGCCTTGGAGAATCAGAAGAATCGTGTCTTGCAGCGCCCGACGGTGGCCGACCCCCGGAGTATCCTCAGTGAAGGGAAATTTGCTGTGATCGATCCCAGGGGATTTCCTGCGTTCTTCTGGGGGGATGACTCCGGACTCAAGGTTTGGTGTTTTGACGGAAAAGACTGGCTGGAACAACCTAAGCTTCTGAATGGAATGGAAATCAACGGCAACCCGGTGCGAGTCGTGTCGGGCGGGAGCGAGCTTGGAATTCGGTTCCGCGATCTTAACGGTGACGGGATCTGTGAATTGATTTCCGGCTTCACCAGCATCCTGTGGAGGCATCAACTTGGTATCCTTGGCTTCGACGTGCAGAATTTCGCATGGCATCAGTTGCCGTTCTCACTGCCGTCGACGCTTGCACTCGTCGACGCCGAGGGAAATCCGACCGGGTTGCGATTCTTCGACATCGATGAGGATGGCTACGACGACCTCGTCTACTCAACGGAGTTTCGGTATCGGGCGCTGCTGTTTGATTCGATGGAGAAAGGCTGGTCGATACCAGCGATCTCCGCGACTCGCTCGGAGAAGAACGATGTTCCCGCAATTGTCCGCAATAATGCCAACAACGGTGCCTGGTTCCATTCGCGGCATTTGTTCGTGCAGAATGAAGACACCGCTGGAATGAAGGATCTCGTCGCGCGGGTCTCGTTCGACAAAATGCTCGAAGGGGTCGAGCCGCGCGCGAAATCGCCGGAGCAATCCCGATCACTCATCGAGACCAAGCCGGAATTCATCGTCGAACTGATGGCCGCCGAGCCGCTCGTCATGGACCCGGTCGCGTTTGAGTGGGGTGCCGACGGCAAGCTGTGGGTGGCCGAGATGGCCGACTATCCCCTCGGCCTGGACAACAAAGGAAAACCGGGCGGCCGCGTGCGATATCTGGAAGACACCGACGGCGACGGAACGTACGACAAATCGACGCTGTTCGTGGATGGACTCAACTTCCCGAACGGCGTGATGCCGTGGCGCAACGGCGTCCTCATCTCGGCGGCGCCGGACATCCTGTTCGCAGAGGACACCGACGGCGATGGGAAGGCCGATCGCAAGGAAGTCCTGTTTCATGGCTTCATCGAGGGGAACCAGCAGCACCGCATCAACGGGTTTACCTACGGCCTCGACAACTGGCTGTATCTCGCCAATGGCGATAGTGACGGTGACATCGTTTCGGCCAAGACGGGGAAGAAGACGAACATCCGCGGACATGACATTCGCGTTCGCCCCGACACCGGCGAGATCGACCTGATCGCCGGCAAGACGCAGTTCGGCCGCAACCGCGATGACTGGGGGAACTGGTTCGGCTCAAGCAACAGCGACCCGATGTACCAGTTCGTGATCGCCGAGGAATACCTGCGCCGCAATCCCGCGCTGGCGGTCTCCGGCAACAAGCGCGCGGTCTCGGTCCAGCCCGGCCCGTCGCCGGTATTTCCCATCAGCCGGTCGCTGCCGCGGTTCAACGACTTCGACCGCCTGAACCGTTTCACATCCGCCTGCAGTGCGATCGTCTATCGCGACGAACTCTTCGGACCGGAATTCGCTGGAAACGCCTTCGTCAGCGAGCCGGTGCACAACCTCGTGCACCGCGAGGTCATGTCAGCCGACGGGTTGACGTTCACCAGCCATCGCCCCGAGGACGAGGAGAAGTCGGAATTTCTCACATCGCGCGACAACTGGTTCCGCCCGACGATGATCAAAACCGGCCCCGACGGCGCTCTCTGGATCGCCGACATGTACCGGCACCTCATCGAGCATCCGCAGTACATTCCCAAGGAACAGTGGGACAAGCTCCCGATGCGAGCCGGCGAAGACAAGGGGCGGCTGTACCGCGTCTACCCGAAATGGAGCAAGCCGCGTGCAATCGCCCGGCTCCACAAGCTCTCCACCGATCAACTCGCCGCGGCGCTCGACAGTCCGAGCGGCTGGCAGCGCGACACCGCACAGCGTCTGCTGGTCGAGCGACACGACGATGCTGCGATCGCACCGCTCGAACGGCTAGCAAGTGAATCCTCGCGCGGGCTCGCCCGGCTGCATGCGCTTTGCACGCTCGATGGTCTGAATGCGCTCAAACCGGAACTGGTGCTCGCGCTTTGCGACGACAAGGAACCGGGCGTGCGGCGACATGCCGTGCGGATGGCGGAGCAGTTCGTCGATAAGCATCCGGATATCGGCCCGGCGATCGCGAAGCGGATTGAGGATTCCGACGCGCAGGTCCGGCTGCAAGCGGCTCTCTCGCTCGGAGCGTGGCATGATCCGCAGGCCGACGCGGCGCTTGCAAAACTGCTCGCCCGCGAAACGCAGGATCGATATTTCGTCACCGGCATTCTCAGTTCTCTCACCAACGGCAACATTGTCGCCGTGCTGAAAAGTTTTCTGGAGAACAAGGAGCACTCCCGGCAGCATCCCGATCTCACCGGTCGGCTCTTTGCGATGGCGGCCTCCACCGCCGCGGAAGACGACGCCGCGATAGCACAAGTGCTCGATCTTCTCTTCGCGACGGAGGGGGATGGAGAGTATCAAACGTGGCAGCTAGCGGCGCTGGCGGAAGTCTTCGACGCCCGCGAACGGCAACGACGGCGATTTTTCCAGGGCGACGGAGGCCGTACTCCGAACCTGTCGAAGGAACGAGAAAGGACCGGCCGCATGATTCAGGCAGCGCGGAAGCTGGCCCGCGCGGAGAAAACCTCCCACTACGATCGTCTTACCGCAATTCGCCTGCTGGGGCGCGATGAGGAACAGACCGATGAAGACATCGCGATTCTTGCCGAGTTTCTCACTCCGCGGAACGAGCGGCGCGAGCAGTCGGCGGCGATCGCGCGGCTGGGTGCAATGCATGATCCAAAGGCGATGCAGAGTTTGATTAACGGTTGGAGCGGCTACGGACCGGAACTGCGCGGCGAAGTGATCGAGTCCTTTTTCAGCCGGCGCGGCGGATCGGAAGATCTGCTCGATGCTCTGGAAGCAGGGACCATCTCTCCTGCGGAGATCAGCGCCGATCGTCGTGAACGGCTGCTTAATGCGAAATTCGGTGGCGTTCGGACCCGCGCCGAGAAACTCTTCGCCGGCGCGATTTCAGCCGATCGACAGAAGGTCGTCGACCAGTACCGCGCGGTCTTGGAACTGAAGGGAGATGCGGCCCGCGGCGAAAAGCTGTTCGCCAAGACCTGCTCCACTTGCCACAAGCTGGGAACTGTAGGACACGCCGTGGGACCGGATCTCGGGGCGGTGAAGAATCGCGATTCCGAATCGCTCCTGGTCTCGATGTTCGATCCCAATCGCGCGGTCGAGTCAAAGTTCCTGGGGTACGTGGCCGTGACAGTGGACGGCAAAACCTTCACCGGAGTGCTCGCGAACGAGTCCGGTGGAAGCATTACGCTCGTCGCGCCGGACGGGAAAGAGCAAGTGCTCCTGCGGCAGGATCTCGAGGAAATGCGCGGCACCGGCAAGTCGCTGATGCCGGAAGGGTTGGAGAAAGATCTCTCGCCACAAGACGCCGCCGATCTCATCCTGTTCGTGCAGCAGGCGGAGAAGAAAAATTGAAAGACGAATGTCTAAAGAAGCACGAAGCACTAAACCAGAAAACGATTGGCAGCGACAATTGAGCTCATTTTGAGCTTCGTGCTTTGGACTTCCTTCGTCATTCAGGCTTCGTGCATCTCACTTCAGCGGCTTGAGCTTGATGTTTTTGAACCAAGCCGGTGCGCCGTGGTCCTGCAGGCCGATGTAGCCACGCCGCGGGTGATCTTTGTACGCCACGTCGAACTTGTGGGAAGAGCCGTCGGGGCGCTTGTTCGGCTCGGTGAACTGATCGAGATCGATCGAGTTGACCTTCACGCCATTGAGCACCACCGTGATGTGTGAGCGGTCGCAGGTGATTTCGATGTGGTTCCATTCGCCGGTCGGCTTGGTGACGTCAGCCCGTACGGGGGAGAGGTCGTAAATTGCGCCGGTGGCGTGGTAGCCTTCCTTCGCGGAGTCATCGATGGCGACTTCGATGCCGTTGTAGCCGACATCCTTACCCGGCCGCGGATCGAGCGGGCTGGTGCGGACGAAGATGCCGCTGTTGCATCCTCTGCTCACCTTGAAATCGAGCGCGAGGATGAAGTTGTTCCACTCTTTCTCATGGATCATCATGTAGGCGCCGCACTTGTGTGGGTTGATGCTCCCCTGCTCAATCGGAGTGCGGCTCGACATGCCGGTATTGGTCGACCACCCACTGTATGTCTTGCCGTCGAACAGCAATTTCCAGCCGTCGGCAGCCTCCTGCTTTGTGAGGACGTTGTCTTCCGCCGCGGCAGAGGAACTAAGAAACATCGCACCGGCGAGCAGCACTGCTGGCAACTGTTCACGGTCCAGATATCTGATCATGGCGAATTTTACTCCTGACTCGACGTGTATCGCAGATCGTCGAAAAAGATGTTCTGGCAGTTGCCGTCGATCCAGGTGGTCACAATGCCGAGCCGGTCGAAACGGTAGCCTGTGGCTCGGTCTTCCGCGGTAATGGGAATCTGCGTGGATTTTCCGTCGAGCGAGACGGTCACGCGGCCGCCTCCGTCCGGCAACGGGACGTATTCCAAGATCCAATCGTGCTGCGAACCATCGGGAAGAATATGCGGGCGGTCATCACCGCCGGCGCTGTTCCCGCCGCCACGGAGATGGTATGCGGGGTAGCAGAAGAACCCATCACGGCTCGGCCCTTCG
This sequence comes from uncultured Planctomycetaceae bacterium, assembly GCA_964626885.1. GTDB lineage: Bacteria > Planctomycetota > Planctomycetia > Planctomycetales > Planctomycetaceae > CAZVJA01. Next base: position 11,545 of record CAZVJA010000081.1, on the reverse strand, counting down.
ATCGCCATACCGACGAAGTTTTCGGGAAACCCATGCTGCTGCGAATCGCTGACACGAACGCTGTTCGAGGAATGGAAGAATCCGAACAGCACGGTGCTGTCGGAGACACCACGACGCAGAGAGATTTTTCCAGAGGCTCGTAACGGCTTGTCGAGGTTAACCAGCCCGATGCGGTCGCCGTAATATGCCAATCGCTCCGGATAGCGATTGTCCCCGCGATAAACAATTCCCCCGAGTTCCCCTGCTTGCTTACCTCCGGCGTGGTGCGTCTTGCTGAAACCGAAATCGAAACGCGGTCGCACCCCTTCGGATGCATAGGTTCGTCGATTCTGGAACTGATCCCAACCGGGATCATTGTCGAACGACTCCAGCTCGCCATTGACGGTTACATCATCGAACCAGACCTCTCCACCGGTGTCGGCGCTTTTGACGACATTCAGCAGGCCGAAGTGATTGAACACCGCGCCGTCCTGCTTGTGCCCGGCGTCGAGATGGCAGATGGCGGTGTCCTCGTCGACGGTGGCAACCACGGCCCCCAAACCATTGTTCGCTTCGGGATCGTAAGTCAGCGACCAGCGATGCTTCTTGCGAGATGCATATCCTTTGAAGGTCAGTCTCTCGCTTTCCGCTTCCTTCACCATCGGAAACGGCCGCGGACTGTCGCCGCCGGCTCGCCAGCGGCTTGTCATGTATTCGACGTATGCATAAAAGACGTCTCCCCGACCGTACAATCGCAGCGCAACGGTATTCGGAGTCCGCCACTCGTTCACCGTCCCCGCATTGAAAAAGCAGACCAGCATGTTGAAATGCCGGCCGGTGCAATTGAGCGTTCCCGATGCGGTCAGCTTGTCCGCAAAAGTTTTCTCAGCGATCGGCTTCGCATAGTAGGCCGGTTCTCCCGCCGGCGTGATCAACCCGCCGATCTCTCCTTCTGATTTTCCTCCGGCATTCCGCGTGCGGCTGTAGCCAAAGTCCTGGGTGATCTCCCGCCGTTCTGGCACTGAAGAGTGGTTGTTGTGCCCGTCCCATTTCGGGTCGCGGTCGAAGTGTTCCATCCGCTCCGCCGCCAATGCGTCCGTCGAATACATTACGCCGAAGCCGCCGGTCGAGATTGTGATCCACAATGTCGCGGCCACGATAAAAGGCGACCGAAGCAGTCTTCGAGAATCTGTGATCATCTTCGATGCTCTCCTGTATGGGCATCAGTTCGATCACATTGGTTGTTTTGTGTGATCGGTGTGTCAGGTTTCGAGCTTCTCGAAATTCTTGGCAGCCTGCTGCAGCATTTCCATGAGTGCCAGGAATTCCCCGCCGTGCGAGACGATCGTTGCACCCTGCGCGTGCAACTGTTGCATCTGCTCGAACGTGGCGGCCGGCCGACCCCACGCCTTGCCATGTTTCTTCGCGGCGGCGGCCACCTTCTCCGTCGCTTGTTCCAATGTCAACTCACCCGGCGGCAGGTGCTTGATCCGCAAGGACAGGTCACCCGGACCGATGAATAGGCCATCGACCCCCTCGACTGCCGCGATTGCATCGACGTTCGCGACTGCTTCGGGCGTTTCGATCTGTACCACGAGAAACGTTTCGCGGTTGACGAACTCAGTGTACTCGGAGGACTTCTCCAGGTAGTAGTTGCCATCGAGTCCCGCGCCGTCGAGCCCGCGATTTCCCACCGGAGGAAACTTCACCGACTGCGCGAGCATCTCCGCCATTTCCGGCGTCGAGACATGCGGAATCATCAGCCCGGTTGCGCCGTCCTCGAGATACCGGTACAGTCGAGTCTTTTCGAGGGTAGGGGGACGCAACAGGCAGTCGATGTCGGCCAGATGAAAATGGGTCAACAGGGCCTGCACTTCGCGGGAGTCCATCTCGCGGTGTTCGAGGTCGAGCCAGATGGCGTCGAACCCACAATGCGCCGCGTGCTTCACATAGAACGGAAGAAAATGCCCTAGGCAGCAGATTCTTGCTGGCTTTCCACTCCGTAACCGGGCCAATGTTTTACTGCGTCGCACGCGATGGGCTCCTGAATATCGAGACGAGTTGGTCGGTAGTCGATCGAGGACTTCAGGTAAAAGTGTGTTCCGCCGGACTGCAGGAGTCAATGAAGCAGACTTTCTGTGGGTGCAAGATGAAATCTCTGGCCCCCAGCTTCTTGTTGCGGGAGAGGGGGCTAGGGTGAGGGAGACCCTCGAAATTCAAGATTCACAGATTCTTGCGGGGGCTGATACCTTCTCATCCGACGGCTGCGCCGCCACCTTCTCACACAGGGGAGAAGGATCGAACCTGCACTTCGTTCCCTCATCGCGTATACTGGGAAGACGGTCGAAGTGCGCTCCGCAACGGGCGCCGGTATTCGCAGATCAGAAGGGTTTCCGAACAATGCGCAGCGGACTGTTGCGGTCGATTCTCGTATCGTCTCTTGTATTCGCCTGCCAATTCCAATCTGCATTTGCCGCCGATTGGCCGATGTGGCGGTATGACGCCGGCCGGACAGCTTCCTCCCCGGCCGATCTTCCCGCCGAGATCAACTTGATCTGGACGCGAAAGGACTCGCCGCGCGTGCCGGTCTGGGACGATCCGCTCAATCAAGACCTGATGCCCTACGACGAAATCTTCGAGCCGGTCGTCCTGGGCAAAACCTTGTTTCTGACCTATAACGATTCCGACAAGCTTGTTGCCCTCGACACCGGCACCGGCCACGAACGCTGGCGGTTTTATGCTGACGGCCCGATTCGCCTGCCGGCGGTAGCAGCCAACGGAAAAGTCTGGTTCACCAGTGACGACGGTTACCTGTATTGCCTGAATACCGAGACTGGTGAACAGGTTTGGAAATTTCGCGGTGGGCCGTCCGATCGGAAACTGCTCGGAAACGAACGGGTGATTTCTACTTGGCCCGCGCGCGGCGGTCCAGTGCTGTTCGACAACACGATTTATTTCGCCGCCAGCATCTGGCCCTTTATGGGGACATTCATTTACGCGCTCGATGCCGAAACCGGCCGCGTCACCTGGGTGAATGACAGCACGAGCGCCCAATACATCGACCAGCCGCATAATTACCCCGCGTTCGCCGGCGTTGCGCCACAGGGACCGCTGGCCGCCACGAGCGACAAGCTGCTCATCCCCGGCGGCCGCTCGATCCCTGCTTGTTTCGATCGCCGCACCGGCAAATTTCTGTACTTCCAACTCGCGAAATACGGCAAGTCGGGGGGCTCGGCGGTCTTCGCGCACGACAATTCCTTTTTCGGGCACGAACGGGAAGACAAATTCAGCCGGTTCGATCTCGAGACGGGTGACGTCGACATCGGCGCACGAGGCAAGCGGCCGGTGCTGAGCGACGACGGCATTTACTTCTCCGGCGAATCGATTATCAAGCGAGCGCCGAACGAACCGCGCCGCACCGTCTGGGAAGCACAGGTGAATGCCTCGGGGGATCTGATCCGCGCGGGGAATCGTCTTTACGCAGCCAATGGAGAGACGGTCACGGTGCTTGCCCTCGCCCCGCGCGACGAAAAGCCGACGGTGGAAAAGGTGATTACCGCACGCACCGGCGAGGCTGGAAATATCCGCATCGCGCGGCTGATCGCCGCCGATGACAAGCTCTTCGCCGTCACGCGCGAAGGGCACCTGCTTGCCTACGGTGCCAGCGCTCCGCAGGGAAATATCCCGACTCTTGTCGAAAATAAGGCTAAGCCGCAAGCGGTACCGGATGCGCAATCGCTGGCGAAACGCCTTCTGGATGAAACCGGCGTTCGGGACGGCATTGCCCTGTTTTACGGCGTTGGGGACGGTCACCTGCTGGAAGCGCTGGCGACCGAATCAAATCTGCACATCGTCGCGATTGATCGCGACGATGCGAAGATTGACGGGCTACGCAGGCAATTCGACGCCCACGGCTTTTACGGCAATCGAATCGCATTGATTGCCGGCGATATCGAGTCGTTCGTCGCGCCGCCCTATCTCTCGTCGCTGACGGTCGTGAATGACGCGGCCGCCGTTGGGCTCTCCGCGAAATCGGACGAGATTCGCCGCATCTATGAAACCCTCCGCCCCTACGGAGGCACCGCCTGGCTGAACGTCGCGGGTGACGACGCCGCGAACCTCGCAAAAGCAACGGAATCGGCCGGCTTGCCGAAAGATAAATGGACCTGGACCGCGCGGGACGGACATGCCCTGCTTACACGACCGGGGGCGCTTCCCGGTTCGGGGGTCTGGACGCATCAGTACGGCAACATCAGCAACACCGTCAAGTCGGATGATCAGCTGGTGAAGCTCCCGCTGGGCATCCTCTGGTTCGGCGGCAGCTCCAATATGGATGTGTTGCCCCGTCACGGGCACGGCCCGCCGGAACAGGTCATCGCCGGCCGGCTGATCATCCAGGGAATGGAATCGCTGAGTGCCCGCGACGTTTACACCGGTCGTGTGCTGTGGAGAGTGCCGTTGAAGCGGGACGAAACCTTCGGCATCTATTACGACGAGACTTACAAAGACACGCCGACCAACACGCAGTACAACCAGGTGCACATTCCGGGGGCGAACGCACGCGGCACGAACTTCGTCGCCACCGAGGACCGAGTCTACATCATCCAGGGTCGCGACTGCCTCGTGCTCGATGCCGCAACTGGCAAGCAGCTTTCGGTCTTCTCGCTCCCCGATTCCGCTGATGGCCGCAAGGCGGAGAGCTGGGGCTACATCGGTGTCTCTGAAAACTTCCTGATTGCTGGCGAAGGGTTCGCCGGGTTCACTGCAAAACTCGGCCTCCCCGCCGAAAAGAAAGACTCTCGCAGCAAGTTCCGTTTCGTCGATTACGACAAGTCCGCCAGCGATGCACTCGTCATCATGGACCGCAAGACGGGTGCTGTCCGTTGGCGGATCGAAGCGAAGCATGGGTTCATTCACAACGCAGTAGCGGTCTCGGGTGGCGTGCTCTACGCGCTCGACAAGCTTCCTCCCGGCGTTGAACAGAAGCTCGCGCGGCGCGGCAAGGTGCATCCCGAAACGTACCGCCTGCTGGCGATCGATATGCAGTCCGGCAAACCACGGTGGGAGTCGTCCGAGAACATCTTCGGCACTTGGTTGAGCGTCTCGCGCGAGCACAACATTCTGCTGCAATCGACTCGCCCTTCGAACGATACCGTGCTCAATGAAAACGGCACGCGGATGATCGCCTACCGCGCCGACACCGGCGAACGGCTGTGGGATAAGCCGATCAACTACGGCACGCCGCCGATTCTGCATGGCGACCGCATTATCGCCGGCGGGCGGATGTACAGCCTGAAAACCGGCGAAACGATCGAACGGGTCGATCCGCTCACCGG
>CAZVJA010000081.1:0-6130 GCA_964626885.1 uncultured Planctomycetaceae bacterium | reverse complement strand
ATGCCCGAACTCGAAATGTGGACGCACAATGATTTCAGTTACGACGGCCAGAGGGTCAAGCAGGCGGGGGTGAACTTCGGCGCGCCGGGAGATCGCCGGGCCGACGATGGAACGTTGTGGATGGAATATCCCAGCGTTGGCGGGCCGTCCCCCGATATTGCGGTCCGAGTCGACGGACAGCCGCGCTGGTTCCGGCATCACTCGTCACGGATTGATGGCGAGGGGGAAACGTGGGTCGCGGCGTCCGGTGTGGAAGGGGTGGAACGAGTCGTCGTGCGCGTCAACCCGAGCCCGATTCATAAGCTGGAGACGGGTCTCTCCATCGTGCGCGACGAAGACGACGGCATTGAGGACGACAAGGGTACCGTCACCCTCAACACACCGGAACTGACCCTCGCCGGCGATACCACCCCATGCACGTTCGGCCTCCGTTTTACCGGCGTGCCGTTGCCGCACGGGGCAAAGATCAAGGCCGCCTGGATTCAGTTCGAGTCATCGCAAAAGGCATATGCAAAAGCGCCGCAGACAATCACCGCGCAGGCAGCCGATGACGCTCCCGCCTTCAAAACGACGACGAAGGACTTTACATCCCGGCCGAAAACCGCAGCGTCAGTCACCTGGAACATCAAGCAGTGGCCGAAGCGAGGGGAGATTGGCCCCGATCAGAGGACGAACGACCTGACCGCCGTTGTGCAAGAAGTCGTCAATCGTCCTGGTTGGAAGCCGGGAAACGCGATGGCGTTCTTTGTCACCGGTGTCGGCCGGCATGCCGCCGCCGCGTTTGAAGGTGACCCGAAAGGAGCCCCTGCTCTCTGCGTGGAGCTCGAAGATCCTTCCGCCACGGTCGATGCCGCCGGCAAGGCGGATGCACGCCCCTACACAGTCCGGCTGGTCTTCATCGAACCAGCCGAAACGACGAAACCCGGCGATCGGGTGTTCGACGTGTCGCTCGGCAGCCAACCGGTGCTCAACAACTTCGATATCCTCGCGGAGACGGGCAAGCCGTTGCGGATGCTCGTTAAGGAGTTCAAGGGAGTACCGATCGCACACGAGCTGGGGATTCGCATGGAAGCGAAGGGATCGTTGCCGACGATCCTTTGCGGGGTGGAACTGATTGCGGAGTGACACAACCTTAACTCGCGTCGGCCATCGTCCAGCAAGCCCATCGCCGCAAAGTGAATCCGAATATGAGCGAAGAGATCTTCGACGTTGTCGATGCGGATGACCGGGTCATCGGCCGCGCGCCCCGCTCCGAAGTTCATGCCAAGCAGCTGCTGCACCGGGCGGTGAGCATTTTCGTGTTCAATACGCGCGGCCAATTGCTGGTCCACAAGCGTTCGGCCACAAAGGATGAGTTCCCCGGCTGTTTCACGTCATCGGCGTCGGGGCACGTCTCATCGGGCGAGAACTACGACGATTGCGCCCCCAGGGAACTGCGCGAAGAATTGGGGCTTGTCGCCGAGTTGGAACGGATGGCCAAGTTCCCCGCCGGACCGGAGACCGCGCGAGAGCATACGGTTCTGTACCGCACCGTGACCGACGAGCCGCCGTGCATCGACCCTTGTGAGATTGAAAACGCGGAGTATTACGACCTGGAGCAGCTCGACCGGCTGGTACAAAACGAGCCCGCGCTCTTCACGCCTCCGTTCCGCACGTTGTACGCTTGGTACCGTGCGAATATTCCATCAACTGATCGCGCCTGAAGAAGCCGCCGTGGAAACTTCCTCGACGTTACGATGCGCTGCCTCGCAATAGGACACGATCATCGCCACAAGCTTTTCGCGATTGATCGGCTTGGGGGAATGATCGTCACAGCCGGCATCGATACACTTCTGCCGATCCGATGCCATTGTGTGGGCCGTGAGCGCGATGATCGGCAACGTGTACCCTTGGGCGCGAAGCCGGCCCGTCGCGGAGTAACCGTCGAGCACCGGCATTTGCATATCCATCAGAATCACGTCGAACGGCTCCCCGCGCTTCCAGACATCGGTTGCCAATTCCACGGCCATCTGGCCGTTCTCCGCGACCGTGGTTGTTGCGCCTGCTTTTTTCAGTACATACGAGATCAGTCGTTGATTGTCTGGTCCATCCTCGGCCAGCAGGATTCGCCGTCCGACAAGAGGTTTCGAACAGATGCTTTGCTCGGTTTTCGGTTCCGCCACGTCCTTTTTTCTGGTCATGGCTTCGAGCGGGCTTTCGATCATCCGGGTGTTTTCGAGATCCCCCACCGCGACGCGCAGCGTGAAGATGCTCCCCTTCCCCAAGATGCTCGATACCAAAATTTCGCCTCCCAATCGTTTCGCCAACCGCAGACTGATCGACAACCCGAGACCCGTCCCTCCAAACTTGCGAGTTGTGGAGTTGTCAGCCTGCGTGAACGGTTGGAACAGCTTGGAGATCTGTTCCGGGGTCATTCCGACTCCGGTATCGATCACCTCGAATTGCAGCATCATGCCCCCCCCCACGCTGCAAACGAGTTGCGATGTGAGCGTAATGCTCCCATGCTCCGTGAATTTGATGGCATTGCCGATGAGATTCAGCAGGATTTGCCGCAGTCGGGTGGGGTCGCTGTGAATTGTTTCTGGGATTGGGCCGTGGAATTCACAGCGCAGGTCGAGCCCTTTCGCGTCGCTACGGACCTTCATCAACGATTGAATGTCTGCGATGATGTCGAGCGGTGAGCAGGAAATCGACTCGATCTGCAGCTTGCCCGCCTCGATCTTCGAGAGGTCAAGAATATCGTTGATGATTTCCAGCAGGTGGTCCCCGTTGCGCTTAATGACGAGCAGCGGATCACGCACATTGGGTCTGCCCCAACTCTCCTCCAATAACGTTTCGGTATAACCCAGAATGGCCGTCATCGGAGTCCGGATTTCATGGCTCATGTTTGCCAGGAATTCGCTCTTGGACCGGTTTGCCTGCTCGGCTTGCTCGTGGGCTTCGAGAATTTTCCGAGCTTGTTGTTCCAGCTGCGCGGTTTGATTCTCGAGCCTTTCTTGAGCAGCTTTCAATTCGAGGTTGTTCTGTTGCAATGCCGTTTCGGCCCGTCGGCGATCGGTAATATCCTCCATTGTGCCGACGTAGCCGATGGTGATCTCACCGCTCCGAATCGTGGCAACTTTGACGTTCGCCCAGACGATCTGGCCCCCCGCTCGAACAAAACGATGTTCGCTTTCGAAGGATTGGCTCCAACCGATAGCGTTGTACCACTCGGAGATGACGCGGGTACGGTCCTCAGGATGCAGTGAATCGACCCATTGTTGGCCGAACATGTCTTCCGCCCGAAAGCCGCAGATCTGCTCGAATTTCGCATTGACCATGCGGCATCGACCGTCTTTGTCTCCCAAGAACATGCCCACGGGCGAGGAGTCGAACACGGCTTGCAACTCCGCTTGTGCGAGCAAGATCGCCTGTTCCGCTGCCTTCCTTGCCGTGATATCACGCACAATGCCCGTGAATGTACGCGCGCCGTGCACGCTGCACTCACTGATCGAAAGCTCGAGAGGGAATTCCGAGGCATCTTTCCGGCGGCCGAGAGCTTCGCGTCCGATGCCGATGATTTTCTTTTCACCGGTCGCTCGATACCGGGCGAGGTAGCCGTCATGCTCGTCGCGGTACGGAGACGGCATCAGCAGGGAGATGTTCCGCCCGATGACTTCCCGGGCTTCGTAGCCGAACAACTTCTCCGCCGCCGGATTGAATGACTCGATTACCCCCGATTCGCCGATCGTGATGATGGCGTCAACAGCATTGTCCAGGACCCCCCGCAGACGAATCTCGTTCGCCATCCGCTCCTGTTCCGTCGAGAGCATTTTCAGGAGCATACGCCGACCGCAGACCGTCACACCGACGATGAACAGGCCGAGAGCGCCAAAGAGCGCATATTTCGTTGTTTGCTGACCGGCGAGTCGTGCTTCCTCTCGTTGGAGCAACATACTTCGGATCTGATGCACATCACTATTTAACAGGCCTATCTCGCCAAGGGCCTTTGCAAGATAAGCATCCATCGCCGCCATTTCTGCTGCGGCGGATTCCTTGTGCCCTTCCTGGAAGAGTTGAAGGGTTTTTTGCGCTGATCTTTCCATTCGGACGGTGTTCGTGTCAATCTGATCAAGTCGACTAATGATCCGACCAACGAACTCCTCATCAACTCCGAGTAAAACATCTTCGCGGAGAAGCTGCATCGCCGTGGTGTATTGGTTCTCAGCCAATGTGAGTCGCATCCGTTCCAAATCGACCTCGCCGGTCCGGAAGATATCGTTTCCAGGTGCGTTGACCGCGGCGACGAGATTCGATAGGTCGGTGAACTTTCCTCTCCGTTCGCTCCAGACACGACTTTGCCTCAGGGATTCGTGATAATCGCTGAGAGCTGCGTGTCCCAGCCAGAGACTTGCCACGATCGTCAAAAGGTTGAAACCGGCCAGTCCGTAGAAATACAAGCGGTAACGCCGTCGCACCCGGTTCATTTCCGGTTGCGGGTTACCTGGCTTCGGTTGAAGGGGATGCGGATTCATCGGTTCCACATACTTGCCGTACAAGTCGATAAGTGAAGTCCGTACGCCGGCGAATACTCCAGTTCACGAGGTCCGGATCGTTTCCCGGGGCACTACAAGCTATGCCATCGCAGCGATTTGCAAACTGATTGTGAGGTGAACACCTCCAGGTAAACCCTGATACGGATGGACTCACCTAAAGGTATCGAAATTGTCACCTTGACCGATCATGCCGGGGGTAAGACTGCTACGCATTCGAGGCTTTGAATGGTGTGTCCCGATGGCACGACCGCGACAATCGACACAGTTTGCAGTCCGTAAGAACTAGAGCTCGGACAGCGGCTCTGTACCCCAGCGCCCAAAGAACCCCATCTCTGAGAACTGCTTGCGGCTGCGCGGGGCCGTTTCACGGGTGCGATACGCTTCCGGCAACCCGGCGGCCCCCGCTTGATAACCGACCGCAAGCACAGTGAGAGGCTCGTGGTCGGTTGGAATCGCAAATACTGCTCGTGCCTTATCCGGATCAAACCCCGCCATTTGATGTGCGGCCAACCCAAGAGCGTTCGCTTGCAGCACCAGGTTCTCGTTCGCAAGACCGACGTCGTGCTGAGCGTGGCGGTTCGGCTTGCCGTTCCGCGAGAACTTCAAGGCAGCCACCGCCAGAAGCAACACCGATGCGTTCTTCGCCCAGGGAATGTTTCCTTCTGCAAGGCAGCTCAGCATCGACTCGAATACAGCGCTGTTTGTGCACTCGGCAACAATGTAAGTCCATGGTTGTTCGTTGTAGGAAGAAGGGGCCCACCGTGCCGCCTCAAGCAGACTCCCCAGCATCTCGCGACTAATCGGCTGGCCGTTGAACGCCAGCGGACTCCAACGGTCGCGGATCAATTTATGCAGGGGAAAACGTGCGTCAGCGGGTTTCTCGAAGGTCATGGCACCTCCATGGCTGGCGAACTGATTCGTTGTTGAACGGTACCGCGCAGTACAGGAGCAGGCTGTTTCGGATCGGTAAGCGAACGCTGTTCGTAAAGAACAACGCTCAACCTGCGGAACCAGCTCCTCGCTCCGGAAGCCAGTAGATCACCGCTCCGACGATGGCAGCCAGGACCGCGATGATCAGCACGGCACCAATGGTATAGCGCATCAGCCGATGCGCAAAGGTTTCGCGAAACCTTAAGCCGCAGTGCGGACAGGCGTCAACGTCGGACTGAATGATATGATGGCACTCAGGACAGGTGTTGAGGCTCATCGGCTGGCCCTCTGCGCGATTACCCCTTCAAGCAGGATGGATTATCGCCCAATGACAGGAACCAACGCAAGCACAATCAGTGGAAACCCTGATAAAACCCGGGGCACGGATTGAGAAAGTTCCCTGTTCGACGGCCCGCCGCGCGCAAAGAAACCCCTGTTTTTTAGGGGTTTGTGGCTCGTCGCTCAACAACGATCTTAGAGAGTGGGCGATACTGGACTCGAACAACCTCCAAATTCCTCGGGAAAAGCAAAGATTGATGGATTGAACGCTGCAGAATCCGGTGCAAGTGAGTGCCAAAACGGCGCGGATGACGGTTCACCCGGCTCGTCGAAAACGGATCGCAGCCGGCCAGTAATCGACCCGGAACTTGCCCGGATCGTCGAGG
>CAZVJA010000080.1:4432-21593 GCA_964626885.1 uncultured Planctomycetaceae bacterium | reverse complement strand
AAACCGGAGCCGTACTCTTTTTTCACTCATCCGTCAATTAGAAGACTGGCTCTCAATCGTCGTAATGTGGCCGCTTCTCGCTTTTCGTGAGGGACCAAGACAGTCCGACGGAAAGAAATCGTAGTGGCCGTTGATGTAAATGTGGTGTTGGCGCAGATTTCCCGCCGTCACTCGCAATAGTCGTTTTCTATCCGCAACGGCTCCGCTCAAGACCGGCCCCCCTCCATGAATCGAGTTTTGTGTGATTATAGTTGGGACAATCGTCGTTTCAAACTTATCCGCGAAAAGTAGAGTCTTGCTAACTTTGCGTAGGTCTTCGACTTTGGGTGGGTGAGCCCTTCGGCGGTCTGACCCGGCTTGAGGGCCTGCGGGTCGGTGAAGAGTTTGCGGAGGACGTCGAGGTTCTGCGGGTCGGCCAGCCCTTCGAGGTTGAAGCTGAAAACCTTCTTCACCGTACCGGTGAAGTTGGTGTGGACCTCGAAGCGGTCCATGTCGCAGACGACCAGCAGCGGTGGGTTCTCGAGGTCTTCGCGATACTTGAGAAGCTGCTGATACGCGGCGGCGAGATCCTTGTGCTTCCCCTTATACTCCCAGCCGAAGTGGTTCCGCATCCAGACGTCGGCCCAGCCCGCGCCGCCGCCGGTTTTGGTGACGCCCCGCTCGAAGGTGTACCAGGCCCCCTCGGGATCGGCCGCGGCGGGCTTCGGTTGGCCGAGCAGCTCGCAGAGATCGAGAAAGTGCTGCTGGCAGGCGCTCCGTTCGGAGAGGGTGCTCTGCTGCCACTTGGCGATGAAGTCGTGGGGAGTCATGGTGGGAGAGATTCTAACCGGGCGGTGCGCGCGATGCAGCCCCCCCGCCGGTTTCGCCAGGAACGTTTGAGCGTTATGATGGCGAAGATTGACGAACATCCATGCCAAAGCTCCTGACGTGAGGATCTGGGGGCGGTCTGTCTTATTGCTGGGGAGGGAAACCGATGGATTCCATGACAGTTCTCGACGTCGTCTCCCGCTGGGGGCACGTCGGGATGGCGATCATCATGCTCGGAGGGAGTTTCTTCATGCGGTTCGTGCTGCTGCCGTCGGCCGAGCAGCTCCCCGACGCGGAGCACGCGAAGCTGCGTGAGCAGGTGATGGGGCGCTGGCGAAAGATTCTCCATGCCGGCATCGGGCTGCTGATCCTTACCGGGTTCCTGAACTTCGCGCGGCAACTGACCTCGCACCAGGGGGACGGGTTGTATCACGCCTTGATGGGAATCAAGATCTTGCTTGCGTTCGGGGTCTTTTTTCTGGCGTCGGCTCTCGCGGGGAAATCTTCGGCCTTTGAAAACCTTCGCAGGAACCGCAAGCGGTGGCTGCTGGTGACCGTCGTGCTGGCGTTTTGCGTCGTGGCGATCGGCGGGTATTTGAAGGTGGCACGCAAAGGGACGGCAGCCGGTGCCCAGAGCGCGCTCAACGCATTGCCGGCCGTTGCTTTGGGGGAAAACCACCGCTGACTTGGCCGTGGCGCGAGCGGAATGCGGGTGGAGTTGTGTTGCGTTAACTTCCATCAGTTAAATATGTTGCGGCGCGGCATCGGTGTGGTGTCGATCGTCGGCCTGGAATTTTCGTATTCGTCACATCGCGGGCCGGCCTTCCCCCTCGCGAGGCGGAACATCTTGCCGATCTTCCCCAGCGCATTGCACGGGAGAGAAGGCTTGGAGGGACGAATCGAACATGGCTTGCGCCCGATTGCGAAAACTTTCCACGCGACGCGTGATATTTCCGACTTGCCGACGCCTCTGCTTTTGAGAGCTCTTGGTTGCGGAAAGGTTGGCTGGTTTTGGCGCCGGAACTTCCCAAGATTTTTATAAATCGGGGAATATACGGTTGCCGAGGCGCATCCGAATTGTTGGAATAGTCCCCATCAACCGGGGGCCGCCCTGTTGTCGGGGCGCAACTGTGTGTTGAACGGAAAAGCATTTGGAGAGGAAACAAACCATGAAGAAACTGTTCGCGTTGTTCATGACCCTGTGCGTGAGCGTCGCTCTCATCGGCTGCGGTGAGGCCGGTGGGAAGAAGGAAGGCGAAAAGAAGGGTGGAGCTGCGGCTCCTGCCGCGAAGCCGGCCGAGAAAAAAGAAGAAGGCAAGTAGCCGCATCCCGTTCTTTAGAACGGCTTTCCATAACCGGGGCGGACTGGTTTCAGTCGCTCGGCCCTGGAAACAACAGCACCCCTCGGACCCATCCTGCCGAGGGGTTCTTTGATTGCGCGGAGGGGGTTGCTCTGCGCGAAGGGGTGGGCGTAGTGGTTTCAAAATCGGGAGGGCGAGGCTCCCGCCGAGCCGCTGCATCCGAAAGTCTCTGGTTGTGGCGGCTCCGACGGAGAGTCGCCCTCCCAAAGACAAAGTTTGAAACAACATTCACAACCGCCGGTCGCCAGTTTCTACTTCCCTCCGACCGGCCGTACATTGGCGGTTGTTGCGGGACCATCGACCACTTCCACGCGAAGCCCCTCCGTGCGCCGGTCGAGATCGATTGCGAAGGTCAGCCGATGCAGGCCGACGGAGACCGGAATCGAAATCTCCGAGCTGACCGGGACAGGTGTGGTGCCAAGCCAGAGCTGCAAGCCCTCGACCGAATTGAGACGGAGCAGGCAATTGCCGGCCGTGGTCGCGTTTAATTCACACCGGACGAACGCGGTATTTCGGCGACCGGGCTGCTGCTGGTATGTCGCCCGCATGCCGGAGAGCATTTCGGTCGGCAACAAACCCGCAACGGTACTGTAGGCTGGAGTCCAGACAAAGGTAGGGTCGTCTGCCGCGGCGGTGGCATAACTTGTCGAGCGAATCTTCGCTGCCGCTTCATCGGTCGGGCCGAGGACGCTCCACCGGCGAACAACCCCCGCGGTGCCGACGGCATAGGCTCCCGGTTTGCCAAGTTCCGAAAGGAACCGCACCAGGTCAGCCAATTCGCGGCGTGTCAGGCGATCGGTCAGGCCGGCAGGCATGAGTGACGCGCCGTTGACCTGTTCTTCGATCGATTTGAGCGGAACGGAAACCTCGCGATCTTCAGCATCACGCAGAATGAGGTCGGTGTCGGACTGTCGCACTTTGATTCCCGTGAAGACACGGCCAGCCTCGGTTTGAACGACGAGCGTGTTGTAATTCTCTTTGACCGCCTTGTTCGGCTGCAGGAGCGAATCGGTGAGGTAATCGACTTGAGCACTGGCGCCGATGCTCACCAGATCCGGACCGACCACTCCGCCGGCGCCGCCGATCGAATGGCACTTGAGACAGTTCATTTCCGACTGGCGAAAGATTGCTTCGCCGCGCGCCGCGTTACCGTTGGCCGTTACCTCGGCCACAAGCGATTTCATCTCTTCGGGAGTCAGTATCTTGGGACCGCCGGTGGTAATGTTTCCTGCTTTGGTCAGCGCTTCGGTCAGGGCGGTTTGCTCGCGTCCCGAACTGCTGACAACCCGCAAGCCGCGCTTCGCAACGTCGCCCGGCAGCGAAGCTCCCTGGAGCGCGGATGCCAAAGCGTCCGGGCCTCCCTTGCGCTGCACGAACGTCGCGAAGATTTCGTCCGGCCCGTCGGCACCATTGGCGTCCTTACTCTCCGCCAGGAGCGCTATCGCATGTCGCGCACCCGCTTTCAAATCGACCGCCGCCAGCGCCGCCAGAGCCGCGACGCGCGTTGTTCGCGACTGTTTGTCTCCGACGAGTTCTTCCAGCAGCTTGCGGCTGTTGTCTCCGCCGAGCGCTACCAGCCCTTCCATGGCCGACTTGCGAGTCGCCACAGGCGTCGCTTCCGAACTTGCCAGTGCCGCCAGGTCGCCGTGCAGCGATTCCACTTTCCACAGCCCGGCGCAGAGCGCCGCCATGGTTTGCAGTTCTACGTCCTGGCGTTTCAGCACTTCCGCAAGCGACGAAAGATCCCCCTCCGGCCGCACGCCGCGCTTTCTGGCTGCATCGGCCAGCGAATTCCAGAGCGCCTTCCGCAGCCGCGCGCTCTCCTCTCCCGGATTTTCCGATGTGGAAGAGACCGCTGTCTCGAAGACGAGCTTCAAATCGGCCGGCCCACCGAGCTCCGCGACGACCCGCAGCACATCGGCCGCCTGTTCATGCGGAATTTTTCCCGCGCGCAACAGTCGAACGAGAGGCCCCACCGATTCAGGAGTTCCCAGCGATTTGAGCGCGAAGATCTGCCGCGTGACGTTCCCCTCGAAATCGAAGTCACCGCGCTGCGCCAGCGGCTGCCAGACTGGAGCCAGTTCGCGCGCCGTCAGCCACAAGGCGTAGTCGAGATTGACGTCCTGCGGCAGATCGAGGGCTCGCATCGCCAATTCCGCGGCGCGCGGCTCATGCATCGTCCCCAGCACCCGCACCGCTTCCAGCCGGACGCGCGGATGCTCGTCCGTCACGCGCTTTGCCAACATTTCGAGCGGATGTTCCAAACGATCCCGCCAATAGCCGATGACCCGCGTCGCCGCCGCGCGCACCCGGCCGTCGCGCGACTCCAGCAGCTCGCCGAGCAGCTTCGGCTCCACAACATCAAGCGCCTGATAGATCCAGAGTGCGTCGAGTCGATGCTGGTCGGACGAAGAGTCGGACGCATTGATGGACGCGACCCACTGCTGCAGTGCTGGCAGAACCTTTTCCTTGCCTCGTTCGCGCAACACCTGCGCGGCGTTGCGCCGGGTCCACGGCTCGGGAGACTTCAATTGATCGAGCAACTCGGCTGCCGGCGCGGCGACAAGCTTGGGGCGGGGAACCACCGGGCGCGATTTGCAGGTCAGCCGCCAGATGCGGCCATGCGTGTGATCGCGCCGCGGGTCGCGGAAGTCGACTTCGCCATGCTGGATGATCGGGTTGTACCAGTCGGCGATGTAGATTGCGCCGTCCGGTCCCATCTGCACGTCGATCGGCCGGAAAGCGGCATGATCGGTCTCGATGACATTCTTCTGTTGCCGCGAGACGTATCCCGAAGCCTCTTCGCTGACAATGAACCGGCAGACGCGGTGCCCGCGAAAATCGTTGGTGATGAGATTCCCCTGCCAGCCGTCGGGGAGATGTCGGCCGCCGACAATCTCCAGCCCGCAATATTTCGGACTGCCGGGATTGAGTCCATGCAGAATCCGCGTCGCTCCGACCGCCGTGAAATAATACGCGCCGGGAACGACGTAATTGACTCCTTCTCCGCCCGCTCCGTCAGTCGCGAACGACTGCCCGTAATCGTCCAGCTGGTGCCCCCACGGGTTGACCAGCCCGCGCATGTAGACATCCATCTTCAAATTGTCGGGCCGGAACCACCAGATACCCCCGCCGCCGAGCCGCTTCACGCCATACGGCGTCTCGATGTGGCTGTGGATGTAGATCGACTGGTTCATATAGAGGAACCCTTCGACACCCCAGCGAAGCGTGTGCAGAATATGGTGCGTGTCTTCCGTGCCGAAGCCGGAGAGGACGACGCGCCGCTCGTCCGCCTTGCCGTCACCGTCGGTATCGCGGAAGTGGAGCAGCTCGGTGCTGTTGGCGACATATGCACCGCCATCCCCCGGCAAGACACCGGTCGGGATGAACAACCCTTCCGCAAAGACTGTCGTCTTTTCCGCCACGCCGTCGCCATCGGCGTCCTCGATCACGAGCACCTTGTCGTTCGGCTTCTGCCCTGGCGCGATGTGGGGATAGACCTCCGAGCTGGCGATCCACAGACGTCCCTGCGGATCGAAGTTCATCTGGATCGGCTTGGCGATCCGCGGATCGGCCGCGTACAGGTTCACGTCGAACCCCTCCGCGACATGAAACGACTTTCGCTCCAGCTCCGGATCGGGATCGGGAATATTCTTCAAATCGCGCTGTGCGAACGCCGACGAACAAATGAGCGCGAAACAAGCGGTCAGAACCAAACGCATACAATCCTTCTCCCAAAAGCACGAAATCCGAATGTCGAAAGAAGCACGAAGATCAAAATCCGAAGATTGCGCGACGCGTACGCGATGTTCCGTTCGTGCTTCGGGTATTCGGATTTCTTTCGTCATTCGTGCTTTGTGCTTGACTTCATCAGGAACAATCCGCAATTACTTCGTCGCGGCCCAGGCTTTGCGCAGCTCCGCGATTTTCTTTTCCTGTTCAACGACGAGCTTCTGAAACTCCGCCACTTCGCCGGCGTTGTTTCCCTGCTCGTGCTTGCGGAACAGAAACAGGTAAGTCACGTTCTGCGGCCGCCAATTCTGAAAGTAGAGGAAGTTCTTTTCGATGATCGCTTCCCGCAGGTTCCGCAGTGCTTGCCCGTCCGGGCTGTCGGGGTTGTTGGCCGCGCGGGCCCAGCGGTCGGCGGGAATCTGCAGCGATTCACGAATGCGATGCGCCATCTCGATGTAGCCTGTTTCGGTCAGATGCAGACCGTTGTTCGTCAGGTGATGAACGCCGGTCGATTCCAAAAACTTCTCGCGCGACGGCAGCGGCTGATACAGATCGACGAACGGCTCGCCGCGCCGGGCGGCGACTTCTTTCAGCGCCTTCGTGTAAACCGCCAGCTTGGCGTTGATCTCCGCCGGATCGGGCAGGGGGGAACCCATGTTCTCGTGGCGGATCGGCGACAGAAAGACCACGCGGGCTTTGAGCGAGTCGATTTCCTTAAGGAGTTGATCGAGCTGCGCCTGAAAACGCGGCAGCCCCTCAACGCCCGCGAATGCCTCGTTGCCGCCGTAACCCAGGAACACCACCGTCGGCTTGAGTTCCTTAAGTTGATCGATCATCCGCTTGTAGCCGGTGGCCGGGTTGTCGAAGATGCCGCGCGAGTCGGCCCAAACGGTGTCGCCGCTCCAGCCGAGGTTGCGAAACGTGATGTTCCGCTCAAGCCACGCGGCGGTAAGCATCGTCTCCCAATGGCCGGTCTGCTGCTCGCGTTCGATGAGCGTGTTGCCGAGAAAAACAACCCGGTCGCCATCGCGGAGTTCGAATGCGGCTGCGTGGCTGGTCGTAGCGAGAAACATATTCCCGAAAATGCAGACGAGAAAGATAAGACGACAGACAATGTGTCCGGAAAGACCGGGAATGCTTGGCATGGTTTCGACTACCGGGGAAATGGCTGAGGATCAAAACACAGGAGAGAATCCGAATGACGATGATCATTTTTTGACCGATTCGCCTCCTCATGGTACCATTGATCAAAACGAGAATCGAGGAACGCCAATGGTCGCCCCCACACTTCCCCCCGAACTGGAAAAATACATCGACCGCGAAATCGCCAGCGGCAAGTATCGCTCCGCCGATGAGGTCATTTGCGAAGCACTCCGGCTGCTGCGGGAGCGCGAGGAACGGCTCGACCGTTTGCGGGCCGATCTTGACGCAGGACTCGATCAAATTGCGCGGGGGGAGGTCATCGACCTTGCGGACGAGGCTTCCGAGCGCAAGTTCTTCGACGCGCTGAAGGCGGATATTACGGACAAGGACGGCTCCAAGTAGGCACGTTTATGTCGCCGTCTTACCGGTTGACACGTCTAGCGGAAGGGGATCTGCGGGAGATTGGTCGCTATATTGCCCGCGATAATCCGACGGCCGCGCTCCGATTCGTGGAACGTATTCGCAATCGATTTGCCATGTTAGCGCGACAGCCGATGCTGGGCGAGCTACGCGAGGAACTGCGTCCCCACATGCGCAGTTTTTCCGTGGGGAGATATGTCATCTATTATGAAATCATCGAGCACCGGGTGACCATCGTCCGCGTGCTCCACGGTGCTCGCGATGTCCGACGGTTGTTTTGACAACAACGACTGCGTGGCAGACCGTGTTCACCGTTCTGCAACAGAACGGGTAGCACCGGTTGCTGTGCAACCGGTGGGACGAACTCCCAAGAGCTTGCCTGCAGGATCTCCGGCGAGTCACCTGGAAGCTTCAGGTCCGCCGCTGCACAATGGCAGCCTCTTGTGGCGAAGCCACCCAGGTAGGCCGAAGCGGCCAAACTGAGCCACCCCCGGCGGTCGATTCGAACCGGGACTAGGTTGTTCGTGGATTCCGCGGCGTGTTTTCATACTCCTCGATCACAGCATCGAGCGCCAGATGCCGACCCAGATAACCGACGCGATCTTCTACCCCTTCGGCGCGCAACAAATCGCGCGCTTGGGCACGGGCCTCCACCACACGCAAATCGACCCCACGCCGTTGAAGATCCTGATGCAGCCGAGTCAGCATCCGCGCGCCAGCCACATCGACGTAGGGTGAATTCGAGAGATCGCATACGACAAGCCGCAGGTCGAGCGCGGACAGAACACTTTCCCAGACCACTTCGCGCACGTGGTCGGCGTTGAAGTACAAGAGTGCTCCCTCAACACGAAAGATCAGCGCCCCTGGAATCGATTCGTTGTCGGGGTTTCGTGCCAAATCCGAATAGCGATGTGCTCCGGGGATGCGTCCCAAAATCGCCACGTGCGGACGTGCAGCCCCTCGCAACAGCATCAACAGCGAAACAACGACGGCGAGCAACACTCCCTTGAGAATTCCCAGCAGAAGTACGCCGGCAAAAGCCACCATGCAAATCGAAAATTCGAAGCGGCTCACGCGATACAGATGCTTCAACGCGGCCACATCGATCAATCCCCGGACTGCCACCAGCACGATTGCCGCCAACACCACGTTCGGCAGATTGGTGAGTAGATCAGTCAAAAACAGCAGACATAGTGCGAGTGTCAGAGACGCGAAGATGAGTGCCAGCGGAGTTTTGGCACCTGCTTTGTCGTTGACCACCGATTGAGACAGACCTCCGGCAACCGGATAACCCTGCGCAAATGCCGCGGCAAGGTTCGCCATTCCCAAGCCGAGCAACTCGGTCCGAGCAGAGATGCGATAATCGTGTTTCTGGGCGAGGGCGCGCGCGGCTGAGATCCCTTCAATATAAGCCAGGATGAAACAAGCACCAGCCAGGGGGACAATTCCGTCCACATCGCGTGGCCGCAGCGAGGGAGTCTGGAACTCCGGCAGTCCCCGCGGCAGCACTCCCACCGTTGAGACCCCCTGCTGGTCCAGTGAGAAGAGTGAAACAATCACGGTGGCGAGTGCGATAACGGGCAAGGCAACAGGGTGGCCGGGGAGCCGTTTCTCGCCGAGAAGCAGCATCCCCAGGGCCAGCAACCCCAGCACGAGAACGATACCGTTCGTACCACCAAGCTGCGTGGCGAGAATCCAAACACGCTCAAAGAAATGCTCCCCTCCTCCCGACACACCAAACAGCTTGGGCAACTGTGTCATGGCAATGGTCAGAGCCGCTCCGGCTTTGAAGCCGATCAGGATGGTTTCGCTGATGAAGTTCACCAGATTGCTCAGCCGTAAGACATATGCAATCGCACAGAGGACTGCGACAAGCAGCGCGGTCAGCCCGGCGATCGCCACCCAGCGTTCTGGTTCGTTCGCCGCCATCCCGGCGATGGTCGTGCCGACCAGCATCGAGATGGCTGAAGTCGGACCGATGGCTAGTTGGCGCGACGTTCCAAACAGGGCGTAGAACAGCCCGCCGACCAAGTAGCAATAGATCCCATTCTGCGGCGGCAGACCGGCCAATGTCGCGTAGGCCAGCGAGACCGGAACCGCGTAGGCAGCGAGTGTCACGCCAGCCACGGCGTCCTGCGTCAGCCAGGCCGCTTGATAGCCGCGGACCCAACGAGCAGGCAAGAATGCCGTCCATCGATGAGGTGACTTGGGTTCCATACTGCAGGATCAATCGCTGAGAAAGGATTCTTGCTATGGCAAAATGATGCCCCCTCGACTTATCGAGCGCGCGAGTCGTCCTCCGCCTATGAGCATGATAACGCTTCATTGAGGCCGAAACAGCACCACACCGATTTCGGCAAAGCTGTTCTTGCGACTGTATTATTACTGCCCGCCGATCGGCCTCCCCGGCGGTGGGGGCGGGGGCTCCCGCCACGTCCAGTTGGGGGAGTAGTGGATATCGAGGTAGGGAGTTTCGACCACGCGGCCGCCGTCGCGCTTCGAGATTAGCAGCGCGTCGAGCAGGCCGCTCGTGACGAGCGTTCGTTCGACGGGCCAGGTTGCCTTGCCGGTGTGGATCATTTTCTCGGCCCCTTGCAGCAGATACGAGAAGTGCATGAACGGCCGCGCCTCCTGCGTCCAGAAGACGGTCGATTCAACATGCTCCTCCGCGTCGCGCCACGCGACCGCCCACTCGTTGACCGGGGCCGACATGTGCAGCACCGAGACCCGCAAACCGTCGCGATAGTTGACGATGAACAGCACCGGCTCCTGCACCAGTTCTTCAACCGTCTTGCCCTCCGGCAGCGGCGCTCGTTTGAAACGTGAGACAGCCGCGTGCAAGAGTTTGGGATCGTAGATCCCCTTGCGCCCCGCTTCCCACGCAGCTTCGCCCGTGAGAGTTTGCACCGACGCGATTCCCGTTTCGCCACCTTGTCGTCGCTCGACGAGACATTGCACCATCTCGAGTGCATGAAAGCCGTAGGCGTCGAGCCCGCCATACGACGTGGCGACCACTTCCTTGAGCTTCGTTCCTTTCACAACGTCGACGGGCGGATATCGCCAGAGGACCGGCAAACTCGAACCGGCCATCAGCGGAAAGTTCATTCGCCGGGCGGTGTCGTAGATTTCCTTGGCGTCGGCCCAGTTGTCAGCCAGATGCTTGTCGCTGAAGACCGGCACGACGCGGCCGCTCTTCTCGAAGACTTTCACAATCTCGCCGAAGAGACGCTTCTTGGGATAAATCGTGTTGCCGGTGTCATTCTTCGGATAGCTCCCATGCTCGGCGATGAGGAGCACGCCGTCGACCGCGAGTTTGTCGCCGCCGAGCGTGAGCGCACCAGCCACCGTGTCGAAGATTGGCACGTGATGTTCCGCCGCGAGCTTGCGGCTGATGTCGCTTTCGGGCACCTGGTCGGTGTAGAGAGAGACGAGCTTGAGCTTCGGTCGCTCTCCTTTGCCGTCGAGAGTGTTGGTCTGCATCAGCCGGCTGACAATCACATCGGCATGGGCGTTGTGATGATACGCGGTCACGACGGCGGCGATTCGCGGGATTTTTTCATTGCTCGTTTTCTGCCCCGCAGCCTTCGGCGGCGAAACGTCGTGCGACTGCACGGCGGCGTCGAGGATGGCGAGCGGATCGTCAGAGTCGGGGATTGTTTCCGGCAGGCGAGCCGTCTTCTTCAGATGGTCCACCAGCCAGCCGGTCATTTCTTTGACGCGTTCCCTCTGCTCCGGAGCGTCTGCCAGGTTGTGCGTCTCATGCGGATCGTTCTGCAAGTCAAACAGGCGGAAATTCGGTCCCGGAAGGGGACGCTCAGTGTCGTACCCATCGTCGCGGCGCGATTTGCCGCGCTCGTAAATCAGCTTGTATCGCTCGTCGCGGACCATCGCTTCTTCGTTGGGAGCATATTCGACGAAGACCCGCTCGCGATGCGTCGATTGCTTCCCATCGAGCACTGGCCGCAGGCTGCGTCCCTGCACTCCTTTGGGAACGGCGAGGCCGCAGTAGTCGAGCAGCGTCGGGAAAATGTCGATGAGCTCGACGAAGGCTGACGAGGACGAACTCTTCGCCTGCTCGCCGGGCAAGCGAATCACAAGCGGCGCGCGGACCGCTTCTTCAAAGCTGCAATGCTTCTCGAACCGGCCATGCTGCCCGAGCAGATAGCCATGATCGCCGATGTACACGATGAGCGTGCTCTCGGCCTGTCCCGATTTATCGAGTGCGTCGAGCACGCGGCCGACGTTGCGGTCCAGAAACTCGACCGAGGTCCAGTACGACGCGCGGATTCCTTGCTTCTCGTCTTGGGTGAGGTCACGGAAGATGGCGGGGATGCGCGGCTCGTCCTCGGGACCGATCTCGGGAACCGTGAATTCCCCCGGTGAATGGGCGTCGCGCATCTCGACCGGAAACAGAAACGGCGAATGCGGCTCGTAGAAGCTGACCATCAGAAAGAACGGCTCGTCACGCTTCGCGGCGAGAAACTCGGCGGCGCGCTCCGCGAAGTACGTTCCCGCCATATCGGCTCCGACCGCGCCGTAAGGACGATGAAAGCCGTTGAGCCACATGCGGGCGGGATCTTTGAATGGCCTCCAGACCGGCAGCACGTCGACGTCCGCGGGAAGGGGCTGCTCGCCGCGCGCTATAAGAGCCGCGCGATATTCGGGCATGTCGAGCCGCTCGTCGAAGCCATGCTTCAGGTTGCTGTTGAAGTGCATCTTGCCATAGGACGCGGTGCGGTAGCCCGCCGCGTGCAGCACGTCGGCCAGCGTGATTTCTTCTTCGGGGAGCGGGGTGCTGAGCTTCGTCACACCGACGGTGCGCGGGTAACGCCCCGTGAGAAACGATTGCCGCGAGGCGGTGCAGACCGGCGAATTACAGTACGCGCGGTCGAACCGCATTCCCCGTGCGGCGAGGCGATCGAGATTCGGCGTGCGGACGAGCTTGTCGCCGTAGGCACCCATCACGTATGGAGCATGGTCGTCGGCGCAGATCCAGAGGATATTCGGCCGCTGTGGTTTTGCGGAGGGTTGAGCGGCGGGCGCGTCAGCCGCGGCACCGAGCACGGCGGAAAGCAACATCGATGTGAGCATGGTGGTGATCCTCCCAGAGAAGTCCCCTGCAGTATGGCGGAGCGGGGGAGGGGAGGAAAGGCTCAAAGCGGGAGCAACAGGATTGCGAGACGCCTGTGGTGATTCCAATCATTCACGGCAGGCCAAACAGATTTCTGCTGAAGACGGAAAACAAGGTCATAATTTGTGTTTTGCGACCAAGATGTTGTCCCCTCCGTGACTTTCGAGGGCGCATTTTACGGTAGCTCCGGGCGGAAAGCTCCAGGTTTCCAATTCCGCGTCGTAATCATCTGTTGCAAGAAGGCGAAACGATAATTCTCCAATTCTCACTGCAGGTACTGGGCGCAGAACGAATGTGCCTTCATTCAGCAACTCAACGTATACAGTCTCAATATTTGATGGAAATCCGGACATGCACGGTCTCTGTGGCGTTCGTCCGTTGTGTCGCACCGCACCGCGCGGCGGTCGTCCGTCAAGCAAAAAACGCGTCCGATACCGTATCGGACGCGTTCAGAAATTCGCAATCAGTTTCGCCGTCGGGCTTCACATCGCAGCACCTTGTAACCATTCCAAGCAGGCGCTGCGATGTGATAATCACTCAGGCGTTCGGGCCGGCGGGAGTGTCTTGAGGAACTCCTTCCGGCTGCGGGGCAGGTTCGGGAATCGGCTTCAAAGCCGGTGTTCCCGATCCTTGAGGCGCCGCTGACGGAGCGGTGCAGCTCGGGCAGGAGCTGCCGAAGCTCGTGCTCGGGCAAACGGTTGTTGGCACCATCCGGCAAACTTCGTAGCACACTTGTCGCGGTACGCACTTGGCCACCATGCGGGTGCATGTCACCGGCACTTCCTTGCAGACCTGGCGGGCCACGCACCGTTCGACGGTGTAGGGCACCTGCTTCTCGACGCAGTACGGCACCTTGCGGGTGCAGGTCTCTTGCACCATCTTGCAGGTCCGGACCGGAATCTGGCAGGTCCGTTCTTCGCAGACCATCTTGCAGGTGCGGTACGGAACCTTTTGAGTCACTGTCTCGCAGACGAAGCGGCAAGTGCGGTACGGGATCTTCTCGACAATCTCTTGCCGTTCCATCCGGCAAACCTGTACCGGAACTTTTTCGACAACACAGCGCGGCACGATCTTGCAGACTTGTACCGGGCATTGTTGATGCACGACTTGCGGGCAATAGGTTGTGCAGGGGATCTGCTGCTCGACGATGTTCGGGCACCAGACGCGTCGACAGGTGTTGAAGCCGGGGCATTGCACCATTGAGATGCGCGGGCCGCAGCACGGATCAACCACCAGCCGGGGGAGCATCGGGCCCGGATGATAAACCTGCTGCGTTCCCCAGTGTCCGCAGTCGCGGCGAACGGTTCGGTAGGTTGTCACCGGTTGCATCACGGTGTAGCAGCGATCGTAGTTGACCGTCTCGACAACGCGCTCCATCACCGTGCGGCGGCATTCCCGCTCGATCGTTTCGGTGACTGGTCGGCAGACGACGCGACGGCATTCCCGCTCGCAGGTATCCCACACCGGTTTTTGCACCGTGTAACTGCAATCACGGTAGCAGACATCCCACACCGGACGCTGCACGGTGTATTTCTCTTCGCGGCAGGCGGTCTCGATGACCGGGCGGCAAACCGTGTACTGTTCTTCGCGGCAGGCGGTCTCCATCACCGTGCGGTAGCAGGTGACGTTTTCCTTATCGTAGACCGTCTCCATCACCTGACGGTTGAACGTATAAGGCTGCGCTTCGTAGACGGTGTCGTACACAGTCTTGCAGCAGGTCTGCCGCTCGACTTTGCACGAGGTGTAACAGGCAGTTGGCTGGCAGGCGATGGTTGGGCAGCAGCGATAGCTCGCGCCGCCGCAGTATCCCGCCGTCGCTTCGGCTCCGCCGCCGAATGCCAACGCCACGAGCGTCACGGCTCCGGCAAGTAACTTCTTCATGGTTGTCTCTCCCACAATGGTGCGCGTCGGATGAGGTCCATCAATTCCGTTTTGTTGTTGTCCTCAGATCCGCGTATTCTTCCATTCAACTCATCGCGGCTGGTATTTTCAAAGGAATAACAGCCGGTACGATCTGAAAAATCGGAACTCGACACGGTTATTCCAGTGGACGACCAAACATAGACTACGGAACTTGAGCCGACTAAGTAATTTTTATGCTTTTCACCGAGATCAGCTGGGACCACGAATGCAAAAACGGCGTAAACGGCGCCCGTGGAAAATGAGTCGGTGCCGTGAGAACATGTTGGCGCGTTGATGCGTGACGAAGCGGTTCTGCAAGCGATGACGACAATTCATTTCCCTCGGCGCCGCACGGAGATATGCTGGGTTTTGATGTTCGTTTCTCATCGGATTGTCGCGGAATGTTTGCCATGCGCATGGGGTTTGCGACGACCGGTTGGCGCAATTTTTCGGCTGGAATCGAATTTTCCGTTCGTATTGGCACGGGAGTTGGCGGGAATTGTGAGCGATCGGAACTGTGAACAATTGATTCGCGCATTGTGTGACCGATTCGGGGAACGGTGCACCACCGAGTTCGCTGCGCGCGACGAGCACGGGCACGACGTCTCACACCACAAAACCCGCCCGCCCGACGCCGTGGTTTTTCCCGAGAACACCAGCGAAGTCGCTGAGATTGTTTTGCTCTGTGCACAACACCGCGTGCCGATTATTCCGTTCGGAACCGGGACCGCCGTCGAAGGGGGCGTGCTCGCGGTCCGCGGCGGCATCACCATCGACCTGCGAAAGATGAACCGCATCGTGCGCATCGGCGTGGATGATCGGGATGCGACCGTCGAAGCAGGGGTGACGCGCGAACAACTCAATCGGCATCTCGAGGAACTCCATCGCGGATTGTTTTTTCCCATCGATCCCGGAGCTGATGCGTCACTTGGCGGAATGGCTGCCACGCGCGCGTCGGGAAGCGCCGCCGTCTTCTACGGAACGATGCGCGAGAACGTTCTCGGGCTGACGGTCGTGCTGGCGGATGGACGTGTCATACACACCGGTGGCAGGGCGCGCAAGTCGTCGGCCGGGTACGATCTCACGCGGCTGTTCGTCGGCAGCGAAGGGACGCTCGGCATCATTACCGAATTGACGCTGAAGCTGTCACGCGTTCCCGAAGCGATCACAGCGGCGGTCTGCCCGTTTGAAACGATCGATGCGGCCGTGAGCGCGGTCATGGCGGTGATAAGCGCCGGCGTATCGATGGCGCGGATCGAACTGCTCGACGAAGTGCAGATCGCAGCGGTCAACAAATACTCTGGCTTAATTAACAAAGTCACGCCGACCTTGTTCTTGGAGTTTCGAGGATCAAAGTCTGCCGTTGTCGAGCAGGCCGAGCGCGCGGGAGAGATATTGAAAGCGCACGGCGGCGGCGAATTTTGCTGGGCGGCCGACAAAGCGGAGCGCGACCGACTCTGGAAAGCGCGGCACGACGCTTATTACGCCTCGCTGGCGCTGCGGCCGAACGGCGCGGGATACGTCACCGATGTCTGCGTGCCGATCTCGCAACTGGCGAAATGCATCACGCGGACAAAGCGGTTGCTCACTGGAACGAAAATCCCCGCGCCGCTGTATGGGCATGTCGGCGACGGGAATTTCCATGTGGTGTTCGTCATCGACCCACAGAAACCCGACGAGCTGCGCGAAGTGGAAGAGTATGGCAGAAAGATTGTCGCGTTCGCCCTTGAACTCGGGGGCACCTGCACCGGCGAGCATGGCATTGGCCTGGGAAAGCTCGACTCGCTCGAACAAGAGTGCGGCGAAGCGGTCGAAGTCATGCGCTCAATCAAAGGTGCGCTCGACCCGCACAACCTGATGAACCCGGGCAAAGTCGTGCGGGTGAGGTCGTAGTTTTTCGATGCGATGTTCAGTTTTGCAAGACCTCGACACACCCCGCGAATTTCTCGATTGAACTTGTGCCACATTAGATTGCCACGGAGATGAAGGATGGGGATGATAGGAACATCGAACAGAGAGCCATCCTAACGAGGAACACGCTGTGGCGTACGAAGAGCATGTGAAGATCGTCAGGAATGGAGAAGCGGCAATCGCTCTGTTTCGTAAAAAGCATCCGGATGTGATATTGGATGTGAGTGGAGCAGACCTGAGCGGGACAGACTTGCGCAACGCCGACCTAAGACAGGCACGCTTGAGTTCTGCCAAACTAATCGGCGCCAATCTGATGAAGGCTGATCTGGCAGATGCCGAGCTGTACAACGCCAACCTCAGTGGAGCTGACCTACGCAACGCTAACCTGTTCGCAGCAACTCTGTATCAAGCTGATCTGAGAGAGGCGAGGCTGTATTGGACTCAATTGGTATTGGCCCAGCTGTGTAAGTCTAACCTGGGTGGAACGGACCTGAGTAACGCCAACTTGAGCGGTGCCGATTTGAGCGAGGCTAATTTGTATTGGACTAACTTAAGTGAGGCAAACCTGAGCAATGCCGACTTTACAGGAGCGCACCTGTCGGGCACATTGTTCACCGCAGTCGATCTCTCGACCACAAAAGGTTTGCACAAAGTCATATATCGTGGCCCCTGTGCGATTGGAATCGATACTCTGTACCGATCGCAGGGCAAAATTCCCGATGTTTTTCTGCGAGGTTGTGGTGTTCCGGACGAC
>CAZVJA010000080.1:0-4332 GCA_964626885.1 uncultured Planctomycetaceae bacterium | reverse complement strand
ATCGCAGGGCAAAATTCCCGATGTTTTTCTGCGAGGTTGTGGTGTTCCGGACGACTTGATCACGTATCTCCCTTCTCTGCTTGGAAAGGTGCTGGACTTCTATTCCTGCTTCATCAGCCACAGTTCCCGAGATGCGGAGTTCGCTCAGCGCCTGCACTCACGGATGCAGCAGGAACGGTTGCGGGTTTGGTATGCCCCGGAGGACATGAAAGGGGGTCGGAAGAGCTGCCGGCAGATTGATGAAGCAATTCGTGTTCACGACAAATTGCTGTTGGTGCTTTCGAAACACAGCATGGAGAGTGAATGGGTCAAGAGCGAGATTCGCTGGGCCCGCAAAGCCGAGCAACAGGACGGGCGTCAAAGGCTTTTTCCCGTACGATTGGCAAGCATGAAAGCGATCAAAGAATGGGAGTGCTTCGATTCCGACAGCGGCAAGGATCTGGCGGTGGAGGTTCGGGAGTATCACATCCCCGATTTCAGCAATTGGAAAGAGCACGATGCCTTCGAGGCATCTTTCAAGAAGTTGCTGAATGATCTGCGCAAGTCTGAAGAAACACCCTCTGGGGCTGGATCTGCTCAATCTTAGGTCGCCGGGTGCCGTCCATCGGGACGCTTCGTCTCACTATTGTTTTTCTCGATCGCGCACGAGGCTGCTGCAGTTTGCAACTCGGCTCCGAAACCCCGGAACACTGGCGACCCAAAGCTGCCGCCGGTGCCTCCGCCCCCAGCACCAGGGGGGAGTTTTCCGCTTTCGGCACCTCTTTTGCCCTGTCGCGTCGCCATTTTCCCCAGAATGCCCTTGTCTCCAGGAAACTGTTCGTATCTACTGATGCTTTTAGGGTTTTGGCCGATCATCAACGCATACTAACATTTTAGTATTTTTGGCATGGCGACACTTCCCCGCACCCCTTTTCGGGAAATGCGTGATCTTAGACCTCTCTCAATGTCTCTCGCGATATCACCTTTGGCACAACTCTGGGTCGTCTTTCGGGGAATCGAATTGTCGGCTTCCGATATACCCGTCGTTAGCGGACTGACGGTGCGGACCACCTCATGACGCAGGTTGGAGAACTTTGATGTGCGGAATTGCCGGAGCGGTGGATCTGATCGGGAAACGGGAGTTTCCACTCGCTCGTTTGCGGGCTATGACCGGGGCGATTGCGCATCGCGGACCGGATGACGAACAGTTCCTGATCGAACCGGGCGTGGCACTGGGGAACCGCCGGCTGGCGATTGTCGACGTCGCGCATGGCCGGCAGCCGATGTCGAACGAGACGGGAGATATCTGGGTCGCCTACGAAGGAGAACTCTACGACTACCCGCAACTCCGCGCGGAGTTGATCAGCAAAGGGCACGTCTTCAAGACGAACTGCGACACGGAAGCGTGGGTCCACCTCTATGAGGAGCTGGGAGACCGGGTCATCGAAAAGGCCGAGGGGCAGTTCGGCGTCTCGTTGTGGGATCGGCGAAATCGTCACTTGCTGCTGGCCCGCGATCGGATTGGAATTGTCCCTCTGTTTTATGCTCTGGTGGACGGTTGGCTGCTCTGGGGATCGGAGATCAAGTCGATCCTCGCTTCGGGGCTGATCGATCCCCAGCCGGATCACCGCGGGTTGGACTACTTCTTCAACGTCTTCTCGCTGAGCAATCATCGCACCTGTTTCCGAGGGATTCGCTCCCTGCCGCCCGGATACTGCCTGAAGATTCGGGGCGAGCGGGTCGATCTGCACCGCTATTGGGATTTGAGCTTTCCAGATCATGGGGACGAACGGAAGTTTCGATCGCCCGACGAAGCGCTGGTCGAGTACGAGCATTTGATGCGTTCCGCGATTCGGCGACGTCTGTGCGGCGAGTTGCCGATCTGCTGTTATTTGAGCGGTGGGTTGGATTCGACGACGGTGCTCGGGTTGGCGGCTCAGGAAAACGGATCGCCCCTCACGGCGTTTACGATCGGGCTCGATCGGTCCGGTCCGTTCGATGAGCGCACGCAAGCTCAGGAATCAGCCGAGCGAATCGGTTCGCCGCTACGCACGGTCACAATGAGGTCGCGGGATATTGCCGATGCATACCCGGATCTCATTCGGGCTGCTGAAGGTCCGGTGCTCGACACCTCCGCGGCCTGTACATTGCGACTGGCGGAAGCGGTCCGCGCGGATGGTTATGTCGTCGCGCTCACCGGAGAGGGAGCGGATGAATCACTGGCGGGATATATCTGGTTCAAGATTCATAACATTGTGCAGGCGACGGGACGTCCGCTGAATGCCGTGCTGCGTCGTTTGATGTTCGCGGGAATGGTCGGCCGGGGGAAAACCCGCTTAAGCTGGGGAGCCTTCCAGGGAGTTCGGACTGCCCAGCAGGTGACGTACGAAATGATGGCCCAGTCCCGGCACTGGATGTATTCGCAGCGGATGTGGGAGTCGATCGACGGCTACGATCCCTTCGAGGAACTGGGTGTCGAGCGCGATGAACTGCGCCGCTGGCATCCGTTGAATCAATCGCTGTATGTCGCCAACAAGATCATGTTGCCGGGAATGTTGCTAGCGGCCAAAGGGGATCGCGCCATGAAGAACTCGTCGATTGAAGGGCGGTTTCCCTTCCTCGACGAGAAAGTCATGGATTTCTGCTCGACGATCGATCCGTTGCTGAAACTACGCGGCTGGACCGACAAAGTTCTGTTGCGGCACCTGGCGCAACGCGTGCTACCGCGCGCCATCGCGAACCGTCCGAAAACAATGTTCCGCGCGAATCTGTCAAAGACGTTCCTCGGTCCGGAGCGGCCGCATTGGGTCGATCAATTGCTCAGTCCGCAGTCGCTGGCCGCGACCGGGATTTTCGACCCGAACGAAGTCTTGCGGGTCCGCGCGCTGCAGCTATCGGCCCGACGCACTTCGTTCCGACGCTTTGTACTCGACATGGGGCTCACGGGGGTCATCTCGACGCAGTTGTGGCACCACACCTTCTGCGGCGGAAACCTGGCTGACTTGCCAACCTGGGAACCGGGCCAGCCGAACGGAGCGACACCGAAGCCAGCCATAACGACGCCCGTGGCATTCGGCGGGCAAAGTTAATTCGCTTTGGCTCACTCGTATTCAACGAGTTTTCACGCGGCGCGGCGCCGGGTTTCTCCGTTCCGCAGCTGCACATCGTCGATGACGAGTGCATTCTCTCGATGCGGGCCAATGGTGCCGTTACCGTACTGGTCGATGATCGTCGACGTCCCGGCGAATTCGGCGGAGTAGGAGACTCCCAACACCGGAACACGCGTCGCAAAATCGCCCGACATGTTACAATACGCGACCGGCACTCCAAGCTGTAAGGCCAGCTCCCGCGGCCTGTTGAGCGGCGGACGTGCCAGCCAGGTTTCGAGCCCCGGAATCCGGATGCTTCCCGTTCGCACGTCGGGCCAGGCGGAGCAGATCAACAGCACGTCGATCTTTCCCTTGAGTTCTCGGATCAGGCGACTGTGGATCATGTCCCAGCAGATCATCACGCCGATCCGCCCGATCTCCGTGTCAAACAGGCCGACAGACCGGCCGCCTGTAAAATAGAACTTCTCGAAAAACGGAATGAACCGCTTGCGGTACGTCCAGATTTGACCGGCCGGCGAAACGAGCGCGAGTGAATCGTAAGTGCGGTTACCCGACTTTTCGATAAACCCGCCGACGAGCCAGATGGAATCTCCCTTGGCGGCCGATTTCATCCATTCGAGAGTCGGCCCGTCGAGTGCTTCGGCGAAATCGTGCAAGCGGTTGTTGTACTCGTATCCGGAGGAAAAAACTTCGGGGAGAACAGCCAGTTGGGCTCCGTCCTTCGCGGCCGATTGCACCATTTCCTGGGCGGTTCTGAGGTTTTGCTCCCGATCAAAGGGAACCGACGCAAACTGCAGACAGGCCAGCCTCATGACATCCCCCATCGAAGCCCGTACGACCGATTCCCGGAGCATGGCGATGAGCACGCACCGTTCCGGTAAGTTGCTCCGCTATCAATTGATCGGCTACTCAGAACGATTTTCACGGTCGAAACGGAAATCAAGGTGGAATGCGGGAGATTCCCCGTCGAGTCATCCGGTCGCAACGGTTTCGTCGTGAAAGTACCGGAGTCAGCTGCTCTCAAAAGTTAACCATTGCCGCTTCCGAAATGTTTGCGGACGAGGTGGACTTTTCCGGCCGGAACCACCCGGCGAGCTTTCGACAGTCCGGAGTCGGGAAGAGCGGTCAGCTGTCAGCAATCAGCTTTCAGCCAGAAGAAAGAAGAAGAGACGACGGATGGAGGAGGATAGAAGATGGAAGGTTTTGGGTTTTAGGGTTCTATGGTTTTATGCCTCGAACCCTC
>CAZVJA010000079.1:0-21829 GCA_964626885.1 uncultured Planctomycetaceae bacterium | reverse complement strand
CCGCCGCGGCGCGCAAGGTGCGCACGGGCTTGAGCATCTTGCTGCGCACCTTGCGGGTTTGAGCATCTTGCGGCGATTTCGAAATGTGAGCCGTGACGAGAAGTTACACTTTTCGACAACCTCGACCAGGGGTGAAGAAAAGTGCGGGGCGCAAACAGGTCGAATTTTGAGCACCTTCGAACCTTGTCGTGAGCTTTCGACGGAGTTCTTCGCGGCAACGTCGGTGCGAGTTTTTCTCAGTCCCGGGTCCAAAGTCCAAAGTCCCGAGTCGGGAAGAGCGGTCAGCGGCCAATAAGAAGACAAAAGGACGAAGACGGTACACGGAGGTCCAAAGTCCACAGTTGGGAAAACGACGCGGAGGAAAGAGGAATGGAGAGGGGCGAGCCGCAGCCGCAGGTTCCTCCACCGGCGCACAGACCGCCCTTCAAATCTGGCACACTTCGCGCCAGGTTTTGGCCATCAGGGCATGCCCAGCCAGTGAGGGATGTACGCCGTCGCGGGCCCAGTATTCCGGCGGGGCGGTTTTTGTCGCCTGGTCGAACATGCTCTGGAACGGCACGAAGCTTGTGCCGAACTCTTCCGCCAGCTTGCGGGCCGAGGCGCGTCGCTCGTTGAATTCCGGAAACCATTTGTCATTGATCGAGCCGCACCGCAGCACAAACGGCTCGCAGATGACCAATCGTGTTTGGGGGAGTTTTTCGCGTGTACCTTTCAGCAGGGCGCGGTAGCCGGTTTCGTACTCTTCCTTGGTACCGGTGTAGTTTCCGTTCAGCCGATGCCAGAGGTCGTTGACACCGATGAGAATACTGAGCACGTTCGGCTTCAGTTCGACGCAATCCTGCTGCCAGCGTGCTTGCAGGTCGGGAACTTTATTGCCGCTGATTCCCCGGTTGAGAATGTTGAGGTCGGAGGCGGCATGATCGCGGAGCAGGTCGCAGGCGAGCAAAAATGGATAGCCGTTACCGAGCCCGCCGACATTGTTCGGGCCGAGAGCCATACGGTCGCGTCCGGCGTCGGTGATGGAGTCCCCCTGAAACAGGAGAACGCTCTTCGACGGCAATGGTTTTCTCGGAGCATCCTCCGCGCGAGCGATGTTCGGCACGGCGGCAATTGTCAGCCCCGCACCGGCCGTGACCGATGATTGCAGAAAATTCCGACGGTTGAGAGATGTTTCGTGGTTCGACATCGAGGTTGCTCCGGGTGCAGATCGATTGTGGAATGAATGAACAATGGGAAACGGTGTGATCGCTATGTGTTATGGCCCCGCAATCGGCTCGGCGGCAGTGGCGGCTCGCAAAACGTCGGCCGATATTCCGGGCTGCAGGCGCAACTCACCAATGTTGACGAGCGTGTGCATCACCGTGGCGATCAGGTTGGGAATAGTGATTGGTTCCGACAGCGGCTCGGCGGCGTCGCGGGTCGATTGGCCAATTACACGCCCCATCTTCAACCCGCCGCCATAGAGAAGAAGCGGGGCGAGGTTGCCCCAATGATCACGCCCGCCGGTTTTGTTGATCCGCGGCGTGCGCCCCATCTCGCCGCAGCAGACGAGCAGGATTTTTTCATCAAGCCCGCGGGCCGAAACATCTTCGATGAAGGCGGAGATGGCATGATCAAACGGCAACCCCATGTAGCGCATCCCTTCTTCAACCCCCGCGTTGTTCACGTCGGAGTGCATGTCCCACACGAAGTTCGTGGTGACGGTAACAAACCCGCAGCCGCGCTCGCACAACCGGCGGGCCAAGAGCATCAGCTTGCCGAGGGATTTCGCGTTGTCGACATAGCGGGGATAATTTTTCCACTTACTGTCGATCTGATCGGGGCGCATCAGCGGAGCCGTGTCGTATCGCGCGATGGTGGCCGGGCGTTCGCCCGACAGATCAAACGCATCGGCCACACGCCCGAGAATCGTCTCGAACGCCTGATGCCGGAGCGACTCGATCCCGGAGACGGCGGGGAGAACATCGATCGAGCGTTTCAACTGATCAAGCCCCGTGAGGAGTCGCCGGCGCTCGTCGAGGCGGTCCATTGGCAACGAGAGCTTCATGGCTTCTTGCAGTTCGCCGCCGCCGCTGGGGGCGAAGGGAGCCACACCGCTCCCCAATGTTCCGGTCGCCTCGAAGTCGCCAAATTCTTTGAAAGCTTCCATCGTCATCGCATCCACCGCACGGGGGTAGAGCGCAATATTGGTCGGCATGCCGCTCTTCGGCCGGTTCTGCCCCGCCACTCGGGCATAAAGCGAACCAAGGTTCGCACCGAATGTGTGCCGGCTGACGATCGGCTTGATGTCGTGGTTGCCATCGCCGGTTTTGAACGAGCGGACGATGCTGAACTTATCGGCCAGACGGGCGAGTTTCCCGAACGTGCCGCCGAAGGTGATTCCCGGAATCGCGGTGGTGAGTTCGCCGGTGGCGCTGGCAATGCCGGTCGGCATGTTCATCTTGGGGTCGAACGTTTCGGTCTGGCTGGGGCCGCCGTGCATGAAGACGAAGACGACCGATTTGTCGGTGATCGGTCGGACGGTTTCGGCAGCTCCCCAGGCGCGGACGGCGAGCAGGTCCGCCAGCGACAATCCTCCGAGCGCCAAGCCGCCGACGGAGAGAAATCCGCGCCGGTTGGTTTGCCGGGAAAAGTCTCCGATGGTGAGCAAGAGGTTATCCTTTCGTTCGGCCGATCCCCGTTACGAATTTGCCCACCTCGATCATACCAATTCCGGGATCGGCTCGCCGCTTTGCAGAATCGAAATCGGCCGGCCGGAATGATCGAGGAATTGTTGATCGGTGTTGATGCCCAGGTGTCGATAAATGGTCGCGAGGAGATCCTGCGGTGTGTATGGCCGCTCGGTGGGGAACTCCGCTTTCGAGTTGGTGGCCCCGACGACTTGCCCCATCCGCAAACCCCCGCCGGAGAGGAGGACCGTATAGGCTTGCGGCCAATGGTCGCGGCCGGTTCCCTGGTTGTTGTGACTGAGCCGCGGAGTGCGGCCGAATTCGCCGACGACCACGACGAGGATTTTTCGGTCGAGCCCGCGCGCGTAAATGTCTTCAATGAGAGCCGAAAGGGCCTGATCGAGAAACAACAGGCGGCGGCGCATGTAATCTCCGAAATGACCCGGCCGGCCGGCGTTGGCAATGTGGTCGTCCCAGTTGGTGTAGTCCGGTCCGTTCCGCGGAGAGTCGATATACAGGCTGATCACGGCCGACCCCGCTTCAGCCAGCCGCCTTGCGAGCAGGCAACCTTGTCCCCACAAATGCCGTCCGTAGCGATCGCGGAGCTTGTCGTTCTCTTTCGAGAGGTCGTAGGCCTCGGCGGCTTGCGGGCTGGTGAGCATCTGGAAAGCTTGACCGCGAAAGCTTTCGGTGGCAGCCAGGTTTTCATTCTGGTCGAGATCGCGCCGCAAGCGGTCGATCGAATTCAGCAGCGCGCGGCGATCGTCGAAGGATTTGGCGTCGCGGCCCGCGGGGAGATACATCCGCGGCGGTGCAAATCCGGAACCGTTTTCGTTGGCTGGGTTCCCCAGCTCGAACGCTGCGTGGTGCGTGCCAAGATAAGCCGGACGGGTCATATAGAGACGGGAGGGAATCGCGATATACGGCGGAATGCCGCGTGCTCCGAGTCCGCGGATGCGGCTGGCGACCGAGCCGAAGTCGGGATGCTCGCTTTTCGATTGCGATGTCGGATCAAGTTTCGACGGCCGCTTGCCGGTCAGCACGATGATCCCGCCGTCGCTGTGAATGCTGATATCGTGATGCAGCGAGCGGACGAGCGAAAAGCGATCGGCCACCTGGGTGTGCCGCGGCAGAAGTTCGCAGATCTCCATTCCAGGAACGACTGTCGGGATCGAGTTGAACACACTGCGGTAGGAGCTGGGCGCGTCGAGCTTGAGGTCGTACGTTTCAAGTTGCGACGGCCCGCCATGAAGATAGAGCAGGATCACAGATGTGTCGGGGGGAGAGGTTGCTTCGGTGGCGGCGCTGCCGGCCGCTGCTTGCGAGCTGCGGGCAGCCAGCACGTCGGCGAGAGTCAGACCGCCCAGGGCGAGCCCCCCGACTTGCAGGAACTCACGTCGGCCAATTGGCCCGGTGCATCGTGTCACGCTCATCTGGCGATTCCAGGAGGCTGGACATGGCACCGCGCGGGAGCAGTTTTCGGGAGATTAGCGCCGACTGTTCGCCGACCCGAAACACATGAACGCGCGGTAACATTTTGATGCGTTTCAGTCTACTCGATGGACCCGCCTGCGGAAAGAGTGGTCAACCTGCCTATGCGCTTAAAATGCAGGAGAAGATTGGTTCAGACTACGTGTGTAAGACTCAATGTCTAGCGCCGATTCGACAGCTGATCGCGTTCATTACTGGAATCGCGCATCGGCTGCAGGCCGCGGTCGCCTCCCCGACGAAGTGCGCTCGAGGTACGCAACGATGATGCTGAATCGTGTGTTGGAGCCGCACCAGCCGAGGTTTGTTGGATGTCTGAATCGTCCGGCCGGGCGGATGTCGTGACTGGTTCGGTGTCGTCGAAATAGATGCAGTGCCGCAGCCCGTAGGCGATTTCCGGGTGATGCGTATAGTGTTTCATCAGATGCCCGTGGCCGATGATGGGAGTGACGTCCATTTCCACGAGGCGGCAATTCAATTCGCCAAGAGCCCAGCGGTCGCGTCTGGTCACGCCCGACTCGCCGATGGCCCGATGCGAAAACAGCCGGCGCAAAGGATAGATATTCAAGGCGATGTCATGGTCGTTCTTAACATTGACGAGTCCTTCGGTACGGTAAAGCGCACGGCCGTAACGCTGGCCAGGCACGAGCCAATGGTGGTCGAGTGCTCCTGCAAGAAACACGGTGCGAATGCGATTGCAGTTCGTCGGTGGATGACAGAGACGATGCCCCTGAACCTCCCCTCCCGCGAGCAGGTGCAATGCGGCGGCTACCATTCGCGCACCATGGCTGTGGCCTACGAGGCAGATTGGATGATCCGGCGAAATACTGTCGATCAGATCGGCAAGGTACAACGCATTGAAGGAGCTTCGACGGCCCAGGATCGCAACATCGGCTTGCGGTAGATACGTGATTGGTGCATCGCTCGGCCAAGCATAGAAGACGACATTGAGCGGCAGCTCCGGCGCGGCGCCGCGAATCCAATGGAACATCGGCCGGTTTTCCTCGACGAGCGTCTCGGCGTCTTTGATCGTGCCGCCGGTCAATATTTGTGAGAGCATGTCGGCTTCGACAAAACTGCCGTGCACGACAATACACACCGGAGCCCCCGGAGCCAGGCTCTGGTGGAAGGCCTGCTGGTTGGAGGGGTACATCTGGCAGCCGTCGGAATAGAGGTAATCGAGTTGGCCGCAGACGCACGCCTTCGTGCAGGACTGGCGGCAGCGATAGCTGCTGACCATCCAGAAATCGGAGCGAATTTGGATCGGCGCGGCAGCGGGTACGGGTGCGGTCGAATCGAGATTGGTGTGATTTGTGTTGCCGCCACTGTTTGGTTCGTTCGATTCGACCGAGGTCAAGTTGCCGGAAGGGGTGCCGATAACCGATTCGTATTCAGGTCGATTCGAACTTTGATTCCTGCCGGTGTCGAATTCAATCTCTCGCGATGCTTCTCGTCCATCGCCCGCATCGCCAAGAATCGGTGCGGGGGGAGGAAGTTCCCAGCCTTCACCATCCGCCGCGAGACCGGGCGCGGCCAGCATCGACAAGCAGCCCGCGAGGAGTGCCGGCAACCGGGCATATTGCATCGATGGGCGATCGATCATGAGCGGTTCGCGCCAGGGGGAGCGGTGACTCGTGAGATTGAACTAGAGGTCTGCCAAGTCGGTTTGTGTGAGAGAGAGGTTGCTCACTGGACCGGTTGTCGGGAATTCGCCGCGACTCCCACTGGGCAGTGGTTTGTCCGAGAAGTGTTATCGGCGATCTTTGTGCCGAAAACGGTTTTCAGCGCTGAAGTTCCGATCGTGCGGAACAGAGCTTTTTCGCGGACACTTGATACCTTAGCTTACTGGCGCAAACTGTGCCCAAAAGGAGGAAAGGAGAGGCGCGCGGCCACGGCACCGCTGACAGTCTTACCGGATGTACCGCCGCCGGTGTTAACGGTCATTCCGTCGCGGATAGGCGAGACCGCCTGAAACGGTCGTGCGGCGATTTCGACGTATGACGTAGCCAATGACCCGCATGACGTAAGGCATCCCCCCAAGAACGAAACTCACTCGCGGAAAGCACGGTTATTTCTGCGGCGACTTTTCTGGTTCTGTTGCGGGGGGCGGGGCATCATCGAAGGCGTAGAGCGGAATATCGCCAAACGGCTTCTCGCATTTGGGGCACTTTGCCTTGGCGATCTTTTTGGCGTTTTTGCCGCCGATCTTCTCTTTTTCGCGCGACTGCTCACTGACAACCAGATCGCAACCCGCACAGCGGCGGCCGATCAGCTTGAGCTTAAAGCCGGGATCATTGAGGTAGAAATCGATGTTCTCAAGGTACTTCAATGGCTCTTCACTGAAATGGCAGACCCGTTCGGTGAAGATGTCTTCGAGGGGAATTCCGACATCCGCCCCGAGCCGCTTGATGCCATAGTATTCTTCGAGAATTTCCACGAACTTGCGGAATTCCGACAACCAGAACGACACGAATTGCGGATCGGCGGTATCGTCGACTTTGGGGAACCGGATCGCAATTTTTGCATCGCCGAAAACCGACACCCCCGCGAACATGGATTCGTCCTGCGAGACAATCGGCTGGACGATGCGGACCTGGCTGACGGCGCTCGTGTCGTAAAACTGATGCGACGCTCCGGGAAGGCTGTCGAGATCTTTTCCTTCAGAAAGATGCGCGATGACCGCTTTCCGGGTACTGTCCTTCTTTTTCGCCGCACCACCGAACAAGCCTCCCTTCTTGACGAGGAAGATCTTCAACATGCCATTCGGTGAGAACGCAAGGTCGGCTTCCAGGAAGTCATTGAGCAGACTACCGGGCTTTAATTTCAATTTTGTGAGATTGACCGTGTGGTGATGCACGTCGGTCAGCCAAGTGGTGTATTCCCCTGCCGAGATCTCATCGACCTCGCGACCGGATTCTTCTCCCGCTGCCGCGGCGGCCTGTTGTGCGGCCATCGCCTCGGCTGCCGCCTGCTCGTCATCCCAGGGATTGGCTGGCACGGTAAACGACTCGCGACAGCGCGGGCAGCGACCTTTTAGGCCCCGATGCCGCTCCTGGACCTCCACACGATGCCCGTGCGGGCAATAGACCACGAACCCGCTCCGCGAACTTCCTGTGTCACCCCGTTTGCGCCGCCGCACTCCGGTTTCGGCTTCTTCGGCGAGGGCAACCTGCAGCAGGGCATCGCCTCCAGCACCGAGGGATTGCGGCATGCCGAATTGCGCATCGAATTCGCTGACAAATTCCGGCTTTTCACTTGTGTTCGCCGATTTCGCGGGAGTTTTGTCCTTGTCCGTTGGAGCGTCTTTTTTCGCGGCCGCTTCAGTCTTCGTTTTTGTTTCTTTTTCTTTCTGTGTCTCTTTCGGAGACTTTGTTTTCGCGCTGGGGGAAACCTGCTCAATCTCTTGGGGAGGAGTGGTCGCTGTCAGATCCGGAGCAGCTGAAATGATCGCATCTTCCTGAAGCGAATAGGTAGTCGGAGAAGTTTCAAAATCGTCGTCGTCGGCCACGTCGGGAGCGAGTTCGAAATCGACTTCGTTCGCGGCGAATGCCGTTTCCGATGAGGAAGCCTCGAAGCCATTCGTTTCCGGGGCGGCCTCATCAACATCGCTGTAGATCACCTGCGAAGGTGTGGCCTGCATTCGCTGATACGTTTCCGCGATCTCCTGCTTCATGAAGGTGCCGCAGTTCCAGCAACGGACCAAACCGCGACGCACAAGCTCGTTGCAGCCGGGACAGGCATCCTCAACTTCATTTGGATCAACGGGGGCCTGCGGGATTGCGCCAAGTTCCGGGCGCTGTACTTCGATCAGCACATGGTGGCACGTTGGGCACTGAGCCGTATCCGGCAGCAGCAACGTGTTGCACGAAGGGCAGGCAATGATCGATACAGACATGATCGCACCACTCTCAAACCAAAAGCCAGTATTTCTGTATTCTATTAATCAGGGCCGCAGGCTCGAATCCTTATGGCAACCCTTTGACCTCGATGTCGTAAATCAACGTTGCATCCGGCGGTATCAGGTTGCCGTCACCCCGCTTTCCATAGGCCCGTTCCGGCGGGATGATGAGCTTGCGGCGTCCTCCCACCTTCATTCCGGGGATCCCCTCTTGCAAGCCCGGAATGACTCCGTTGAGG
Source organism: uncultured Planctomycetaceae bacterium (assembly GCA_964626885.1). Taxonomy (GTDB): domain Bacteria; phylum Planctomycetota; class Planctomycetia; order Planctomycetales; family Planctomycetaceae; genus CAZVJA01. Next base: position 13,535 of record CAZVJA010000079.1, on the reverse strand, counting down.
GGCATCTCGACTAATGTACTGCGGTCTCGCATCGCCTCGAAGCTCTTCCCATCAACGAGACGTCCGGTGAAGTGGACGTTCACCTTCGCTCCCGCGGGGACTTCTTTGCCGGTCCCTTCCACAATGTCGACATACTGAATGCCGGACGGTGTTGTCTTCGTCAGATTTTTCAACTGGATATTGCGGAAGTCAACGCGGGAATCGTGACTTTGCATGCCGATGTAACCAATCTCGGGGCGATCCGCGAGCGCTGGATAGCCCCCTTGGCCCTCTTTGAAGGTGTCGACCATCACGTCGTTAATTACCGTGCCGTTGAGCACAATTTTTACATGGGGACCAAGGCAGGTGATCTCATACTGGTTCCATTCTCCGATCGGCTTCGTTGCCCCGCGCTTGGCTGGTGCCTGGTAGTAAATTCCACCGGTGTATTGAGCGTCTTTGAGATTCTTGTACTGCTCGTCGTTGTCATCGAGAATCTGTATTTCCATTCCGACATGAGCGGGGTTTCCCGTCGCTGGAAAGCGGAGTCCGATACCGCTATTCCCCCCCTTGGGGATTCTCCATTCTAGTTTCAAGACAAAATCGCTGTACATCTTTGCGGTACGCAACCACCCGCCATTTTTGCCATCGCAACTGATCATTTCGCCATCGGCCTTCCAGGCCTCGATTTTGCCGTCCTGAACTTCCCAGCCGGTCAGGTCTTTACCGTTGTACAGCGGGACAAACTCGGGCCCTTTTGCCTCGGTTTTCGGCGCATCAGGTTTCGGAGTTTCGTCGGCAATGCCTGGGGACACAGATATTGTGACCAGTGCAACAAAAAGGAGAATGGCATTCCAAAAGTGCTGTTGTTTCAACGGTCGAACCTCCGCTCCCCGTCCCTCGGGCCCCTACACTCAAATTGCTGATCGCAATCGAAAATGACTGTCCAGCCTTTCGCCGGGTCACGGTCTCCAGGACGAACCGTGATCGCCCCAGCCGGAATTCCGACTGGGCCTGCCAGCGCATCCACTAATCTACCATAGCATTGGGGCGTTTTCAGCCGCCAATTTGCGCAAAACCTTTACGCGGACAGCAATTTCCCGTTTGAGCCGAAACTTCTCGAATTCGGTTCTGGATCGACGGCTGATACCTGCTGGACACGGTTGAGCGTGATCGACATCTCTTGTCGTAAGCACCAGTCCAGAATAGAATCCTAAAAGAATTTTGATTAATCAAAACAATATTAACGGTGGATCAAAATACCCCCCCCTCAATCGTAATAGCGAATCGTATTAGCGAAAAGTGAGGGGAACCTCCGAGCGTTCTGCCGGTTCTCTGCTCAAGGGTCAATGCCATCACCAATGATGGTGCGTGTACTGGGTGCGTGCTTAATGACTGGAGTGTTTGCCGCACGATGACACGAACCGGCGGCTGGGAGTTGAAGCCAGTCGCCCGTATTGCGCACTGCCATGCGTCATCAATTGGGAGTTATTCGAGATGCCGGGTAAAGTCACGCCTCCGTTTAGGGCCTGTTCTGTGCTTGTCGGAGTCGTGAGCCTCCTCATCTCCACGATCGGCTGCAGTTCGAATGCCTCGGATGGTGCTGTTTCAGGTGAGGGGACCGGCAAGGCTCGCGGCCATTACAAAATTGTCACGACATGTGGCATGGTGACCGACATCGTACGGATTGTCGCGGGAGATAAAGCAAATGTCGTCGGCCTGCTCGGCGAGGGGGTTGATCCGCATTTGTACAAGCCCTTTGGCAACGATACCAAGGAACTGATGTCGGCCGACGTCATCTTTTACTCCGGGCTGATGCTCGAAGGGCGGATGGCGGATGAATTCGCGCGCATCGGCCGTAACGGCAAGCCGGTCTATGCAGTTACCGAGGGGATCGACGAGTCCTACCTCCGCGAACCCCCGGAATTTTCCGGGCATTACGACCCGCATGTCTGGATGGACGTGAGCGCTTGGAGCCGTTGTGTGGAGTTCGTGGCGAAGTCCCTCAGCGAATTCGATCCCCCCAATGCCTCGTATTACCAAGCGAATGCGAAATCCTACAGTGCGCAATTGAAAGATCTGGACAATTACGTCCGACGAGTGATCGCCTCGATTCCCAAAGACCAGCGCGTTCTGGTGACCGCTCATGACGCCTTCGGCTATTTTTCTCGTGCCTATGATATTCCGGTCAGTTCCGTGCAAGGAATCACGACAGATTCCGAACCCGGGGTCGACGATATCAACAAGCTCGTGAATTTCCTTGTGGAGCGGAAGGTCCGAGCCATCTTTGTGGAATCGAGTGTTCCACCGCGGAATCTGCAGGCAGTGGTCGAAGGAGCTGAAAAGCAGAGTTGGAAGGTCGCCGTCGGCGGGAAACTTTTTTCGGATGCCATGGGGAAGGGGGGAACTTACGAAGGAACGTATCTCGGCATGATGGATCACAACGCTACGATGATCGCTCGCGCCTTGGGGGGGGAGGCACCCGCAAGAGGTTTTCAAGGAAAGCTATCCGAGCAGAACGATGGCGAGGTTACAAAATGATTTCAAACGCAACACCGGCCGAACGCGAACAATGCCCACTCGCGATTGACGACATGACCGTCGCGTATCACCGCAAGCCGGTGTTATGGGATGTCGATTACCAAGCTCCGCGCGGAAAGTTGATCGGTATCGTCGGCCCCAACGGTTCCGGCAAGACAACGCTGATCAAAGCGGTGCTTGATCTAGTTCCCAAGGCTTCCGGGCGGGTCCTGATGTTCGGACAACCGTACCGGGCGCAGCGGCATCGGGTCGGCTACGTTCCGCAGCGAACCAGCGTCGACTGGGATTTTCCCGTGAATGCGTTGCATGTGGTCGCCATGGGCCTTTATCGAAAAATCGGCTGGTGTCGCCCTGTGTCGCGCAAATATCGCCGTATAGCGCTCGAATCACTCGACCGCGTCGGTCTAGCGGATTTCGCCCGGCGGCAGATCAGCCAGCTTTCCGGAGGGCAGCAGCAACGGGTGTTTCTCGCGCGGGCTCTTGCACAGGATGCAGATCTCTACCTGATGGATGAGCCGTTTGCCGGAGTGGATGCCGCAACCGAGCGTGCGATCGTGACGATCTTGCAGCAACTGCGCGACGCCGGAAAGACGGCCTTGGTTGTGCACCACGACTTGCAGACTGTCAGCGAGTATTTCGATCACGTCGTGTTGTTGAATATGCGGATCGTCGCGGCCGGCCCGACCAGTGAAGTCTTCACGCCGGAGAACCTCCGCGCGACCTATGGCGGCAAGCTCGCGCTGCTCGACCAGATCGGGCATCGCATGACGTTCCGCGGAGCGGGGCCATGAGCTTGGGACGCGGGTGGAACAAGCATTTCCTCCATATCACGTCGATCGGCTTCGTGCTCCTCGCAACAGCCAACTTACCGGTCGCCGCCTATGCCGCAGAGTCCGATCACTCGCCGGCGATTCCTATGACGAGCGACAAGGAACTACCGCAAATTCCCGCGTCTGAAAGTCACCAGTGGCTCCGCATTCTGCTGCTCCGCGACTACAACACTCGCATCGTGTTATTGGGAACGTCATTATTGGGCATTAGCGGTGGGATGGTCGGAACATTCATGCTCTTGCGGAAGCGGTCGCTCGTGAGCGACGTTGTTGGGCATGCCTCGCTTCCGGGGATTGCCACGGCGTTTATCGTGATGGAGATGCTTCATGCTGGAAGCGGCAAATCGCTCACGGGATTGCTGACCGGCGCCGCGGTTGCGGGGACAGCGGGAATTCTTTGCACGACCGGTATCCGACGCGTCACGAAGATTAAGGAAGATGCCTCATATGCGATCGTGCTCAGTATCTTCTTCGGGTTGGGAATCGCACTATTTACTGTCATACAGAGCATGCCGACCGGCAATGCGGCTGGTCTGAATCAATTCATTTTCGGCAAGGCGGCGTCCTTACGCGCCGAGGATGTCCGACTGATCGCCGGCGGCTCGTTGCTCGTGCTGGCTGTACTCGCATTGTTTTTTAAAGAATTCGCATTTCTCTGCTTCGACGAAGAGTCCGCCGCCGCACAAGGACTACCGGTTCTCGCGCTCGACCTCTTACTGATGGGCCTAGTCGTCGGAGTTTCGGTCATCGGATTGCAAAGCGTCGGTCTACTGCTCGTCGTGGCGCTGGTCATTACGCCGACCGCTGCCGCGCGGTTCTGGACACACAATCTCCAGCAAATGACGTTTCTCTCAGCTCTGTTTGGCGCTTTGAGTGCCATTCTCGGGGTCATGGCGAGCGCAGCCGCGCCAAGGATAGCGGCGGGGTCGGTCATCGTGTTATTCGGCGCAGTGATCTTCACGATCAGCCTGTTATTCGGCTGGAAACGGGGCATTCTGCGGCGAGTGATGGAGCAACTGCGAATCACGCGACTCGTGGGACGGCACGACCTGCTCCGTTCGATCTACGAGGAAATTGAGCCCACGCTGTCCGATTCCGCTCTGCCCCAAGAACGTGACGTTGCGACTCAATCGTTCACATTCGATCGGCTGCTGCAACTGCGTTCGTGGAACATCACGCATTTAAGCCGGCTGTTGCGGAACGCCGAGCGCGAAAAGCTGGTCGTCAAAACCGGCGACGGCAATTATCGCTTGACCAAAACTGGCACGGTCGAGGCGTTGCGCATCGTGCGCGAGCACCGGCTGTGGGAGCTGTATCTCATAAAGTACGCTGACATCGCTCCCGCGCAAGTCGATCGGGCCGCTGACCGCATCGAGCACGTGCTCGAGCCTGAAGTGATCGAGGAGCTGACGAAACTGCTCGCCGCGCGCTATCCGCAGAAGACAATGCCTCCCAGCCCGCATCCCCTCGTAATTGCCCCTGTTGAACCGTCAAGCCCATGATCTCTGAGGTTTTCCATCATCTTTCTGAATGGAGCCGTTACGACACCTGGATTGTCGTTACGGGGGCGTTAGCGGCGATGGCCTGTGCGCTCCCGGGCAACTATCTGGTGCTGCGCCGGCAGAGCATGATGGGAGACGCGCTCAGTCACACCGTGTTGCTGGGAGTCGTGACGTCCTTTCTGATTTTGCATGGCTTTCGAGCGAAAGGTTGGATCTCGCCCGCAACCTACACCGCCATGTTTCACACAACGATGTTCGTGGGAGCGGTAATCGTCGGTCTATTGACCGCACTCCTTACAGAAGGGGTGCGCCGCTTGGGCAACATCGACGGTACCGCAGCACTGGGGGTCGTCTTCACGACGATGTTCGCACTCGGACTGCTGCTGATTCGCCTCAAAGCCGACAGCATTCACATCGATCCCGATTGCGTTTTGTACGGTACTATCGAAACGGTAGTCATGGAAACAATTCCCGGAACGGACATTCCACGCGCCGCGGTCGTCAATGGAACCGTGCTTCTTGGCGGGCTGCTGCTGCTGATTTTGTTCTACAAAGAGCTTCGCATCGCCGCCTTCGATCCGGAACTTGCAACGTCATTGGGCATCAATGCCCGGCTGATGCATTACGGGCTCATGGCCGCCACGTCGGTGGCGCTAATCGCGGCGTTCGAGAGCGTCGGCAGCATTCTGGTGATCGCGATGCTGATCGTTCCCGCCGCCACAGCCAGCCTTTTGACTGAACGCCTCTCGGTGATGATTGCGCTGAGTCTCGTCATCGCGGCGGCAAGCACGCTGCTGGGGCACGCCTTCGCGATGGTACTCCCTCCCGTCATCTTCGGCCGGTTGGGATATCCCGAAGTTCGTGGCGCAAGCACCGCGGGGATGCTGGGAGCGGCGTCTGGCTTGTTCTTCCTGATCGCTGTTCTCCTCGCACCGCGACAAGGCCTCTTCAGTCGGATGCTCGACCGATACCGATTGAGTGTAAAAATCGTCGCGGAGGATATTTTAGGAATGCTCTACCGCCGCGAAGAGGAAAGCAAAGTGGCATTGTCTCCTCAGTCCCAGCGAGAGATCATCACAAGACTCAATGCCGGGACAGTGCGCACCTGGCTGGCATTGCGACGTCTCGTCCGTCGCGGAAGTCTCGCTGTCGATGCGGCCGGCTATCGTTTGACGGACGCCGGGCGTACTGCCGCGGGGAACCTCATCCGCTCCCACCGCCTGTGGGAGACTTACATGGCGAAGCATTTCGCCGTGCCGGAATCGGGGCTGCATGCCGCCGCCGAACGGGTCGAGCACTACATCGACTCTCCATTGCGTGAAGAATTGGCCGACGAACTGGACCGCCCGGAGATCGACCCGCAGGGAAAAGCAATCCCTGCCTCTCCTTCACAGCCATCCGATGCACCGGCGAACCCGTCGAGTGGCTCACGATCATAGCCTTCTCGTCTCCTCGACGGCGGAATACCCCTCGCCCTGATTTTTCGACTTTGATAACCTGACAGACCGGGATGCAGGAATGTTCTTGACGGGAGCGTTTCTGCGGCTGCTCTTTGTGCTTGCCCCCGAAGTGTTCATCGAAGATGTTCAAATCACAAAAGGTGGACGACATGCTGCGGTTCTCTCGTTTTATCTGTCTACTCCTCGGCGTGGCGGTTTGTCATTCCCTTCCGAGCATCTTTGCCGAGGAGCCGGCGAATATATCGTCGACAGCGACTGCAGTTCAGCCGGCACAGTCACAATCAATCACTGGGCAAGCTCCCGGGGAACAGTCGCGGTTCTTCGACTCGAACGGCGTCAAGCTGTTCTATCAGGAGCAAGGGGCCGGTGAGCCAGTCGTGTTGATTCACGGCTTCACGCTGAATGGCCGGCTCAATTGGGTTCTCCCGGGCATCACAAGTGCGCTCAGCCGCGATCATCGGGTGATCACGATCGACACACGCGGCCATGGACGCAGCGACAAGCCACACGATCCGGCGAAGTACGGCCTCGAAATGGTCGAGGACATCGCCCGCTTGCTCGATCATTTGAAGATTGAGAAGGCGCACATCGTCGGTTATTCGATGGGAGCATTCATCACGAACAAATTCGTTACGACCCATCCGGAGCGAGTACTTTCCGCGACGCTTGGTGGAGCAGGCTGGGGGCGTGCCGAGGACCGACCGGTCTTTTTGGATGACCTTGCCAAATCGCTGGAAGAAGGGAAGGGGATCACGCCGCTGCTCGTCGCCCTCACGCCGGCCGATCGCGAACCACCCACGGAAGAAGATCTCGCGCTGACCAATCGGCTGCTGGCACTCTCAAATGATCAGAAAGCGCTCGCGGCGATCATTCGAGGTACCCCCGGGCTTTCAATTCCAAAAGAAAAACTTGAGCAAAACCGCGTGCCGGTACTGGCGATCATTGGTGAGCGCGATCCGCTGAAGAATGGCGTTGATGCCATGGACGGCGTGATGGCGAATCTCAAAATCGTCATTGTCCCCGGGGGCGACCATATGAACACGTTCAGCAATCCGCTCTTTGTCAAATCACTGCGCGCGTTTCTGTCGAATCACGCAACGGCCCGAACCGCGCCGGTCACTGCCGAGTGAGAACACACGCTAAGCTTAGCGATCTATTGGCACTGTGGTAATCAACAAACGCTCTAGCGTGTCGTTGAGAGTGTTGCCCTCTCCACGTCCGATTGCTGCGTTTGTCGTACTTCGGCAGCTTCGCTCAACTTCTTCAGCAAAGTCTGTTTGGAATACAGATCCCGAATGATAATAGGCTGGTTTGGACGCGCTCCGGGAAAAACAACCGTCAACGGCACGCTGACACTGTCGAACTTTTCCAGCCAAAGCTTGATCTCTTCTGAAGCATCCGTGTAGTCGGCCATGAGTGGAACGATCCTATATTTTCGAACGAGTTCAAGCGTCTCCGGTGTATTGAGTGCCTGATATTCGTTCGTCTTACAAACCAAACACCAGTCGGCCGTAAAATCGATGAGGACGGTTCGGTTTTGGCTTCTTAACTCGTTCAGCCGAGATTCGGAAAACGGTTCCCAGGGAAGTTTGTCCGCACTGTTCCCGATCGGTTGTGCCAAGCCATACCCAACCCCGCAAATAACGAGCGTGAGCACGCCCGCCGTGATCCTGACTAACATTTTGTGCCGAATATGGGAATTCACGTCATACAGATTTCCGATCATCCACAATCCGAGTGCAATGCCCAGTAACATCACGAGCAGAGGGATGGTGTAAGTTTTGTCGAGAAAATAGATAATGAAAATCACCGAACCCATCAGCACGAAGCCTGAAAACTCCTTGAAGCGCACCATCCAATGACCCGGTTTCGGCAGCCAGCGAAGAGCTTTGGGAAACATTCCAAAGATCAGATAAGGTGACGCCATGCCGAGTCCCATTACGCCCCAGATGAGATACGTCACGACCGGAGACTCACGCACCGACCACGCGAGCGTCGCCCCCATCAATGGGCCGCTGCAGGGGGTCGCCAAAAGTGTGGCAAGTATTCCCGTTAGAAATGCCCCGAACAGCCCTTCTTGAGTTTGTGTGCCCGCCGCCGAGCCAACCATGCCAGGCACCGGGATCTCAAACACACCGAGGAGACTCAAACCCATCGCGAACACAAGACAAGCCATGATCAGATTGAATTCGGAACTTTGAAAGAGTTCTCCCCAGCCCTTATTCAGGACGACGGCGAGTGTGGCCAAGGTCAGAAAAACGCCGATCACGCCGACAGCGTATGCTCCGTTCAGGGCCAAGATGCGCCCTCGGCTCTCACCGGCCTGCTGGACGAAACTTAGAACCTTAATCGCCAGCACCGGCAGCACGCATGGCATCACGTTTAAGATCAGGCCACCGAAGAATGCTGTTAGAAGATAAAATCCCAGACTCCCCGTCGCGGCACTTTCCTGGAGGTCAAATTTTTCCTCCGTAGGAATCGGCGCGGGAGGTGCATCGACGGGAGCCGCATTGTTCTGCGGCGAGTCTTTGTTTTCCGGGATCGCTTTCTGTTCCAGTACCGTCCCGAGTGCAAAAGAGATCTTTTTCGGTAACAGGCATTGCTGCTCGGTGCAGACCTGATAACGAATGCTGCCGCTCAGTCCGAAGTTCCCCGTGCTCGCCGAAGGCTCGACACGGTAGCGGCGTGTCCAGGTCACTTCGCCGTGATACACTTCCTGTTTGAATTTCTGCGTGCCGACCGTGAGTTCCTTGATCGTCGGTGGTGCGCTTGGAGCGAAGGTGTCGTCCAGCGGGACCAGCCCGTTCGAATTTTCCGCTTTGATGACCGTGGCGGTCGCAGCCTGATCCGGAGGCTGAGTGATCGAGTAGGTATGCCATCCATCTTCGATCTTCAGAGTAATTGCGAGAGTGACCGTGTCCCCCGGCTTCGCATTCTCCGGCGAGAGAGAGAATTTCGCTGCCACCGGGCCAGGTTTATTGTCGATCCGTGGCGCCTCTTCTTTTGTCAATGGGCTTGTTTTGACTATGGGGGAATCAGAGGCTTGTGACGGCTTTGCCGGCGACGCCTGTGGTTCACTTCCCGCTTGCATCGACAGAGTCACCGTGTACTTGTCCTTCAGGTACAGGCAGCGTTTGTCGTTGCACATCTGATAGTCGAGCGAGACCGTTGCCCTTACGTCTTCCGACTTGGTATCCCCAGCCATGCGAAGCTTGCGCGAGAAGGTCACGCGATCGTAGAATTCTTCGACATCCTGTTTGAACGCCGGTTCAAAGTGTTTCTTCGGGGGATGATCCGGCTCGAAGTCCCCCTCATCCGTTGCTAGTCCCGGCGTATCAAGCAGACGAATCTTTGTCCGACCGGAAAACGATTTGCTCATCGAGTAGATGTGATTTCCTGGGGGGACTTCGATCGTCACACTCAGCGTTACTGTATCACCAGGCTTCGCGTCGGCGGGGGCAAGCTGGACCGAGACTTTCGGCTTTGCGTCGGAGTTGCTCGATCCGAAAAGTCTGGGGCTGGACGAGCCAAGTCCTCCCCCCTGAATCAGTGAATCGACATCGGCGCGGACCGCACCGGGTGTGACAATCTGAGTGCCGATCAGGAAAGCCGCCACCCAGGCAGGCAGGCGAAACAACAAACTGCGATTGATGAAAACTCGCATGAGATTTCGGGGACTCCTTCGCGGAGAGGTTCACCGCGCGTGACATTCAGGGCTTAGGTCCGGCGGTGCTCTCTATTTACGTCGAATCACACCCTGTCGTGGGCGGGGAATTCTGCATCAAACCGAACCCGCAAGGCAAGCCCGGTTCTCTGTCGGAAAAATCGGCCGGGGCCGCGTCATAAGTTCTGGTTATTCCACATCATACAGCGTCAGCGCTCGTTCGGACAAATCTCCAATCGGTTTCTGTTCTTTGAACATGAGGTGTTCCCGACTTCCGCCACAGGCGGTCGAAGGCAATCGAACCGGACAGTTGAGAAAACCATTTCGCGGAAGAACTTCGCCAAATTCGAGATCTTACAGTTCCGATTTTCGACGGAGTGGATTGTTCCGTTGTCTCACGTCCCGACCGATTCTTGCAACATCGTAGCGAAGTCGCCGAGCGCCGCGATTTTCTTGACGCAACTTGGATGCGCGAAGATGCGGACCCGTTTCACATAATCGTCGAATTGCGTCCGGGCCAACGCCTTAACGACCGGCGAAACCTCTTCCAGAGGACGGTAGACAGCTTCCTTCTCGTAGAAAATTTCGACGTCGAACTCGATTTCGAGATCTGGCGGCGGTGCATCGATCAAAATGTCGGTGGCTGCAATGGGTTCACCCAATGCGCTCGATAGTCGCTCCGCCAGTCGAGCCGCGCGTTCGACGAGAAACCCGAACGGTTTTCTTGCCAACAACTCGTAGATCTCGCGTGACTGATAAAGACTAAACTCCGCCACCCGCTTGTAGAGCCGGCGCTTCGGGCCGAACAGTCCTTCGATCAGCCGCTCGGCGCTGCTCCCTTTCGCGCGCTGCCGCAGCATGTCGATCGTTTCCGACTCGCTCAATTGGAAAAATGCCCGCAGGTCGAGATCACGATGCAAGTCGAAAAACGCCCGCGCGAACATTGTCGTCGCGGAGCGGACCGCGTGATGCCAATAGACTTCGCTGAACATCACGTAGCGGGCGAAGACCATCAGCTCGGCGGCCGTTTTTCCTTTCGAACCGATTGCCAACCCGTCCCCCGCTTCATTAGTGACAAGCGATTGCACAAGCCGATTGCGATCGAAGTTCCGCCCGTAGGGAACCCCCGCATGCAGACTGTCGCGGTCGAGATAGTCCATTTTGTCGATGTCGATTGGGCCGGAAAGGATCGATCGCAACAGGCGGAGAGCTTTGGAATTCTTACTGCCTGCGCGTGGTGCGAGGACTTCCAGTACTTCGCGCGGCTCTATATTCCATTCCCGCCGCAGTACATCCGCCAATTCGCGGCCCTCCGCCAGATGTTCCGCCGCGAACTCCTCATGCGGCGGGAGATCTGGCAGCGCCATGTCTTCAATCGGATGGCAGAAGGGCCAGTGCCCCAAGTCGTGTAGCAGCGCGGCGGCCAGCAACACTTCCGCCTGATGCACATCGACCGTCTCGCGGAATCGCCGGTCCTTTCCCAGCTGCAACAGGTACCGCAACGCGTTGTGAAAAACCCCGAGTGCGTGTTCGAACCGCGTGTGCGTCGCCCCGGGATAGACACGCGACGCCAAGCCGAGCTGCGTGATCTGTCGCAGCCGCTGGAACTCCGCGGTATCGACCAGTGCCCGGACGCGCGGCGTGAACGGAACGTCCTGCTCCATCGGAATCCGTACCAGCCCGCGCCCTGACTCAAGACTGACCAGCTCGGGGATGTCGAAGAATGGATGCGGCATGGAAGATGAGGGGATAGGGACTGGGAATCTGGGGTAAGGGAAAGAAGGCAGGCTTCAGGCAGTCAGACTGCTAGGGCTTCAGGTATTTCCACCCTTCATACCGGCCTGAATTCTCAACCAATAAACGGTGCTCGTGCCGCCGGGGCAAACAGTTCCGCCACGGCGTCGGCAATGAATTCGTTGTTAAACTCGCTTTCGTGCGATTGCAGCGTCTCCCACAATCTCCGACCGTCGCGCACTGCACGCCGCATCTTCGGCGGAAGATGCTCCGTCGAACTTTCCGTGGAGCGAGTCCGACTGAACGCGGCCGCGAGCTGTTTCGGCAACTGCTCCATCTCCGCCACCGTCTCGAAATCGACCATCCCTGCTAACAATGGATTATGCCGCCCCGCGATCAACGTGCGGGCGTCGTCGGCATAGGCGACGAGCGGCTTCCCGAGCGTCCATGCCATGGCAGCCTCCGCCACCGCCCCTTCATCCGGCGTGCGGCCGTTGAGATTCCACACCATGCCATCGCATTCCGCCGCCAGTTGATACACGTCGAGTGCGAAAATCGCCTGATGGAGAAACTCCCCCGCCGTCTCGCTCGGCCAGCCGCGCTCCACCAGCACGTCGAGCACCAGCCGAAATTCCATGCCGTCACGGTGCGGCAAATAGACGAGATACCCCGCCTGCGTGAGACAGTCGGCGATGGCGGTCATCTCGTTCCGTTCGGCCTGATTGAACAACGGCCCGGCACAATAGATTCGATGCGTGAGAGAATTGGACGGGTGCGACATGAGGGCATCCATGACTGGCGGAGTGGGGAATCGAGACCACGAGCATCCTTGAGGCTGCGATTATAGCCGCAAATCGCGAACAATACATCCATCTGAAATGGGGAAGAATGCTCACAACTACGTCAACTTCAACAGTTTCCGTGCATTGCCGCGAGAGATCTTCTCACGTACGGAGTCCGCCACTTTCAGTCGCGGGAACATCTCGAACTGCTGGAATGACTTCTGCGTCAGGTCGTAGAAATCGGTGCCGAACAGCAGCCGATCGGCTCGTCGCTCCAGGAACGCCCGGCCGAACTCCGGATCGCGAAGCACCGCGTGCGCGCCGCTCGACGAGAGGTCGCCATACAGGTTTGGGTACTTGTCCATCAATGCATCGATCGCGCCCCCCGGCGCGACTTTGCCCGGCGGATAGCCGACGTGCAGGTCGTCCTGCGTGAGATTCCCCGCGATCGAGGCCCACCAACCCTTTCCGTGGCCGATCATTGCCAACTTCGGAAACGCCTTGAGGACCGCTTCGAGCCCCGGCAGCCCCGGCTTGTCCATGTTCGCCTGGTTGTCGAGATGAAACAGCACCGGCAGGCCGACATCGGAACAGGCGTCGTACAACTTCATGCAGAGAGGATCATCAATCGCCAGCCGTGGCTTATGTTCGCCGAACCCCCGCGCGCCGGCGTCGATATAACTCCTCAGCATGTCGACCACCTGCTTCTTCTCCGGCAGATGGGTGGCGAGCGTGCGTGGATCGATCGCGCAAAACGGAATCAACCGGTCCGAGTGCGTGCGGCACTCGCGCAGCACGTATTCGGTGGAGATCGGGTACCAGAACGCCTCCGGCGAGACGAGCGGCAGCACCGCCGCCTGCGAGATGTTGTGGGCATCCATCCAGTGCAGCAGCACGTCGGCGGTGACCGGCCCGCGCTCGCGTTCGAACCACTCCTGTGTGAGATGAACGTGGATGTCAATGTATTCGGTCGCGGGCTGGCGAGGGCGATCCTCATTGCCGAACACGAAGCGCCCGAGTGCAGTCACACCCCCAACGAGCGC
>CAZVJA010000078.1:0-22059 GCA_964626885.1 uncultured Planctomycetaceae bacterium | reverse complement strand
CGGCGTTCAACCCGGCGAATCCCCCTCCGACAATCACCACACGTTTCATGCACGGAGCTTTCAGGGATTGGATGTTAGCGGTAAGATCCGCCGTGCGGACCATCCAGCGTCAATGATTCGTATTCAGCAATCGCCGCTTACTGTAGCGACTGGATGCGAAAAAATCATTGACGGCGGTGCGTCAGACGCGTTAGCCTCCAGGAAATCGACTCGCACTTTTGCGCGAAAGGACCGAGCATGGCGACCGCCGAGCAACCGAAGCCGAAATCGTATTACCGGACCGTGAAGGAAATGCAGCTCGCGAACACGCTTGTCACTTGGTCATGTGGATAGTACGCTGATCGCAGGTCAGCTCCGCTAACCCGACGCCTGGAGTTCGATATGCCGAAGTTGAAACTGCACTCACTGAAATGCCATCAAACTGAAGATTTCCTCGGGCCTGACGAGCCATACCTCGTCGTGAATCAATCGATCGTCTGGGGGCCGGGGAGTCTGAACAACGGCGCTTCAGCGAATTTGCAAGGTGTGCCAACTATCGATTTCACGACGCCAGTTTCGATCGCACTCTACGATCAGGATACGGACTTCCTCGATTCGGACGATCTTCTGGGAGGAACGCTGATCGGAACTGGACAGGCAGGGCAGGGGCCGCAACAAGCGACCTTTAGCGGCGACGAGGCACTGTACAATCTCTCGTATGAAGTGCTCGCGGATCCACCGCCGCCCCTAATTGTGACTCCACCCCCTCAAGTCAATTTTCCGGTTCAATCACCCGAAGCCAAAAAAGGCGTTGGAAGCACAACGGCTAGAGCGTGGGCCAAGGTTAGCAAGCAACCTGACAAAGGGCTGATCGAACTTTGGGTGCACGTAAAAAAGACCGGATTAAACGGCACCGGCTTTGCCTATGGACAAGTCGCACTATTGGATGTGGACAACAATACAATCTTCAAGACAGACATCCTTTCGAAGACGAAAGGTGCAAATGCTGACCCGTTCAACAATCCTGGTGTCGCCGAAGGTGAGGCTCAACAGGATTTCGAAGTGCCGCTTAATGTATTGGCGGCAACAAAAACCGTCGCTGTTCTGATTAATGCGGCTGACAACAATGGGCTGCCGGATAGTCTTCAAGATTTCACGAATTCGCTGAAGCAAGTTGAAGATCTGCTGAAGACGGCCAGTAATATTGCAGCATCGGTGGCGGCAATCATCGCGCAATTCTAAATACTCAACTTGATGCATCCACCGCCAGCCCGCGAACCACGCAACGCACTCACGGCTGCGAAGTAGTCCCGTAGGGCCGGTTCCAACCGGCCTCTGCGCTTCAGGAGACATCCGGTTTGAACCGGGCCTGCCGGACTTGTGACACATCAAGTTTTGCACATTGACGCATGTCGCAAAGCGCGTTGGAATGGTCGCCGGAGTCGGTGCCACGCCCACGGCTTTGCGTGGGCGTGCGCTGCTGCGTGGACGTGCACTGCGAAGAAGTCGAGGATTTCCCGTGTGCCACGGGCTCTGCCCGTACTCTTTGTCGTGGGAGCACTCGCCACTGGCGGACAAGCCGCCAGTGGCACACGCGCGAAAACACCGGGGCGCGCAAAGCCTTTGCCCCGGCCACCGAACCGACCACGCCCTTCGCCAAGCCTCAGGGACGTGCCACACGCGCGGCGGAACAGCTAAGCAATCGGCGTCGGCGTGAAGCCGATGATGATGAAGCCGAGTGTCAGCCAGCCGAGGACGTGCCGAAACCAGCCGAGCGGTACGGCGTCGTCGGCGGTGGGAGGGTGCCGGGGGCCCATCATGAGCAGCAAGAACACCATCAGGCTGTAGGAGTAGTTGGCCGTGTAGATCATGTACACGACCGCCAGCATCAGCAGCGACGTCGCGACGACATGCGCGCGGCGGCCGACCAGCGTGTAGAGGATATGCCCGCCGTCAAGCTGGCCGATGGGGATCAGATTCAACGCCGTGATGAAAATTCCAACCCATCCCGCGAAGAGAAGCGGGTTAAGCATGATCTCGAAACCTGCGGGCTTCGGGCCGCGAATCCACTCGAACATCCAGGTGAAAATCAGCGGCTCACCAAACTCAATTCCGGGATTGTTCGGAGGAACCGGTCCGATCACGGCATGCTTGAGACCGAACCAGGTGATCGGTAAGGCCAGCACCAGCCCGGCGAGCGGGCCGCTGATCGCGATGTCAAACATCGCCTTTCGATTCGCCACGCCCGCTCCCTGAATGATGACTGCCCCCATCGTGCCGAAGGGGCTGATCGGAAACGGAATGAAGAATGGAGGGGTGGCCGGCACGTGATATCGTTTGGCCTGTAGGTAGTGCCCCATCTCATGTGAGCCGAGAATCGCTAAGACCGCTCCCGCATAGATGAGCCCGTTCTGCACGAAGTACACGAGTGCCTCAAGGGGGACAGGCTTTCCGTGGACAAGTAAATTTGCGATTGTCAAGAAGCCCGCTAGTCCGCCACCAGGAGTCATTCCAGCAAGGAACACGCTGACGCACGTCGCCAGAAACAGCAGCAGCGCCCGCTTTTTATACCGGCTCATTTGCGCGGGACCAGGACCGACCGGTCTCGGGTACGGCGGAGGCGCCGTGTCGTACCGGTGGTCAATCAACTCCGCCTGCCGCGGGTTCACGATGACAGGTTGGGGGTCGAGGGGATATTGGTCGTCAGAGGTCATTCGGCGAGTTCTCGTTGTCTTGCGGACCAGTTGAGGTCATTGTAGGGATTGAGTGAAGAGAGGCCAATGGGGGGGCCATTTCCCCCGTATCAGGCAGCCAACGGTTCAAAACCCATTCCAGGACACCTTCTTGAACGCATCTTTCACATTGAGAAGCGCCCGCTGGTTCGCCGGGCGGAACGATCTTGCCTTTCAGCACCGTGCCGCCCTGCGGTCGATGGGGATCGACCCGGAGGCGTACGCCGGCAAGCCGGTGATCGGCATCGCCAACAGTTGGAGCGAACTCAACAACTGCAACATGAACCTCCGCAATCTGGCGGAAGCAGTGAAGCGCGGCGTGATTGCCGCCGGCGGGCTGCCGCTTGAATTCCCGACGATCTCTCTTGGCGAGGAGTTCATGAAGCCCTCCGCCATGCTCTACCGCAATTTGATGGCGATGGAGGTCGAGGAAACTCTGCGCGCTAACCCGATCGATGGCGTGGTGCTCTTGTGCAATTGCGATAAGACGACTCCCGCGCAGCTCATGGCCGCGGCCAGCGCCGACATCCCCGCGATTCAACTCAACGGCGGCCCGCGCGCGGTGGGACGTTGGCGCGGACAGCAGGTCGGTTCCGGAACCGATCTGTGGCGCTACTGGGACGAGTTTCGTGCCGGGCGGCTTAGCAGTGAGGAATGGGACGACCTTGAGGCCTGCATCGCCTGCTCGGCCGGTGCCTGCAACACGATGGGGACCGCGTCGACGATGACCGCGCTTTCCGAAGCGCTCGGCATGATGCTGCCGGGGGCCTCGAGCATCCCCGCGACTGATTCCCGGCGCATCGCCGCCGCCGAAGCGACCGGTCGGCGAATCGTCGCGATGGTGCGGGAGCAACTCCGCCCGTCACGAATCCTCACGCCGGCCGCGTTCGATAACGCCGTGCGGACGCTGCTGGCGCTCGGCGGGTCGACGAATGCGGTGGTGCATCTCATCGCGATTGCCGGGCGGCGGAACATCACGCTGCCGTTGTCGCGGTTCGACGAGCTGTCACGCAGCACGCCGTTTCTGGTGAATCTCAGTCCGTCGGGAAAGCATCACATGGATGCGTTTCACGCGGCGGGCGGAGTGCCCGCGGTCCTTAAGGAGTTGCAAGATCGACTCGCTCTCGACTGCACGACAGTCACCGGCCGGACGCTGGGAGAGAATATCGATCCGGCGCGCTGCTTTGATAAGGATGTGATCCACACAATTGAGCAGCCTTTGTCGGCAGAAGGTTCGCTGGCGGTGATGTTTGGCAATCTCGCTCCCGATGGCGCTGTGATCAAAACGTCGGCGGCGTCGAAGAGTCTGTTTCGTCATCGGGGGAAGGCGATTGTGTTCAAAGATTACGCCGACATGCTCGCACGGGTGAACGATCCCGCGCTGCCGGTCGATGCGACGAGCGTACTCGTGTTGCAGAACGCCGGACCGAAGGGGGTTCCGGGGTTCCCTGAGTGGGGGATGATTCCGGTGCCGACGAAGTTGTTGGAGCAGGGAGTGACCGACGTCGTGCGGATCAGCGATTCGCGGATGAGCGGGACGAGTTTCGGCACGGTGGTGCTGCACGTTTCGCCCGAGGCGGCTGCCGGTGGTCCGCTGGCGCTGGTGCAGGATGGGGATGAGATTGAGCTGGATGTCGAGAAACGCCGGCTGGAGCTGCACGTTGACGCCGCGGAACTCGACCGGAGAAGGACCGCGTGGAAGCCGCCGGAGTCGCCCCATCGGAGGGGTTACCCGAAGTTTTACATCGACCACGTGTTACAGGCGCACGAAGGGGCGGACTTTGATTTTCTACGTCCGCGCAGCGATGCGGATCTGGACTTCATCGAACCGATTGTCGGGCGGTCGTGACGATTCGCTGGGAAGAAAATTTACCACGGTGACACGGAGAGCACAGAGAGAAGAGCATTCAATAAGGAATGCAGGAAGCCAGGAGAAGGCGGATAAAATTCATTTCCATCAACTCCAAGCGAAAATTCCGCACAATCGAGGAATGTGTTGAATTGTGTTTGCGGAACTGGCCCTTCCAAACCCTTCTTTCCTGGATTCCTGGTTTCCTTATTAAAAATGCCTTCCGTCTTTCTCTCCGTGTCCCCGTGGTGGACCTTGGGGGCGAGTACGAAATCTTGAAGTCTTTGATTCCCCATCTGGCCCTCTCCTTGATATCTTGATTCGCCTGCGGGTTGGGTTTCGAATCCGGGGATCGCGGGCGGGAACAGCGAGGCAACGCATGGGGTTATTCGGCGGCGGCAAAGATTGGAACGTGATAGCCATTTTGTACGAGAAAAAAGGGCACTATCAGGTCAACGGCAACCGGGCCAAGGGGGGGGATGCCGAAAAGGTGCGCGACGCCGTGAAGAAACATCCCCGCGTGATTTTCTGGGCGGTCTTCGATCAGAAACGAGCCTTCCTCGAAGGGGCACCGGGGCGTGCGAAGGAAAACGTCACCCGCGAATCTCTCGAACGGATGGAACGTGGTCTCGTCACTTCCAAAACGGTGCAAACCATCCTGGCCATGTTGGAATCGGGTAAGACCGACAAGGCCGCGAAGGAACTCGACTGGCACGATTGAGCGACCCTGCGAGTACGCATGGCCACATATCCATCAACGCTTGGCGTTCATCCCAGCGGCGGGGCGATGCGGACTTCCGGCAGTGATGCCGAGCGGGTCTCAGGCTTCGGCGGGTTGTTGCCGGGGCGGAACGTGAACACGACCGAATACTTCGGTTGGTTCGTCTGATTGCGTCCCGCCGCGTGCAGCGTGCGGCAATGAAAAAAGAGGACGTCCCCCGGCTCCAGCTCGACCGCCACGCGCCGAGAAATCAACTCCTGATTATTCGGTAGGTCGTCGCGAAAGAATAGCTCCGCGTTGAACCGCGACCGATCGAACGTCATCCGGTGCGATCCGGGAATCACATACAGACAGCCATTGCGCTCGTATTCCTGCGTCAGCGCGAGCCAGACACTCACCAGTTCCTGCCGCTCGAACGACCAGTAGCGGATGTCCTGGTGCCAGCCGGTGACGCTGCTGTACTGTGGCTGCTTGGTCATGATGCAATTGTGGTGCGCCAACGGCATTACCACTTCCGGGCCGAGAAGCTGCTGCAGCCGTTCGACCAGCTCCGGCGATGAGATCCAGCGCGTGAACGAGATATGCCGGCCGTGCGCCTGCTTCAGCCTACGGATGGTCCGTCCCCCTTCGTCCGAGAGGGAGCGCGGTGCGCCGGGGTAGTGCAATTCAGCTTCATATTCGACCGGCGGTGTTTCGTCGCGCAGCCCTGCCAATGTGGCTTCGAGCATTTCCTCCCGGAGCGCTTCGCCGACCATCCCCCGCACGACAATGAAGCCGTCCCGGGCGAATGCCTCCAGCTCTTCGGGAGAAAAACGCCGGTCGGCGGGTGGAGATGGACTTTGCTGCTCGATCGTGGTGGTGGACATCGGCGAGGAGTTCTGGATGATTAATTCACAAACCGTTGTATGTACCGGCGATCGGCCAAGTTTGGTTCGACGCTGTTCATTTATCGTCACAACGCCGAGACTTTTCTGCAAGGTGAGTGGAGCAAAATGCCGGGGGATAGGCTTCCTGCTTGCATGGGTGATTCTCCCGCCGCACAATGGGAGTTGTGAATGCGCCAAATTTCTCTGCTTCAATGGAGGTGGTTTTCAAAACAGGGAGGGCGAGGCTCCCGCCGAGCCGCTGCGACCGAGAGTCTCTCGTTATGGCGGCTCCACGGACCACCCTAACGGGCGGTGCCCTGTCGCCCTCCCAAAGACATGGTTTTGAAACCACCTCTCGATATTTTGATTCCATCGTTCTGCCAGTTCGCCGCCAACCGCATGACTCACAGGAGTTTGCCATGAAGTGCACGCGTTATTCCCGCAGACGGACCCCCTGGGCTCGAGCATCGGCCGTTTTCGCCATGAGTTTGCTCGCAACGTCCCTGGGAATCGCCTCCGCCGCTGAGCCGTTGCCGCTGGTGGTCGATGTCGAGCAGCAGCCGCTCGTCGCGGCGACCGGTCGGCTGATCGAAGCACTCGAGTATGTCGGAGCGCCACTCTCGGTCGAAGATTCGCAGAAGTTGACAGCGGCGATGCAGAACACCGACGCTGGCGAATCGATCCGCGCCATCCAGAAGGTGCTCGATCCGCACTGCCTGATCCATGTCACAATCAATCCAGAAAGCCGGGTGTCTGTCGGCGAAGGGCCTGTCAAGAAAGAGCTGACTCAACAAGGTTGGCGGACGTTTCTGATCAAAGTGAACAACCAGGCGGGGATCACGGCGGAGCTGAAGCCCGAGAGCCCGAACGCAGCGCCGCTGTACATGAAAGGGAAGGGTTCGCGCGAACGGCCTCAAACGACCGAGAAGCTCGTCCCCCCCAGCGAAGTGGGGCAGCGGTTCCTCGATATCGAAATGTTCAACAAGCAGCCGCTGAAGCCGGGGCTCTCGGGGCTCCCGCTCGAATACCGCATCATCCAGCTTTACAGCCGGGACGTAGGCCAGCGCGAAGCAAAGCTTGGGTTCAACGTCGGCCAGGGGACACAAGACATCGGCTTTCGGAACGCCGTGCCGGTTCTGTTCAACTCCGCCCCGGCGGTCGAAGTGGCGCTCGGCGTGAAGGATGTCGACGGCGAACCGACCACCGCCGCGTTCGTTATCCGTGACAAATTCAATCGGGTTTATCCGAACCCCGCGCGTCGGCTCGCTCCTGATTTCTTCTTCCACAACCAGATCTACCGGGCTGACGGCGAATCGGTCCATCTGCCGCCGGGAGAATACACCGTCGAGTTCTCGCGCGGGCCGGAATACGTCGTGCAAAAGACGACCCTGCAGGTGAAACCGGGGGTCGTCAGCCAGAAGGCTGACTTCCAGTTAAAGCGGTGGGTGCACGCCGCCGAACGTCATTGGTACTCGGGTGATCATCACGTTCACGCCGCGGGCTGCTCGCATTATGACAGCCCGACCGAAGGAGTGACCCCGGCCGACATGATGCGGCACATCCTCGGAGAGGATCTCAACGTCGGCTGCGTGTTGAGTTGGGGGCCCTGTTGGTACACGCAAAAGCAGTACTTTGAAGGGAAGACGTCGGCTCTCTCACGGCCCAATTACCTCATGCGGTACGACGTTGAAGTCAGCGGGTTTCCGTCGTCTCACGCGGGGCATCTCTGCCTGTTGCGTCTCAAAGAAGACGATTACCCCGGCACCACTCTGCTTGAAGAATGGCCCAGCTGGACGCAGCCGGTGCTCGCGTGGGGAAAGGAACAGGGGGGTGTCGTGGGCTACAGTCATAGCGGCTGGGGTTTGACGTTGCCCGATTATCTCCCGGGAGGGAAGCGGGAGTTCGTCGATTTCAACCGCCTTCCGGCCGACTGGCAAGGCCGCGCCGCCGACAAGCTCCCCGATTATGCGATGCCGAAATTTGACGGCATTGGTGCAAACGAATATGTCGTCACCGTCGCGAACGACGTCTGCGACTTCATCTCTGCTGTCGATACCCCTTCGATCTGGGAACTGAATATCTGGTATCACACACTGAACTGCGGCTATCGCGCGCGGATCAGCGGCGAGACCGATTTTCCGTGCATCTATGGCGACAAGGTCGGCCTCGGCCGGATCTACGTGAAGCTCAAGCCCGACCAGCCGCTCGACTTCGATAACTGGGTGCTCGGCGTGAAGGACGGCCGCAGCTACTGCGGCGACGGGCTAAGCCACGTGTTCGACTTCAAAGTCAACGACGTCGCGGTCGGCGAGCCGGGCTCGGATGGTAAGGTCAGCCAGTTGAACCTCGAACGTCCCGGCAAAGCGAACGTCACGTTCGACGTCGCGGCGTTCCTGGCCGAAAAGCCGACACCGGAAACAGAACGGATTCGTAAACGCCGTCTCGACCAGAAACCATACTGGCATCTGGAGCGCTGCCGCATCGGCGAGACGCGGAAAGTTCCGGTTGAGGTGATCGTCAACGGTCAAGTGGCGGCATCGCAGGAGATCGAAGCGGACGGAAAAACGCAAGCGATGTCCTTCGAAGTGGATCTGCCGCATTCGAGCTGGGTTGCCGTACGGATTCTGCCATCGGTGCATACGAACCCGGTGTTCGTGGAAGTCGGCGGCAAGCCGATTCGCGCCAGCAAGAAGAGTGCGGAGTGGTGCCGCGACGCGGTCGGCGTCTGCTGGAACAGCAAGAAGGGACGCATCCGCGAACCTGAGCAAACCGCCGCGAAAGCCGCATACGACAAAGCCCGTGCGGCTTACGAGGCGATTCTTGGTGAAAGTGTGGCGGATTGAGTTCGGTAGTTGTTCGTTTCAGCGTTCCGTCTTCCGGCGAATCACATGATTTGTATTTCGGCGGCGCCAACGTCGCGCCAGCTTGCGAAGGTCGACCTGCTGAATGCTTCTCGGCAGGGGGACATGATCGAGTTGTGTCTCGATCATCTGGCGAAGGAGCCCGATGTCGCCGACATGCTGAATGGGATCAGCAAGCCGGTGCTGGTCTCCTGCCGGAGAGCCAAGGACGGCGGATTTTTTCGCGGCGACGAGCAGCATCGCATCACGCTGTTGCGGCAGGCGATTGTGGCCGGCCCGCAGTATGTCGAGTTGGAACTGGATATAGCAGCGTCCATTCCCCGATTCGGCAAGACGCAGCGCGTGGTGAGCGTCACGTCGCTCGATGAGCCGCTGGAAGACATCGACGGCTTGGTCGAGCAGGCGACAAAGGCCAACGCCGATGTTCTGAAGCTGACGGCCACGGCGCGGGGATTGGAATCCGCCTGGCCGCTGCTCCGCGCGATGAGCGAGAAAAAGTCGCTGCCGATCGTGACGGTGGGCATTGGACAGGCATCGACGCTGGTCGCGCTCGTCTCCTGCCAGTTTGGTGCGCCCTGGACCTATGCGGCGCTCGAGCGCGGGCTGGAAGGTTACCCCGGCCAGCCGACCATCGAGGATCTCCGCGAGATCTACCGTTATGAGTCCATTCATGCCAAAACCCGCTTTGTGGGCATCCTCGGTTTCGAGGGCTCCCCTCAACGGACCGCGATGCGAATTCTGAATGCCGCGTTTCGCAAACGGGATCTGCGGCAACTTTGCCTGCCGATTCCGGTCGAATCGCTCGACGGGCTGCCGAAGCGGCTGGAGAAGTTGAAGATCAAGGCGGCACTCTCCAGTCCGAAGCTGGGGAGCGAGCTGATCAAGGTCGCCGATCGCGCGGTCGGTTCCGCCGAACCGAGCGGGTATGCCGACTTGATTCTCAAGCAGCCGGACGGCTGGGAAGCGTACAACACAATCTGGCGGCATGCGCTCGATGCCACGGAAGCGGCGCTCGGCAGCCACGGGGATGACAATCTCGCGCTCAGCCGCCGCAACGTGCTGGTCGTCGGCACTGGAGGTCTGGCCCGCGCGTTCATTCACGGCGTCGGGCGGCGGGAAGGGATCGTGAGCATCACCGGTGCCCGCGATAAGGAAGCACACGACCTCGCGGAGCATTTCAATGTCCGCCACGTGCCGTATCAAAACCTGTACGACACGCTGGCGGATGTGGTGGTCATCACCGACCGTCGAGTGACGCTCGGTCCAAAGAAGACCGACATCAATCCGTCGTACTTTCGCCCGGGGATGACGGTGGTTGATCTTGGGGCGATGCCCGAAGAGACCGAGCTGTTGACGGAATGCCGCCAGCGCGGCTGCCGGATCGTCGAGCCGCGCGCGGTGTTCCAGGGGTACTTGACCGCGCAGTTTGAATCGATCACCGGGGAAAAAATACCGCCGGAGGTGTTTGAAGATTTGAATCCGTAGCGAGTTCGATTAGGCAATAGAATTATTTGTCGACAGAGGTTTCATGCCGATCCAACGCGTTGAATGGACCTGTCCCGGATGTCGGCGGAAGTTCGCGATTCCCGCGACCGCCGCGACCCCCAGCCTCTGCCCGGACTGCAGGCAGGTCGATCGTGGGGCGGTGGAGGATGGGCCGGGTAGCCGCGTTGCCACGGGAGCCCCCTCATCCCCAGCCCCTCTCTCGCGAGGGGAGAGGGGAGCAGCAACTCCCTCCCCAGCTCCCATCCCGCAGCGTCGGCCTGAGCAGCGGGTGACTACGCAGGCGAATGTTGATGAAGCCGAGGTGATGTTGGAAGAGGAAGGGACGATCGAAGCATCCGAGTTTCCGCTGCTCGTCGATACGGCACCACCGCGCGAGGTGTCGCGTCACGAAATTCCCTCCCAGCGTCGCAAACGAAAGCGCCCGGTGCTGCGAACGATCGCCTTTTGTTGGCAATTGCTGGCGGGATTGTTCGGGCTCGGCGCGGCGGCGGCTCTGCTGTATGCCATCGCGATGGCGGCGACCATGGACCTGGGGCCGGAGCGTTCGACAGCCATCGGGATCGGCATCGCGAGCTTTATCGGCAGCGGACTGGCGGCGTTCGGTGCTCTCTCGTTCGCCAGCGTGATTCAGACGATCACGAACATTGACGAGCAGGTGCGCCCGCGCTGATTCGAGTCGGCTATTGGCCGAAAGTCGTTACCAGCGCATGAGCGCCGCGGTCGGGCCGTTGTCCGGGACTTCTTCCGGCGCGACGACGAACACTTCCCCACCGGTCAGCACCACGGAGCGAACCGCTTCGTCAACCAGATCGATATCCCCCGGCTGTTGCGCGTCGTGAATGGTCACGTTTCCGGCGGTCCCGTCGAATCGCCCCCAAACAGGTTTTTCTTGCGCGGCGAAGAGCGCCTCGACGCGCCCCTGGCTTGCCGCCGGCAGAATCTGTTCGAGGTGGCGATTAATGCGATCGGTCCCCAACGACTTGCGGTAACGCTCGGCGGCGGCATCCAGTCGGCGGCGCGCCAATGGCTCGACCAGCGGCAGCGCCCGTTCGAGCATTTCCTGGTCGCTCAGTTCATCGGGGCTCCCCTGAACTCCCGGCTGGACGATGTTCGGATAGTAACATGCCGCGCTGAACATCGGGTGCAAATAGTTGACCGCCGCGAGTACCAACGGCACCCGCTCGCCGTTCAGCACCCCTTCCAAGTGGCGCGACAGAATGCGGAGATATTCGGCGATCAGGGTCTTCTGATCGTCTTTCGGATCGCCGTGCCCATGCAAGATGCCGATCTCGGCTCCGCCGGCTCCTTTCGTGGCTGAGGTGTGGTAGTGCAGCGACTTTTCGATCTCCGTGCCGGAGAGCGCCTCGTTCATGCTTTTCGGCATCGACGCCGGCAGATTCACGGGCGAGAGTTTGCCGTGCCGGTACTGGAATAGACGGACCGATTTCTGGCTGATCGCCAACAGCAGGAATCGATCATCGCGGGTCATTCCGCGAGCCAGCGGCGCAATATGAAATCGGTTGCCAACATGCACCGACTCAGCACATGAAAATGGCAGCCTCAGTTGCGAGAAGAAGTTCGGGCCGATCAGCAGGCACAAGCCAGCACCGCTGTTGGGTTTCCAGTAAAGCGAATCGGCGGCCAAGACGCGGGCCTTCTTCAGGAAAGCTGCAGCATCGGGGGCGCGCATGCCGTCGGCGATCAGCCGCGATTCCGCCTGATCGACAAGATGTCGCAGGTGAACCGAGTCCTGCTGGGCCTCGTTGACGGCGCGGTGCAATGGCATGTAGATCGACACGGACGGCGTAGCTTCATGGGATGCAAGCGATTTGAGATCATCCAGTGTGACGCGATCCATGGCTGCCTCCAGTCTGGAATGAGTTCGCCGACTTGTGCAAAACTTCGTCGCACAAAAAAAGGCCTCCACCGCACGTTTTGCGGTCGAGGCCGTCATGACCAGTTGGGTTGGGATCGCGATCGATCCCTGCTCGCGTTCATTGCGAGCGCCACATCAATCTAGCCTCAGAATACGCTCCCCAAGGGAGCCCGTCAAGCGGCGCAAATAGACAGTACACTCATACCCGATCATGCATCTTAAGCCGAAAAGAGAGTTTTCCAAGGCTGCTACGCGCTATGCAAGAACCAGCGATCCAGCACAACATGTCGGGTGAACCAACGGCTGGTCAACAACCGGCTGGCCACGAATTGCATCCAGGATGCCGGCAACCAGTCGGTGACACTCTTGCGCCGCGGCGCACCGAGCATCTTTGTCAGCTTTTCGCCATACATTGCAAGTCGTTCGCGCGAATACTTCCCCGCAGCATCGATGATGGTTTCGGCGGCCGCTAGTCCCGATTCAACCGCCGGGCGAATTCCCTCGCCGCTTTGAGGGTAGGCCAGCCCAGCGGCATCTCCCACCAACAGCACAGCGTCATCGCAGAACCGAGGCTCCCGTCCTTCGTACAGTCGGTAGGCATGCCCGTGGAAATGTTCAGGCACATCGCAACGAACGATCTGTCGGGCGTGGAGGAACTCGACGAACGATGCCACGTGCGCGGAGATCCTTTCGCCATCGAGACGCCCCAGCCCGATATTCAAAAAATCTCCCTTGCGAAAACACCAGCCATACCCCTGCAGATCACTGCAGAAGTACAGCTCGGGAACTTCGCCGCGCACCGTGCATTTCGCCAGCTCCTCGGGTGTTACTTGGAATTCGGTCTCCTGCGCCGCGACGACCGAGCGCAGCTCATCCTCGTCCTGTCGAAGCAGCCGCGCGACGGGACAAAAATGTCCTCCCGCGCCGACGATCAACGGTGTCTCGATCTTTCCATTGACGATCCAGCGGCCGTCGGAACGTTCCATCGACCGGAACGATTCCCCCAGCCGGGTGCGCGATCCCGAACGCTGAAGCAGGTAATGATCGAACTCACACCGGCGAATACCGTAACTGACCACGCGCCCATAATCGGTCATCACGGGATCACGGCCGATCACCCCGGTCCGAAACCCGGTAATCGGTTGCAAGACCCGCCCCTGCTGATACTCGGCGGCGTCAAATTGCAGTGCATCGAGTACCGGCGGGGTGACCCAGCCGGCACAGGTTTTATCGCGCGGAAAGGCCTTTCGGTCGAGCAGCAGCACGTCCACGCCTGCCTGCCGGAGCTTCCACGCGCAGGTTGAACCTGCCGGCCCTCCGCCGACAATGAGCACGTCACAACGGTCCATGGCCGAGTGGACCTCCGAGGCTGCACGACTAACGCGCGTCGGCCTCTATTCTTTCTTCAATTGGACCCGGTAATTTCCCTTACTCTCGTCGTATTCGAGCTCGATGGCTCCTTCATCCTCGACGGCTTCGAGCAAATCGGAGAAGGTGCGGTAGCCGTAATAGGTTTCGTTGAACCCCGGATAAACGCGGCGAATGGTCTGCTTGATCATCGATCCCCAGAGCGGATCGTAGTCGACTTCCAGCGAGCGGATGATTTCGAGCAGCCGATCCATCGCTTCTTGCTTTTTGTCCCCTTCAGAGTCGGCGGTTGTCTTACCTTTCTTGGGGACTGGTTTCGGCGCGCGTGCGGTGCGAATCAGATCGTCGTAGTAGATAAACTCATCGCAACCGGCGATCAACAGGTCGGATGTTGAGCGTTTCACGCCGCAGCCGATAACCCGCTTGTCGTTTTCTTTCAGTTTGGAAACCAGCGGGGAAAAATCGCTGTCACCAGAGAGGAGCGCGAAGATATCGATGTGGTTCTTGGCATAACAGAGATCCAGGGCATCGACGACCATGCGAATGTCGGCGCTGTTCTTGCCGCTAACCTTGCTTTGAGGGATGTCGATCAGCTCGATTCCCTGGGAGTGGAACTCACGGACGGCGTTGCGGTAGTGACTCCAATCGCAGTATGCCCGCTTATAAACGATACGACCTTTTTCGAGGAGTCGCTTCAAGATCAAGCCGATCTGAAACTCGCCCGAGCGGTTGTCCTTGACGTCTCGCACCCCGATGGCCAGGTTCTCGTAATCGACAAAGACGGCGATCAGGGGCTCGTCGGACATGAATGCTCCCGGGAGAGTTCTTGAAACAGTGGAATATCGGAAAGTACCGGACGGTCGCAGTAGAAGAATGACGTTATGACCGAGTTGAAGAATTCGTCAAGCACGAAATAACCACTACGCCCCGAAATGCACTGGCTGCAATCGCGATCAACCATTCCGCCTTCGAGATCAGGGCTTGGCTGAAGATTCGTACGTCGCGCTCTCCTCAGTCGTGCGACATTCCGCCGCCCAGTGTAGCCGATCGGCGTTCCGGTTGCCTAACGGTCCGCGAGCATTTCCTCGAAGGCATCGCCGATCGCATTTGACTGCGGGAGCGTCCACCAGGCGAAAAACTCGGTGCGTGCGCACTCCAGACGCGTCTGCCAGGCTTCGAGCAACGCGCGCAACTGCTCCGTGTATTCCGCCGGGAAGGTCTGCTGCAGACGCTGGTTTAGGTACTCGCAGACGTTGCGGCAATCGTTGATTTCTCCCAGCTTGTTCTGCAAGGTTTCGACGATGGGATAGAGCGTCGTGCGGAATTCTTGCGGAAACGCCGGGCCGAGGAGTTCCATCGTGTACCGCAACTTTTTGGTGCGGATGCGAAAGGCATGCAGCGCATCGAGGTCGCAATTCGCGGCGGGAGAGGCATCGAAGAACCTCTGAACGCAGTCACGCAACTTGGTACCCGCCCAATCATGAAAGCACGGTTTCTCCTGATGGTCGGGTTGCTCGCCGCGCGGGCGAATGCGGTCGACGAGTCCGCGGGCGCGACGGCGGAATCGTCCCTTTTTCCGCAGCCGTCGATATTCGACCGCAATCTGCTTTTCTCCCTCAACGCGCCTGTCGCGCAGCTCGTCGAGCAAGAAAACGGGACAGGCCGGAGGCGAGTGTGATTGGAGTAGCGCGCTCAACACGTCACTGTCGCGCGCTGGTCCGGCGGATTTGCGCAGCCGCTTGATCTGTTTGTTGATCCACTCGGCACGCCGGGGCGGTATGAAATCTTCGTAAAGCCAAAGCGCTTCCGCCGCGCGACGGGAGGAGACACGCAACAGATGCACTCGCGCCGTATCGAGATGCGACTTCCGGGTGGACCGGGCGAGGCATTTTTCGACGGTTCCCAATCGAGCCGCCAGCGTCTTTCTCGCTGCACGAGTGATCTTGTCATCGCCGGCGACATCCTCGATCCATTTGCCGGCAGGGGCCGTTGTCATGGCTTACACGCACTTCACCGAGATGGGATTGCGATGTAGGACATCCGTTCCAGAAAGGCTTCCGTACCGTAGAGTCTACCGATCCTTGCGCCCCGATCAAGAACTACGTCCCTTTCGGTCGGGTAGGTCTGCAAATCCGCGTTTGGCTGCCTGTTACAAATGGAAAATGCCAGATTCGGCGGGCGACAAACTTTGCCGAATCCAAAAACTCGACGCGGTTCGCCATACGCTGTGCATTGCCGCAACGCTTGGAATCGAGGTTCGCGCTCTTCCAGACGCGAGGATGATGAGCGCGTCTCAACTACTTTTCCGCGACCGGCGGAGGAGCAGGGCTGGATGCCGAGCCCTCGTCTTTCTTCGCCGGGGCCAATCGTCCGGAACGGAGATCCTCGAGCACTGGAAGAAACGAATCGGGGGGCAGCGCGTACGATTCGGTTCTACCGGCTCGCGCAATGTTAAGCCCCACGACATTTCCGGAGAGTGAAACCAAAGGACCACCGCACTCCTCCGGGGAGAGCACCGTATCGTGTTGTATGATGGGAGGAAATCCGGTTCGTCGCCGGCTTAATCGTCCTCCCAAATGATTCATGAATCCCCCCCGGGTGACGAGGTCGGGAGTCGGATACCCCAGCGTCGCACGGACCGTTAACTTCTCGTCGCCGCGCACCACTTTGAGTTCAATCATCTCACCCGGTTCGTGCTTGCCGATGGAATCCGCCACCTCGTCGATATTCTTCACCTCCGCGCCGCCGACGTTTTGAATCACATCTCCGATCTGGAGCCCTGCCTCTTCCGCGCCGCTTTTGGGAAGTACACGCATGATTCGCGCGCCGGACTTGCCATCCTTGAGCTCTTCCGTGGTAATGCCCAACATCCCTCGCTGTTCCGGCAGACGGCGGCGCGGCACCGATACGACTCCTACCGCAATCGGGATGTCTTCCATCCCCGGAGTGGCAAGCATTTGTCCTACGGCTGGAGGTGCTCCTTGTTCCCAGACAACGGTCGGTAAATCGGTTGCGTCAATCTTCAAATAGGCGAGGTCCAACTTTTCGTGGACACCGATGATGCGGGCGTCAAACTCGCGTCCATCGTGTAATTTGCAGAGAATCGTTCCGGACAATTGACTCGCCTTGGTCAGCACGCCGCCATTCGCGTCGATAATCGCTCCAAGTGCGACATTCCGGCCGTCGCAGCTGAGATGCACGGTTGCTTGGCTGGCGGTGGCTACGATCTTTCGATAAGCCGCACGCACCTCCTGACCGTTTTTATATTGGTCGCGCGGCAGCCGGGGCTCGGCCGCATGCACAAACGGCACCCCAGCGAGAAGCACCAGCATTCCCAACAAGGCGTGTATTGCTCGCCGCTTCATGGCTTTTACTAAACTCGTCGGAAGTGTTGTGACCAAAAGAACTGCTCCTCTGGGCCCTGTTATGGCAATCCCACCAGAACCGCCGGTCGTTCCAGTGACTCTTCACCTCGACGAAATCCGATCTTCACAGTTTCGCCGGGCTGCTTTCCCCCGAGAATCTTTTTGAGTTCCGCAAAATTGTGTATGGCTGAGCCGTCGATTTTCGTCACGATGTCGCCGGTTTTCAGCCCCGCCACATCGGCCGGCCATTTCGGAAAGACTGCTGTTACCCGCGCTCCTTGCGGATCATCCTGACCGTCGATCCCCAACAGCGCACGTTGGGCGCTGCTCGATGCGTCGATATGTTCCGAATGAACGAACCGTTCCCAGTTGTTGGTGAAGGCCCGCATCGGTACGTGCAGGTTGAGTGTTGTGGGAGCACCGATCCGGCTGTGCACTCCTATGACATGTCCGTCGAGATCGAACAACGGGCCACCGGAATCGCCGCCGACCAGCGTGCAATCGGTCTGCAGCACTAATTCCCGGATATTGACGATTCGACCCATGCGTACGACCGGAGGACGCCCTGATTCATAGCCCCCAGGGTGTCCCAACGCGAGGCACCAATCGCCGACTTTCAAGTCGTTCAGGTTGCTCATTTCGACAAACGGGAATTCGCCGACGTCGCTGATCTTCAGCAGGCCAGCATCAGAATTCGAGTTCAGTCCCAGCGACTTGGCTTCGACACGTCGACCGTCGGCGAGAACAACCGAGACGTCGCGTCCCGGTGCACCGATGACGTGCGCCGCAGTCAGCACGTAACCATCACGCGTTACAATAACGCCGCTCCCCTGTGTCGAACCGAGTTGAACAGAGACCGTCGCGGCAATCAGCCGGTCGACGACTTGCCGAACTTGCGTTTCGAGCGCCCGCAGATCCGCCGTTCCTTCGGGAGCGGGTTTATTCAATGAACGTTGGACGGAACTGGTAACTTGCTTTGGCTTGCTGGCAGTCCCGGAAGCCGTTGGCTTCCTGGCGGCTGAATGCTGTTGTTCGTCCGCGGTTGTGAATTGCTGCAGCAGCATGAGCAGCAGGGCAAGACCGAAGCAATGCACCAACTCAAGCCGGATTCGTCGGGAAAGCACTCCTCGAGCGATCGAAACACCCCCAGCGGGCAATTGCTGTGCATGCAATTGCGGGGAGCAGGTTCCCTGCTGCAGCGGCTCAACGGCGGCGGGCATTTCCGGCGACCGGAGAATTGGAGTCTGATTTCGCATCAATATACCACGATACGTCACGGTTGAGGGGATTGACAAGCGGGAGTTTGCCTGCGATTGTCGAGCCGCCGGGGGAGCCGTTATGCTCATTTTCCCTGGAAAAATAATGACTTCCAATGGCGGAATGCCGCTTCAGGTATTTTTAAGGGCTGGGCGGGGGGCCCCCTCAGCTGAATATGGGGCGTGGGAATGCAGGTTCTGGAAACGGATCTCCCTGGGGTGCTGATTGTTGAGCCACGCGTCTTCGCGGATTCACGGGGGTTCTTCAAGGAAACTTACGAGAAAAATCGATATCGGGAAGCGGGGATCGCCTCGGAATTCGTCCAAGACAATTTCTCCCGTTCCTGCGGAGGAACGTTGCGGGGCCTCCATTTTCAGATCCGGCATCCGCAGGGAAAATTGGTGCAGGTACTGCGCGGGGAGATTTTCGACGTGGCGGTCGATTTGCGTCGCGGATCAACTCACTTCGGCAAGTGGGCCGGAGTTGTCTTGAGCGAGGCGAACCACCGCCAACTTTATGTTCCCCCCGGATTCGCTCACGGGTTTTGCGTCCTGAGCGAGAGCGCGGACATGTTTTACAAGTGCACCGACTATTACCATCCGCAACACGAGCGAACGCTATTGTGGAATGATCCCGATGTTGGAATCGAGTGGCCGCTCAAAGGGAAGCCGGTTCTCTCCGCCAAAGATCAACAGGGAACACGATTCACCGAACTAGAATGTTTTGACTCCATGCTGAATGGATGAGGCCCGCGCACAATCGCCGCTGAATCCTGATCGACGAAATCGAGTTCGGCACCAGATTGCATTCCGACAACGCTCAAGGTTGCCGAGGAATATGCACCGCCCGATCATTGCCATCACGATGGGAGATGTGGCCGGCATCGGTCCGGAAGTGATTGTCCGCGCCTGTGTTGACCTACGGCTGTACGACTTCTGCCGACCATTGGTGATCGGTCATCCGGGCGTGCTGGAACGAGCGGTGCAACTGTGCGGAAGTTCTTTGCGTGTCACGGAGCTGGAGGGTCTCGATTCCCTGTCGGCATCCGGTGCATTCGCCGAAGAGATCGTACGGAAGGATCACCTGCTCTGTTGGAACCCTTCCGGCGTGGCAGGGCTGGCGGAGGTTGCTCCCGGCCGCAACGACTCGCGCGCGGGAGAAGCAGCGTATGACTGGACCGTGGCGGCGGCTCGGGCGGCTCTGGACGGGAAGGTGGACGGCGTGACAACCGCGCCGCTCAGCAAAAAAGCGATGCACCTCGCGGGAATTCGTCACCCAGGACATACCGAAATCCTGGCCGAAACCTGCGGAGTGAAAACCTTCGCAATGATGCTCTACCTCCCTCCTGGACCCGCGGTTCGCGCTCCGCACGGATTGGGAGTGGTGCATGTGACGCTGCACACTTCCTTGGCCAGCGTGCCGTCGCTGCTTTCGACGGAATCGATTCGTGGCACGATTGGTCTCCTGTCGGATTTTCTGCCGCGCGTCGGCTGTACACAACCCCGCATCGGCGTTTGCTCGCTCAATCCACATGCGGGAGAAGAAGGGCTATTCGGCGATGAGGAATCCCGGCTGATTGCTCCCGCAATCGAGTCGGCCCGTCGCGACGGGATCAACGCAACCGGCCCACTGCCGGCCGATGCTCTGTTGAGGCGCGCGGTAGCGGGCGAGTTCGACGGTGTCGCGGCGATGTATCATGATCAGGGACACATCGCAATCAAGCTGGTGGCGGTCGATCGAGCGGTGAATGTGACACTCGGGCTCCCGATCGTGCGGACCAGTCCCAGTCATGGCACGGCGTTCGACATCGCCTGGCAGGGGAGGGCGCGAGGAGAGGGAATGCTCGAAGCGGTACGCGTCGCAGCATTGCTGGCGAACTCCGGCAGCCTCGCCAAGTCGTCGAAGTGTGTGTGATAGGTCATCAATAGAAGACACGGATGGACTGATGAACGCTGCGGCTGACGGTGCAACTCAATTGTTTCTTGTGCGTCACGGTGCGACTGACGCCAATCTTCGTCGACCGTACATCCTGCAAGGAGATGGTATCGACCTCCCGCTGAATGAGACCGGCCGGCGTCAAGCGGAAGGAGCCGCGAGCTTTCTGGCGAACTTTCCAGTAAGGCACGTCTATGCCAGCCCATTGTTGCGTGCCATGCAGACCGCGACGCGAATCGCCCAGCAGCATGGCGTGGATGTCTCAGCCGCGCCGGAGTTAAGAGAGTGTAATGTCGGGAAATGGGAAGGGCTGGATTGGGAGACGATCCGACGCGACTATACCGACGCATTTCATGCGTTCGACCGCAATCCCGGAGAGGTTCCCTACCTGGGGGGGGAATCGTATGGTGATGTGCTGCGGCGAGCCCGCCCGGCTCTGGAGGCGTTGCTCCACCGGCATGCTGGAGAGGTAATTGTTGTCGTGGCACATAATGTGGTGAACCGAGTCCTGGTCGCCGGAATGCTCGGGCTGGAACTTCACCGAGCGCGCGAGCTGCAACAGGGGAATGGCTGCGTGAACCTGATTCGTTCTCACCAAGGAAAGATGAGCCTGATCACGATGAACGCGATGTTCCATCTCGAGGAATCGCTGCGCACCTGAAGTGCTGTCTCGGCTCGGACTGGATTCTGAGCAGCGGCCTGATTCTCGCACGATCCCGGTTCACTGACGATCGGGCACTTCGCGAAATCCCGCGCTCGTCGTGCGAGTCGACCTTAGCTCCAGACAGCCCCAAGCTGGCAAAATGTCGACCACCAGATCCCAGTGAAGGAACGTGACTTGGAAGACGATCCCCTTGTTTTTTCTACAGCGTGGAACTTGCTGCTCAGGCGGGCACGCCGGCTATCTGGTGGAAAATGATCCGAAACGGGTTTTCGGGCGTTAAATCAGGGTGAACTCTGGCGTCATTAGTTCAGAGGGGAAAAATGAGCCTATTCATCCTCGATCAGAATCAGCGATGGCTTAGCGATACGGAATGCGCTTTAAGTATTTTGAATTTAATATCTTGCGACTTTTTCAATCCTGTCTTCAGTGCTTCCGACACAAGACGGAACTGGACAGAAGTTCAAATTATTTTCGAAAAATTAGTTCGCATGCGAACTTTTTTCGCCACCTTTGCATCTAAGATCTGCGTATTCAATGTGTGACCCGGGAGGGGTCACAAATCTCGGCGGGCAAAATTTGGGCGTCTCTTAAGAAATCCCCAGTTGAGACGAACAGCCGTTCGGGGCAGGGAAACCGGGCTGGGAAAGGAAGTTCAAAAATGTCGAAGTATGCAAACCCGGTCATGAAGCAATTGGCCGACCAGCAGATGCGGTTTACGCCGCGTGATGCTCGGCTCGCGCAAATCGCGCGCGCTGAACGCCTGCTGGAAGAAATCCAGGTCGACCAAAAGTATCCGTACCAGGAGATCTGTCAGCGGATCACGGCCTATCGTCCGGAGATGTATCCGGATCTGGTTCTCACCGGCGAAGAGGCGATTCATGATCTGCGTTGCTTCGTGGAAGACCTGTCGGACAGTGCCGACATCGCCATTGACCAGGTGAATGAGCCGGTCCTGACGGTGTCCGACGTCAGCGAGCGTTATAACGTGTCGACGAAAACAGTCGACCGCTGGCGCGATCGCGGGCTGGTCAGCCGCCGGTTCCTGTTCGGCAACCTGAAGCGGATCGGCTTCCTGAAATC
>CAZVJA010000077.1:0-22255 GCA_964626885.1 uncultured Planctomycetaceae bacterium | reverse complement strand
TCTCGTGAAAATGGGCAACTTGCTCCGCTCGGATAGCCCCGTTACGATGTCTGTTCCCGACTTTGTTTTGCAGGTGGGACGAATCCGGCAGGATTGTCTCGGTTGGATGGCGTTCTTGACGTGCTTTCTCGTCCCGAAGCCCGGAGCGTTGGCGGGAGTTCCCGCCCGCACTCGCGTTTGAACCGGCTCGAATAGCAAATTCTGGTCACAAAGGTGCATCCCTCATGTCGATCGCGCAGAAACCGACTTCTCCGCCGAAAGAAAAATCCCCGCAAACGAGCACCGAAAAAGCCGCGCAGACGCCGGCTCCGGCCTTGGCAGCCCGGATCACGTCTTTGGACCAGTTCCGCGGCTACACGGTCGCGGGGATGTTCCTCGTCAATTTTCTCAGTTCTTCCGACGCTTGGGTTCCACGGGTGTTGCTGCATCACCACAACTATTGCAGCTACGCCGACACGATCATGCCGCAGTTCCTGTTCGCGGTCGGCTTCGCATTTCGGTTGACGTTCGGCCGCCGCGCGGCGGCACAGGGTTTGCGGACGGCCTACTTGCACATGATCAAGCGGCTGATTGGAATCATGCTCGTGGCGTTCGCCATTTATGAAGCTCCCAGGGCTGCACAGACGTGGGATCAGTTGGTGGATATCGGCTTCTGGGGAGCGATCAAAGAGCCGTTGAAGCGTCAATGGATGCAGACATTGGGGCATATCGTTGTGACGTCGCTTTGGCTGCTGCCGGTTATCAGAGCGGGTGCGCTGGTGCGGATCGTCTATATGTTGTTTTCGGCGGCGGCGCATGTCGCGCTGTCAAACTGGTTCGTCTACATCTGGACAAACACCTCTCCGAACGGGGTCGATGGCGGCCCATTCGCCTTCCTCACCTGGTCGGTCCCAGCGATTTTGGGAACGCTGACGTGTGATGCGATCGCCGGAATCGGGACTCGCTCGCGCGGTTGGACACTGACGAAGCTGACTTTGTGGTCGTTCCTGATCATGATCGTGGGTTATGGGATTTCATGTGGGACGCGGATGTACGATCTGACACCGGAGGATTCCGAAGCGATTCAAGCGGCCCAAAAGGCACAAGCCGAGGCCGGCGACGAATTGAACAGTGCGCTTGCGCCGTTGGCCAAGCAACGGAGTGAAGGAGCTGTGGCGATTCGCAAGGTGGAGGCGGAGATTCAGGAACTGCGCCGAAAAGAATTGAGTGCTGTAGTCGAAGAATTGAAGACACCGGAGACGAATCCTCTATTCTTCCGATTTCTCGTCGACAAAGCCGAGCGGGCGTATGAATCGCGCGAGAAGACGCCTGAGATGCAGGCGGCGATCGAGAAGCTTGAGAAAGCAAAAACGGACGCCAATCTGGCGGGACTGAAGCAGAAGATGGACGAGATCAAGGCGCAAAAAGTTGCGGAGTTCAAAGAGCGCGGAGTGCGCATGATGGGTGACAAATTCGTCGATCTGAAACTTGCGCCGGACCCCGTCATTCCGACGACGCAACGTTTCAATGCCTGGAAAGAACGGGTCCAGCAGGACTGGAAGCGGAATGCGCTTGCCACCGCGCCGTTCGTCATGCCGCCGCAGGATGATCCGCGCATTGATTCTCCGCCGCTGAAGGACCACTTCCTGTGGAACTACTGGATGATCACCCAGCGCGGCGGCTCCCTCTCATATACGACGTTCTGTGCCGGATTCTCGCTGCTGGTTTATGTGCTGTTTTACATCGCGTGCGACATGTGGGGTTGGCAGGTCGGGTTGTTTCGCACTTTTGGTACGAACGCGCTGGCTGGTTACGTGCTGCACAGCATTATTGCCGGTGCCGTGAAACAGTTTCTTCCGTCGGCTGCACCTTGGTGGTACGGCGTGGGGGCGTTCCTGTTTTACTTTTGGTTGGTCTATCTGTTCGTGCGGACGCTCGAGAAGAACCGGATCTACTTGAAGTTGTGATGCGGTTCTGAAAATTCACGGACGGGACCAGCTCGACGCGATTTAGCCTCGGGATTATTCGCTGCCCGGCGAAAACCGTGGTTCGCAGTTTTGCCCGCGTATGCCGAGATGGCTTGGGGACCGTTGCCTGCCCGCAATGTCGAATTCCCAGATGGTGTTTTGGGCGAAATTGTGAGCCGTACCACGGAATTGCGGATGAGCTTGTCCTATTATGTTTCCAGTCCGGGGTCGTATAATGTCTTTCGCTGACAGACCATGCTGAAACACGGCCGGGGCAGCCAATCTTATGCCAGCAAGAACAGGACGAAACAGCGGGGATGAATCGCGGGAAAAGGCTGGGGCCGATTCACAGACGATTCAAGCCCAGCCGGGTCTGATTGACCGACTCTTCGCGCCGGTGAGCATTGCGCCACTGGTTTATTTTCGAATCGCGTTCGGTGCGATCCTCGTCTGGTCGATCAGCATGTTCTTCAACTACAAGGATGAGTATGGGACCGACCTGATCACTCGGTATTTCACCCAGCCGATGATTCATTTCAAATACTACGGATTCGGCTGGGTCGAATCCCTTTCCGACTCCAGGATGCATGCGCTCTTTTTCATGCTCGGAGTGGCGGCGCTGTGCATTGCGGCCGGTTTTTTGCAGCGATTGGCTGCAGCGGCCTTTTGCCTGGGATTTACCTATGTGTTTCTGCTGGAACAGTCCCGGTATATGAATCATTACTACCTGGTCTGTCTGGTAAGTTTGTTGATGGTCTTCATCCCGGCTAATCGCGCGTTGTCTCTCGACGTGCTGATCCGGCCTGCGATTCGTGCCGCTACCGTCCCCGCCTGGGCTTTGTGGTTGTTACGATTCCAATTCGGCGTCGTCTATTTTTATGCGGGCTTGGCAAAGTGCCATCGCGATTGGATCGACGGCACGATTATGCAATTGAAGCTCTCGCGGAAAATTGAGAATCCCATCGTTGGGTCGCTGGCCGCGCACGACTGGGCGCCGTTGTTTTGCAGTTGGGGCGGGTTGCTGCTCGACCTGTTCATCGTGCCGCTGCTGTTGTGGCGAAAGACGCGGGTTCCGACACTGGTGGTCACGCTGGTATTTCATCTGCTGAATTCGCAATTATTCGACATTGATATTTTCCCGTGGATGATGATCGCCGCCACGATCATTCTTTTCTTCCCGGACTGGCTGCCGTGGTTTCGTGAGGACCGCGCTGCCGCAGGCAGAACTCCAGCGGCCGCGGTCGAACGCCCGCTAAGCGTGCATTGCCGAATCACCACTGTACTGTTGGGAACGTATGTTGTTGTCCAGTTGCTGGTTCCATTGCGGCATGTTTTTTACTCAGGCGCCGCTGACTGGACCGAAGAAGGGCATCCATTCGCCTGGCGGATGCTGATGCGTGAGAAATATGTTGTACCGCCGCAGTTTTTCGTCTCGTACCAAAAGGGCGAGAAGGTCGTCCAGCAGGCGATGCCCATCCCGCATCCGAACGAAGCGTGGTTCTGGAACAGCGACTTTCAATTCCAAATCATGGCGATGAACCCCGATATGATCCTGCAATTTTGCCATAAATATGCCGACTTGTTACGAAGCCAGGGGGCCGAACAGATTGATATTCGCGCACGCGTGCTGATCTCGTTGAACGGGCGAGAGCCGCAAATGCTGATTGATCCCAATGTCAATCTGGCCAATGAGCGGCGGCGGTGGTTGACGCCGTATCCTTGGATCATGACTTTCGATCCAAACACACCGCGCATCGAGAAGCATGCGGAAGAGGCTGTGGAGGGAGTTTCAGGCAAGAGCGCTCCGGCATCACTCACCAAAGACAAGGACCGCTCAAAAACACGTGGGATCGGTTCCGGGGGGCAGACTCCTTCATCGGCGAGTCAAAGGTGATTGATGCAGCGGTCAGACACCACAACTCCCCCGTCGAACTCGGTCAATGCCGAACTGCAGCAGAGTCGGACCTCGCTGGCGCGGAAGTTCTTTGCTCCCGTCGACGGTGATTTTCTGGTGTATTTCCGAGTTCTGTTCGGCCTGATGATGCTCTGGCAGGTGCTGAGTTATTTCGCCGTGCAAAGCAATGGCTGCACGATCCTGACGAACTATTACATCCGGCCGTTCCATTTCACCTATTACGGCTTTGGATGGATTCGCCCCTGGCCGGGGGAGGGGATGATAGTCCACTTCGTCTTGATGGCGGTCCTGGCGCTGGGAATCTTGCTCGGTTTTATGTATCGCCTTTGCGCGGTGCTATTTTGTTTGGGATGGGTGTATTTCTTCCTGCTCGATAAGGCGTATTACCAGAACCATTATTACCTGATCTGTCTTCTTTCCGGTTGGATGGCAATTCTCCCCGCGAACAGGGAGTTTTCGCTGGACGTGTCACGTCGGCCTGAGTTGCGCGCCACAAGCGTGCCCGCGTGGATGCTGTGGGGGCTGCGGCTCCAAATCGGAATACCGTACTTTTTCGGAGGCATCGCGAAGATCAATCACGATTGGCTGCACGGCGAACCGATGCGACGTTGGATTTACGACAGTCCGCGGAAGTACGAGTACGTGCGGGACATCCTTGGCTGGTGGTACGGAGAGGATTGGCGCCGTGAATGGGTGGTCTATTTTTTCGCGTACGGGGGCCTGCTCTTCGATTTGCTGGTCGTCCCCGCTCTGCTCTGGCGACGCACGCGGTGGATCGCATGCGCGGCGGTTCTATTCTTTCATTTCTCAAATTTTCTCACCTACCCGATTGGAATTTTTCCCTGGTTGATGCTCGGCAGCACGCTGCTTTTCTTTCCGGCGGGAACATTACGGCGATTGACCGGAGGGTGGGCTGATTCGAAGCAAACCATGGACTCCGCCGAAGCATTGCCTGTCCGCCAGAGGTTTGTTGTCGGTACGCTCGTGGCATACTTCGCATTTCAGTTCCTCTGGCCGTTGCGTCACCATCTTTATCCCGGGGACGCCGGGTGGACCGGTGAAGGGGACCTTTTCTCCTGGCGAATGATGCTGTATACGAAATCGGGCGAGCCGTCGATTTTTGAACTTCATGAGCCGGAATCAAGAGCGACTCCTCGGCAAATTGACTGCCGGGAGTTTCTCAATCCCCAACAAGCCTGGAGCATGCAGCTCAGCCCCGATCTGGTCTTGCAGTTCGCTCATTTTCTGCACGAGAAGCTGTTGGTCCCGAATGGACTGCCGCATTGGGAGGTGCGCGCGCGCGTCCCGGTTTCGTACAACGGGCGAAGGTTCCAGTTACTGGTTGATCCGACCGTCAATCTTGCCGCTATCCCACGTGAAGCCTGGGGGAATGCTAATTGGATCACTCCTTTAACCGAGCCCCTTCCAGAGGCGCGCCATCCCCGTTCATCGCCTGCAAAAGATGATGTGGGTCTACGCTCGGGAGAATCGCACCCAATTATGACCGAGTAGGTCCGGACGTGACGGTTCAGGCAGGTGGAGTAGGGAGCGAGAGGCTTATGGTTGGGGAGCGGGCTGAAACAGTTCGCTTTCGGGGTGGAATGTTTTCCATTCCTCCCAAGTCGTTTGAACTCCGTTGATGCGAAGAGCCCGCTTGTTCCCGGGTCCGATGAGTGCTTCCTCGGTAATCTCCCACCGTTCCCCGGCATCATCAATGACCGCTTCCAAATCGGCTGCCGGGTGAAACTGCTCCCGTGTTCGCTGATAAGCGCGGACTTCGGCTCCCTCCAAAATTCTTGAGCGGCTGCGACCGCGGCGGCGTTGACTAACGACAAGCGGACTATCGTTGGCGATAAGTACAACGGGCGTCTGACCGACGGAGTCATTAATGACTTGCTCCTGGACAAGTTCACTTAGAGGGTATGCTTTCGCCGTCTCCATGCCATCCATTACAAGACCGTAGATCCGCGTTCGACGGGTAACCGTCCGGTCGGCTGCGGATGGTCTGGCACCGATGTTCGAAGTGGTCGAGCCAGAATCTCGGTCTACAGGGGGACCGTAGAATTCCTCGAAAGCAGGTACGGGGCGGGCTACTTCCGTCGTGGGGTGTTCTTCTTTCCATTCCTTCCAGGAGGAAAGGACTACCGGAATCGGCTTGAGCCGGGTATTTGTGAGCGACGGTTCGCCGATAATGCAAGCCCCGGTGAGCTGACACCACAAAGAGGATGCCTCTTTATCGCAATAGAGTTCATTTCCTCGATAGACAAGCCCGGACGTCTCCAGACGTCGAAAACTCCCTGTGTGATCGGTGGTGTCGTAACAGTTGATTGTGGCAGATTGAGAGCAATTTATCAGGGAGATTGCTGTTCCGTCGACGGCGTCATTCACGGCTTTGTGCCAATGGACGATGCGGGCGGGATACGCGCGCGGTTTGCCGTTGACTCGGATGCCATAGACCGGTTCTTCCGGTGCCACAAAGGCGGCATCCGCAGCGGCGGCGAGCGCTGGGTTATCGAGCGACGGTCGAACATGCTCATTGATCTCACCAAAATGAATCTCTTCCACGCGAATGGAAGTCGGAACTCCATCGTGCAATAACTTTGTATACCGCCGGTCAAATCGGGAAAGCAGATTTCCTTTCCAACCAATAAACCCCGCGGGGGGGACCAAGCGCGTGGACTTGTACCATTCGATCCAGAATGGGGCCATACGCTGTCCGGCCGAGGATTCCTCGCGGAAGTCTTCACCCGTGAGTGCTTCCAACGCCTTTACGTGCTCATACGCGCCGGCGCCAGTAACCTGATTCTTCGTCTCGTTCGCATTGATCATCTCAATCAGAACGGGAACAAAGCGTTGATCACCGCGGGCAACAATGGTGTGGACGGCGGCTATGGCCTTGTTTCCGCCGATGTGCGTTATGGTGTACATCAGCTTCTGGTCGTCGGTCAGCCGGGGATCGCTGTTGATCGAATCCCCGGGGACGGGACGGCGTGTAAGCCGGTCCGCCATCGCGACCAGCGGCCCGGTGAAAAGAAAGCAGGCTCCCCCGACGGCGAGGCAGAGCACAATCATTAACAGTGTTGCCCCGCTGTAAAGCGGATGTTTTCTGCTTGCTGTGTCACCGGAGCAAGGCAAAGATCTTTCTTGGTACATCGGGCTGGACCCTCCGCAGGTTCTCCGGTGAACGTATCCGACGTCGATCGCGAGAGGAGTTGGCTACACGAGCGACAAGTTGCACGTGGACGGTGCGAGTTGAGGAACCGCGAATCGAAAGCTGACGATTAATTCGCGATTCTGTCGGGAGACGACCAGGTCGGGCAACTCGGCCAATATCGTCCGCTGGCGGGAGTGAAAACGCAAGAGGAATCTCGATCCTTCAATTGATTGTTCAGGCGGAGCAGAGTGATTCGGGTTTCTTGGAACACCTACCGCCAAGCGACGTACAGAGTGGGAATCATGACCGAGATGTTAGCCACCCCCTTTTCCGTCACGTTCGAATCCCGCAGGTTGAGGTACGTCAACCCCTGGAGCGGTTTGAGGGTGTCGAGACCGGAATCCGTGACGAGGGTTCGTCCCAGGTGCAGCTTTTGCAGCTTGGAAAGCCTGCTGAAGTTGACCAGGCCGGAATCGTCGATGTCGTTCTCCGACAACGTCACTTCGACCAGGTCGGACATCTCTTTGAGCCCCGCGAGCCCCCGGGATGTCACCTTTGTTGCCGATGCGTGGAATTGCTCCAATTGGGTCATGCCGGTAAGCTCCAGCAGGTCGGCATCCGTCAGATCGGTGTGATCAAGATTCAGAACCCTGAGCGATTTTATCGGAAGCAGATGCTTCATGCCTCCCGAGATCCGGCAGCCTTGAAGGACGAGTTTCCTCAGTTGGGAAAAGCCGGACAAACGCATCAGGTCTTTGCCGGTGATCTCCGTATTTGCCAGGACAAGCGTGTTCAGGTTCGGCAGGGTTTTCAGAATGTCGAACCATTCCCCTTTGATCGGCGTGTCCGCCAGGTATAACTCCTCGATCGATGTCAGTTTGGCAATCTCTCCAATTCCCTCCTCGGTGAGCTTTGTTCTGGCGATCGACAGCGTTTTCAGATTTATCAGCCCCGTGAAGTTGCGGAACCCCGTTCCCGTAAGGTGCGTGCCGTCCACGTTGAGATTCCTCATCTGTCTGACTTCCCTGAGATGGATGAGGTCGTCATCACAAAGCTCGCTGTTCATGAGGTAGAGGGACTGCAGCGCGGGGAGTTCCTTCAAGCAAACCAGGTTTGCCGGTTCCACGGGATTTTCAGACAGGTCGATGAGTGTCAATTTGTCGAGGCCGGCGAGATGCTTCAGGCCCGATCCGGTGATCTTCGCCTTCGATAGCTTCAACTTCTGCAGAAACTTTAATTCCTTGAGAGGAGCGAGCCCCTTGTCGGTCACGGCGGTGCCGTGAAACAGGATATTCCGGATATTCGGCTCCTGCGGGAGCAAGGCCATCTCCGCGTCGGTCAACAACCGCTTGCTGCGCAACAGTGAATTATCCGCTTCCTCGTAGTTGTTCAGCTCGACCGTGATGTAGTTCAGCCCGCGTCCGATCCCTTTTCCCTTGTTCACGTCCACTCCCAGGTTTCGGATGGAGCCGATCGGCCGGTATCCGCTCGCGAAAGCCTTTGTCAGATCGGCCCGAGCTTTGTTTTTCTGGGTTTCAATGTCGTTGGGGTCATTTGAACATCCAGCGGCCGTCAGCAGTGATGAAAGAATTGCGGTGAAATGGAGCACGGTGTATCGGGTTTTCATGGAGTGCTTCCGCCTCTCACCTTCGGGGAATACCGATCGTTTCAGTAAATCAAGCGGCTGATTATGGATGACGGTGAATTACGTGTTGTTCGAGATCAACAGTCTGATTGCCATCGAGGAGTCTGCATTGTCCGCGTATCTCCTGGATGGAAATCACGGGTGAGTCCCCGTGGTCATTTCGCCATCGATTGTGGCTGCAAACCTTAGTCTCGCTGGAATGAGAAGCTTCGTCAATCCGGCGATTGTTCAGCCAACATCTCGGAAAAAAACGGGGGGTGAGTGAAGTGTTCCTCCGCAGTCCGCCGAATTGGTTAGGGCTTCAGAAATTCTACGTGGAGGATGATATTTTCGCTGGGGGATTCCGTTTTTCTCGAAGTTGGTATTTATTTTGGATTTTTTGGAATTCGTAAGCCGCCTTACATAATTGTAGTCGGAAAAACCCTCTAATAGGGGCGTGTTGAGAGCTGAAGGGTGTCCAGCCCCCTGAAGGGTGTCCAGCCCCAGGGTGTTGATCCGCCAAAGATTTTGACCTGCGTTTCTCCTGGTTGCGTTACGCCGGCGGGTTGTGTTTTTCTGAAAATTCGGATGTTTCGGGCCATTTTTCGTTGACAGGGAGTGCGA
This sequence comes from uncultured Planctomycetaceae bacterium, assembly GCA_964626885.1. Lineage (GTDB taxonomy): Bacteria > Planctomycetota > Planctomycetia > Planctomycetales > Planctomycetaceae > CAZVJA01. The sequence continues at coordinate 12,992 of CAZVJA010000077.1, read as the reverse complement.
ATCACTGCAATCTACACAGGGTTTTACTTATGCCTGCGATTGTGGGAGACGCCCTGCCCGAGCATCGGGAGAGGTGACCGTTCGGTCATTTCCTCGTGAGGAGCTTGTCTGCCGGTAAGGTGTGGGATTGTCCCAAAATCACTTCTGCTTCCCGTTCTTTTTTGTAAAGGGTCGTCATGATGAAGAGTACTCGGTGTCAGTCTCTGTCCACCCGCAGAGGCTTTACCCTGGTCGAACTTTTGACCGTGATTGCGATCATCGGGGTGTTGATCGCATTGCTGCTCCCGGGTGTTCAAAAAGCCCGCGAAGCGGCCCGCCGCTCGCAGTGCCGCGATAACCTGCACAATATCGGCTTGGCATTGCACAACTTCCATGAGTTGTACGGTGCCTTCCCGTACGGCGACCGTATCCGCACCTCAGGCGGTGGTTCCCCGTATACCGAGACCTACATCTCCCATGCGATCCTCCCCTTCATTGAACAGGCAAGTTACCGTAACCAGTTCACCATGACGAAGGGTTTCACCTGCATCAACAACCCTATCAACAACAACGACATGTTCTCTGACTGGGCGGACTGGGGTGGTAACGCGAATGTGGGTGCCGGAAGCGGCGCAAACGCCGCAACCGCCGCGAAGTTCATCGTGCCGACTTTCCTGTGTCCCTCGGCCACCAATCAGCCGTTCGTTGTGATTCCCGGCTATGGTCCCTGTGGTTGTGGTTGTGCGGTCGGTGAAGATCTCGCCGCTGCCCATTATGCTTGGTGCATGGGAAGCCGGGGTTACTACTGCATCGATTTCCGCGATGCCGACGAGGATAACGGTGGTGTCGTGATTCCTCCACAGCCAGCGCACCCCTCCACCCGGTATCGTTCTGCTTACAACGGACTGAAAGAGGAATGCCCGGAATGCAAGGTTGGTTATGTCACTGCTCCCGAACCGGGAACCGAAGGGGTCGTTCGTCGCGGCCGCCGGACCCGCATCGGCGACATCATCGACGGTACTGCTAACACCTTCGCCATGGGTGAGGCGTGCGGCGGCCCGCGATGGCCATTGTGTGCTGGGCTCGGTTGCACAGCTCCTTGGACGAACACTGTCCAGAATAATGGGAAGGGTGAGCTTGCCAATATCGGTTGGTATTTTGCCCAGCCTGGCGAAGTTTGCTTCCGGAACTGTTACGGGTATCTCCAGTCGTTCATGATCGGTTCGTGCGAGGAACGCTTGAATAAGAATCCGGTCACCGCCTCGATGCTCGACTCAACCGGTAACTCTAACAGCGGCCCGAATACGGCGACTCGAACCTGTACGACAATCTTCCAGACGCCTCCGGGAACCCTCGAGTGGGCAGCTTCTAACTTCCGCAGCGAGCACGAAGAGGGAGGGTTCTTCCTGATGGCGGACGGCTCCGTCCAGTACATCAGCGAGAACATCAACTTCCCGCTCTATAAGGCTCTGTCGACAATTGCCGGTTCTGAAAGCGTCGGTGACTTCACCAACGGTAACGTCGGCAACTGATCCTTTCGGACGGTTGAGTTTGATGTTTGGTTAACTTGAGTGATTCTGGCTGCCACGGTCCGGTTCATTTTCCGGTCCGTGGCAGCCTTGTTGAAAAGCAGGTTTTTCGACTCGTTCAGGTGGGTATTGGAATTCTTTTTGTTCCGGGGAGGAGCGAGCAAGTGACGCGTCATCTGGGAAAAGGGACGGCTTTGTTGTTTGTGACGGCACTGGTGTCCGGTGTGGCGGGTGGGTGCGGCGGATTGACCAGCAAACCTCCCGGAGTGACCCCTCCGGTGGAAGAAACCCGTGAACATGTTATTACCATTGAGAATAAGGTGATGACTGCCACGAAGAATCTCTCCTTCGATAAGAAACCTCGAACATTGGTAGCAGCCAAGAATCTCGGCAATTACGGTGCGGACGCCGCAAGTGCGATCCCCGAATTGCGCAAGCTGATCAATCAAGAGCCCGACACGGATTCGGGTTTTCCCGATGAGGAGCAAAAGGCTGCCTTCAAAGATGCCCTGGAAAAAATCACCGCTGACATGACCGCCAAGGGGATTCCCATCCCTCCGGAGGGGGCTGCCGCCGCGCCAGCGGGTGGAGAGGCAAAGAAGTAGCGATCGAAGGAATCGCGGATCATTGAATTGTCGTTCATGCAAACGGGGGGGCTTACCCCCCGTTTGTTTTTGATGCTTGTCTTGGGGGCGACTCGCAAGCGTCTCAAATTAATTCTGAGGTGTGTGTCAGTGGCTCGACCGTCGAAGTCTATCGTGCGGGACTTGCCGGCGATCGAGATGCAGCCCTGTGTCTGCACTTGTGAAACGTCCGTCGAATCCGGAAAATAGTCTTGCGGGTGCCCTGTTTAATGGATCGAATTTGTGAGGCGACGGGCGAGCCATGTTCCGGTCCGGATACATCACCACCTTTCGCGGCGATCTGGTCTGGTTTCTCGGGCTGCCGATCTTCGCGCTCTGCTTTGCGCTTGCTTCACAGGCGTGGTTACCTCCTGTCGTAATGGTTTCCATCGCGCTCTGGATCGAAGTGCCGCACCATTTTACGACGCTATTGCGGTCCTACGGCCTCTCGGATGACTGGGAACGGTTCAAGGATCGGCTGATTGTCGGCCCCCTAGTTATTGTGGGCATGACGATGCTCGGGCTGAGGTTCGCCCCGCTCTCGGTGGCGATGTTGACGTCGATGTGGAATCAGCAGCACTTCCTCATGCAGCTCCATGGTTTTACGCGGATATACGACTTCAAGGCCCGTGCCGGAACCCCCGAAGCCGGCAAATGGGACATGGCTTTGAACTGGGTTCTCTACGGCAATATGTTCCTGACGGCGCCGCTGTTCGTAAATCTGTGGCTGCGCGAATTGTACCGCTATCATGTTCACGTCACGGCTGATGCGGTGCAGACGCTGGAGCTTTTCAGTTGGACGGCCACGGCGGCATTTCTGATCGTGTACGCGGTGTATCAAATCCTGTCATTTCGCAAAGGATATGCGCTCAATCCGGTCAAATATCTGTACGTATTCCTGAGTTACGGCGTGTTGTACATTGTGGCGTGGCACACCGCGAGCGTGCTTGTTCATGCCGTTGCCAACATGATTATGCATGGGATTCAGTACAATGTGATTGTGTACTGGTACATTCGTCGTAAGGTGGAGCAGACTGGAGAACGCCGCGGGTTGTTGGCGACGCTTGTTCGTCCCGGCTACGGCGTTGTTTTCGTGTTGTTTTGCCTGCTCTATGCGATGCTGTTTAATCTGCTCTCCGGCCGGCCATTTCATTACTTTGGCTTCGGGCTCCCCTGGCTAAGGAATCTGACCGCCGGCTACGATGCCATCCCCCAGTTGCAGATGGATCGATTGAATCCCCAGTCGGGTATTGAGATCGTTGCGCTGGCGCTGCTTTCGCTCCCCGGCCTGCTCCATCTGTACTATGACTCGTTTATCTGGAAGGTGCGCGATACGAAGATACAGACGGGGCTGTGAACGTGGGGTGGTTTCGCCGCTATCGGTTTCTATTGTTGATCTACGGGTTCGCCCTGTTCGCCGGCTGGTTAGAATACCGTGATCGGCGCACCAGTCGCCCGCCCGATCAACCGGGAGAAGTCTTGGCCGAGCTGTACCCCCACAGCTCGGAAATCCAATACATTCTGGCACGCGGTTTCGAGAAGCAAGGAGCGGAGCAAAAACTGCGTGGACAGAACGCGGAGAGTCATGCCTCGTTCGAAGAGGCACGGAAACATTTTGAAAACGCGTTGGCAACTGGTGTCAAAACGGAAGAGAAATTGTTCTATCATTACGCGTTGACGCTGGTTTTTCTGCAGGCTGACTCCACGGAAATTGACCGAGCCATTACCAAGTGGCGTTACAATTTTCCAGACACAAAAGAAATCGACCCGCGTGAACCGGAAGCCGCCAAAGCCGCCCTGTCCGACTCTGCTCCGCGTCGCGGAAAGTATTAATCGTATCGAAAGCTCTCCGTTGCGTTAGGAGCCGGCGTCAAGGCTTTGCGCACCCTGCGATTCGAGTTTTCGTCGTTTGTTTGACTGCGGGAGCAGGGGGGCGGCGGCACCTTCCTCCAATTCCGTTTGGCCCCGTTTGCCACGAGTGCGTGGCCACGCGGTCATTGCCAGACATGCTGCGGATGACCCCCGGATTGGGGTGACTTCGCGTGCCCTCTCATCTTGGACCAGATGCGGGGGAATACTATCACGATTGACATTCTTGCCGGTTGCTCCGAATTTTCGGGCGACGCGAGTTTGCTTCGTGCGGGGGGAGATACGGGGCAATCCCTCGACAAACGGCAGGTTCCGAACGAACGGACGATCCGGACCTTCGTACACATGCTTTGTTTGGGCAACTTTTGTCCAATCCGCCGTTGCGAATGCGAAACATGTACTAGAGTTACGAGACGAATTTATTTTGAAGTCTGGTCATTCGCGTCTCCAAGATAATGAGATTGAGGGGATTGGGTTCGGCGATGAGCACTGCAACTGCATCTTCCGTCGAAAACAAGGCCGGTTCCAGCGGTGGGACGGTCGACGTTGCGATCGATGATTTGATCATCGGCCGCGCGATCCAATTTCCCGTTAATGACAAGGATGGCGTGTTGCTGTTGGCCGCGGGGGCCACGATCACATCGGAGATCAAACGTAGCCTGAAAGCGCGCAGCATCCAGCATATCGCCGTCAATAAGGCCGACGTGGGGACGGTGACGCTTGGCGGATTGACCGCGGAGGATAACGAGCGGGCTCTGCAGCTTGGGATGGAATTGACCACCAAGCTGGATCAGATCATTGACGGCGGCTTGCTGACCGTCAAGAACACCGGAGAAGCGGTCAAGGATCAGGTCGTTTTCATCGGTTGTAAGGCCTACGACCGGAAGCAGCGCGAGCGCCTTGTGGAAAGCCACAACGAGAACGGCAAACAACTCGGAAGCATGATCGGCCAGGCCCTGCGCGGGAATCAAGCGGATGGCAGCCAATTGGCGAACATGACGGCGACCTACTTGAAAGAGTTGACCGCCGACGCGGATAACGTGTTGACCTCGGCGATGAATTGCTCGCCGGATAATGAGTTTGCCTCGCGAGCGCTCGAAGTTTCACTGCTGTCGATGGCGATCGGCGTGGAGATGGGCTTCGATGCCGACAACGTGCGGGATCTCGGCTTATGCGGATTGGTGAACGACTGGGGGATGATGCGCGTTCCGGCCGAGATGCGCAACGCGCCGCGGCGGTTGACGAACGCGGAAATGCTCGAAATCAAAAAACATCCGATTTACTCCCTGGAGATGTTGCAGCGGGTTTCATCGTTGCCACAGGTGGCCTCGGTGGTGGCGTATCAAATTCATGAGCAGCCGAACGGCCGCGGTTACCTGCGGGGTCGCAAGGGGAACACCATTCACGCGTTTGCCCGGATCATTCTCGTGGCGGATAACTACATCGGCCTGACGCGGAAGATGCCCTATCGGCCGCCGTACATGCGCTATTCCGCAATGGAGTGCTTGGTTCGGATGGCGCGCGATCGCGCTGTCGATCCGGAAGCGGTGCGCGCTCTCCTGCGGATTCAGTCCTTGTTCCCGATCGGTAGTTACGTGACGTTGTCGGACGGCAGCGTGGCCCGCGTGATGCGTCGAAATCAGGATAATTACACCCAACCGATTGTGCAGCGCGTTCAGGATGCGACCGGCCGAAGGCTAACCGATCCCGCAGAGACTGAGTTGATTAACGTGGCAGAAGCAGGTTTGAGTGTTGAGCAGGCGCTTCCCACGCCCGGAAGCGATGAAGTACCGTTGGACGCGAGCAAATAGCCAGGAACCCCGAAAACTGATTGTGCGGACTTGGAGTTCGCTGGGGTTCGGATCGTTTTAGAGATCAGGGTTCAACAGGCTTGGCGCAACATGTCGAACGGTAGCTTGCACACTCCTTTTTCCGAGGGAGATCAGCCCTCCAGGCAGCACCGAAAGGTCGACGAAGTTCAGTCGATTCTTGATCGGTGGGACAAGCGGCTGCGCGGGCACCAGCAGGAGAAACGGTCCGAGAAGCGGATCGCGTTTCGCGGCGAAATAGTGGTCTATATTCCTCCCTTGCCGGCGCGATCGATCGGCCGGCCGGCGGAGGCGGCTCACAGCGAACGTGCCTGGGCGCGAAATGTTTCTCACAATGGAATCTCATTTCTGTGTGAGAGTCGAATCGACACGGAAGAAGTCTCGATTTGTCTTGATCCTCACTGCGAATCGCCGAAATGGTATCAAGGAAAAATCGTGCGGCGGCGAGAGGTGCAGAACGAGTTTTGGGAGTATGGGATTCATTTGACGGGGTGCTTGCCGAACGGTCCTGTTTGAGCGGCCTTGTTCAAGTCGAGACCTTGCGCTGGTTTGAATCGAGATCGCGGGCGTGCGGAATTTGGCCGAATCGACGCCGTTAGCTGATGAACCCGTGCGATTACGAGTTTGATAGAACGCCACACTAAGAAATAGCGCTGCCTCGCGAATGAATCCGTTCTCGGCGAGAACACTCGCAAGAGGTTTTTTTAACAAGTGTCAATGTGCTTCACGGCAGTTGCGAAAATCATTCACGGAAACGAGAATACCGAGGTCGATGAGACGCACCTCCGCACGTAACACGCATGTGTGGATTCGAGGGGAATCGACCAGCGGATAAGGAATTTGGATATGAGCAACGCCAAACTGACTCTCGATGGCCGTGAATACGAGTTCCCGATCATCACTGGGACCGAGAACGAGCACGGCATCGATATCACCTCCTTGAGGTCCGCCACGGGCGCGATAACTCTCGACCCGGGTTACGGAAACACCGGTTCCTGCAAGAGTGCCATCACATTCATTGACGGTGAAAAAGGGATTTTGCGATATCGCGGATATTCCATTGAGCAGCTTGCGCGGCACGCGGCATTTTCCGAGGTCTGCTACCTGCTGATCTACGGGGAGCTTCCCTCGAAGCAGCAATTGGCTGATTTCCGGGAGAAGTTGACCTACCACACGCTCATCCACGAAGACATGAAGAAGTTTTTTGAGGGGTATCCCGCGACGGCGCATCCGATGGCGATTTTGTCGTCGATGGTGGCATCCCTCTCCACGTACTACCCGGAGATGGAAAACCAGGACGAGGACCGGAACATGGTCCGCCTGCTTGCAAAAGCCAAAACGATTGCCGCGTACGCGTACAAAAAATCGATCGGCCAGGCTTTCATGTATCCCCGCAACGAGTTGTCGTACGCAGCGAATTTTCTCCACATGATGTTCGCCGTGCCGACCGAGCCCTACGTAGTTTCCAAGGTCTACGAACGGGCCCTGAACAAGCTGCTCATCCTGCACGCGGATCATGAGCAGAATTGCAGCACTTCGACGGTCCGTCTCGTCGGGAGCAGCCAGGCGAACCTGTTTGCCTCTGTCTCGGCCGGCATATGCGCCTTGTGGGGACCTCTGCACGGGGGCGCAAACCAGAAGGTTATCGAAATGCTGGAGATGATCCAGGCGGACGGCGGCGACTATAAAAAGTACGTCAACCTCGCCAAGGACAAGAACTCAAATTTCCGATTGATGGGATTCGGCCACCGCGTCTACAAGAACTTTGATCCGCGGGCGACAATTCTGCGTGAAACCGCTGAGGAAGTTTTGGGGCAGCTTGGTATCAACGATCCGCTGTTGGAGATCGCACAGCAACTCGCCGAAATCGCGCTTCGCGACGAGTACTTCGTCGAGCGTAAACTGTATCCGAACGTCGACTTCTACAGCGGTATACTCTACCGCGCGATGGGGATCCCCACGAACATGTTTACGGTGATGTTCGCCTTGGGGCGTTTGCCCGGTTGGCTGGCCCATTGGAAAGAGTTGCGCGACGACACGACGAGCCGGATCAACCGCCCCCGGCAAATCTACACGGGCCACGTCGAACGGCAATACGTTCCGGTTGATCAACGCTGATCGGTAGCTTCCCCGCTGCCATCATCGGTCGATGGGTCGCTTTTGTGGAACAACCCCGAGCGGTTCGTGTGGCGCTCGCTCCGTCAGGTTTGGGGGCGGGACGGAACGGAGAGATCGACAAGCCACGCATCGGGTACGCGTTCCTCCACGACGATTCTTGCCAGATTCAGCCAGCGTGCGCATCGATCCAGAATCACGCTGTCGGCGCTCGTGACGATTTGCGGTGTTTGTGAAAGCAACTGGTCGGGATTCTGGGACAATTCGACATGCCAGTTCCATCCCTGCTCTTGAGCAAACGCTCTTAGGATTGTCTTCAGTCTGGCACTGTTTGAGACCGGTTTATCGAGAAACCAGCGCAAGCCGGCGACTTGCCAGGCCGCGGTCATTTCACCGATGAGCCGCAACGCTGGGATTGTTTCCGCCACCTTACGATAGCTGCCATGCATGCTGGCCATATCGCGGTAACAGCCGTCCCGGGCGACAAGCACGGCCCCTCCTCCCAAGGCCGCTTCCAAGGTCGTAAGGATGTTATATCCGTCAATCCAGAGTTCCTCGCCGCGGAGGCATTCCGGAGCAACGCTGCGCTGGCGGCGCTCTTCTGCTGCTTTGGATGTGCAGACGCAACGTCCGATTGCGATTCGCTGGCGTTGTCGCAGGTCATAACGATCGCCGACGAGCTTCAACGATGACGCCGTCGCGTAGCCACGGTCGAGAAGCCAGCACAGGTCATCGGCGGCGGCTCGCAGCACCGGCACAATTTCTGGGGCAAAGAGCCGTTCATCGTCGGGATGTGGGCCGCGATGCTTGCACGTATCGGGCACCGCATCACCTTTCGTACAAGCCGACGATTTCCGTCTGGGATAATACGTGGCCCTCGAGAGCCTTGAGAAGCTGTGCCTTGGTCAACCCGGGTTTCAGTTGGAGTTCGGCATCCAGAGCGTAGAGCCGGAAATGATAATGGTGCAATCCATGTCCCTTCGGAGGTGCGGGGCCGCGATAGCCCACGTTATCGCTCTTCCAAGAGTTCTTGCCTTGAGCCGCGCCTGTTGGGGAAGTGGGGCGTTCGCTCTGCGGAATTCCCTCGGCAAGCGAAGTAACCGACGCGGGAATTGCGTAGAGAACCCAATGCACCCACGGCTCCGGAGTTGGTGCATCCGGATCGTCACAGATCAACGCCAGTTCCTTGGTTCCTGGCGGGGGATTGGTCCAGCTCAACGAGGGGGAAACGTCGTTTCCGTCCTCGGTGAACTTTTTGGGAATCGGTTCGCCTGACTTGAAGGCCGTGCTCGAAATCTTGAATGACATGGCGGATCCTCCCGGAGATTGGGTGGGCCCTTTGGTGCTTACGGCCTGCCCTTGTTTTGCGTCTTGGGACAAAGAACCGCAGCCTTCGGTGGCCGGAATGACGGCCAGCACACCGAGCAAAAGGACTGCGGCCGTCTGGCGACCCAGCACTGATCGGCCTGCATGATCTTCCATCAGGATGAATCCCTGTTTCACTCCCTGTTACCATGATACCCGACAAAACCGATTTGTCTCGCCACGAATCCGCACCGACAGATCGAACTGGGGCGGAATGATTCGTCGTCTCCCACTGGAGGCTTCACTTCGTTCTCACCGCCATGGATGGGAGATCGGCTGGCGCAAGATCACCTTACACATGCGGCTAGAACTCCGTAGAATGATTAGCGGTAGTTGCCCATCAGCGTGAACTTGCAGCAAAACCTCATCGTCGTTCCACGACCATATTGCGTGCCGGCGATTTCGGTGGTTCAGGGGCCGCGAAGTGAATCGACAGCTTGGCATCAGGGAGATCGACGCGCTTCTCGCCGCCGCCGATGATGCTCTGCGCGAAACGGACCCATCCGCCTTCACGGTGCTGCCGCGCGTTTTGAGGCGGGTCATCCGGCATGATTTGGAACTTCCGGGGCTGTTGACTCGAATCCCCCATCGCGATTCGTACGTGGTCTCCGCCGGTCGGCTGCGACAGGTCGTCTCGCCGGACGAACTGAGCCACGATGTCGCGCGAACGCTCCCCGAGCGGGTCATTCTGCTGTCACGTCCCGAAGAGGATGAACTTGAATCGCTGACACGCGGTGATCTGCTGCTCCGTTATTGGCGACTTTTATTTCACGCGCGTGTACACATCGCAATCGAGGGGCGGGCCGCTGCGGGATTCCTGACATCTGCGATGGTTCGCCAAAGGATCGACCGCATTGGCCAGGTGGCTTTCGATGAAATTGAAACGGTGCTGCGGCAGGAGAATCTGTTGCTGCCGGTCACGGGAAGGAAGTACACATACAGCGAGTTCGTGGCGAAATATCTGGAACTCCGCCATTTTCGTCCGGAGCTGATCCCGATCTACTTTCCATCCCTACGCGATCTCGAACGGATCGATTCCATCATCGCGGAGGACGTGGACGCACAGGCCCTCTCTCAACAGACCCGACTCTCGGACACGCCGTCGCCGGACCAACAGCAGGAACGCAGTTCCCCCCCGGATATTGCCGAGGGTAGACGAGTCGTTGAAGAGCGTTTCGCCCCGGGAAGGGCGATTTCCGTCAAGACACGGCTGGCAATGCTGCGGCGAGCCGAGCGCGCCGGGGATCGTGGGAACTGTGTTCGATCCGCGATTACGCGCTGGCGCGCGGCGCGCAGCGCATCTTCGGAAATCGCTGATGAGCTGCGAAAAAGCGCGGAGCTGGAACTGGATCGGTTGTCGCAAAGACTTGCGAAAGCGTTGGGGCATGAAGAGGATCGCAGGACCGCCTGGCGAAAGGTGCTCGTTGCGCTCCTGCCCCGTTCAGCGATCGGATTTTGGAACCCGAACGCACGGCTGCTGTATGACCTGCAGAAGGTCTGCCTGGCGCACGAACGTGAGTCTTATGTCGTCGATGTGCTGACATGGGTCAGAACACTCGGTCGTCGTCCGCTTCGGCGTCCGTTGCCGAACCAGCGTGAAGTGCTGATGTCGCGGCATTTACGGACGGCGTCCGCCCGTTTGAAAAGTGCCGATTTGTCGCCGGAGGACCGGGAAACTCTTGCGGAACTGCTGCAGAGCGCGATGCTGGCGGCCGAGCGTCGTCTGCGCGATCGGCTGCGCCCGATCATCGAGCGGTCGTTGCATGACGTTCAATTGCGGCCCGATAACCGCGTCGAAGCAATCGCTTGTGGAAAGATTGTGGAAGAGTTGTTGGATAACATCGTCCAGCGCGGCTTCCTCAATCTCGGTGACTTGCGCGACGCTGTGTCTCGGAGCACGCTGAAGATGGCCGACCTTGCAGGCGCGTCCGAGGTACTCCGCGGCGATGCGTTGCTGCGGGCCGATCGCGAGCTTAGTGTCACCTTGGACGGCGTCTATCAGCGTGCGGCGTTTTATCTGCGTTGGCTGCAGCGGTTGAGTTCCGTGGCCTTCGGAACGGAATTCGGACGGTCGCTTGTCCTTTATGCGATTTTACCGTTCGGCGGCGCATTCTTGATCCTCAGCGCCGTGGAGCATCTGCTTTTCGGCCACGCCACTCCCGATCCGATGCTCGTCGACGAAACCGTGATATTGGAGCAGCCGATGATGCAATCGGCGCTCTTCAAGGCGGGTTGGGTGATTTGCATCGGCTCGCTGTTGCTCGGATTGATGCACGTGCCGTGGTTTCGTGACGCCGTTTGGGGATTTATTCGTACTGCGGGACGGTTGATGCGTCGCCTGTTTATCGTCCTCCCCCGTCGATTGATGGAGCTGACAATCGTCCGGGAAATCATCCGTAGCGCGCCGGTCGTGCTGTTTCGCCGACATCTGCTGACTCCGCTGCTGGTGACGCTTTTCGTCTGTTGGCTCCTGCCGGCCGTGGGATGGTATCGGCTCCCGTCACGGACGACATTCCTCATTGTCTGGCTTGTGTTCGTGGTCGCGCTCAATTCCCGCACGGGGCGCGACATTGAAGAAGTTGTGGCGGAACGAGTGGAGCGGATGTGGCATCATATCCGTATCCATTTTTTTGTTGCTCTGTTCGACTTGATCATGGATACGTTCAAGTGGATTCTCGAACGGGTGGAGCGCCTGCTATACAGTGTTGATGAATGGCTGCGGTTCAAGAGCGGCGAATCGGAACTGACGTTGGGTTTCAAGGCGGCATTGGGGCTTGCGTGGGCTGCGGCGACGTTTGTCATCCGGTTTTGCGTGACGCTCCTCATCGAACCGCAAGTGAACCCCATTAAGCATTTCCCGGTTGTGACGGTGTCTCACAAGGTGCTGCTCCCGTTTACAAAATACCTGGCGGACTTTCTGACCCCCGTGATGGGGCCCGAGATGGCGTGGACCGTCGCGCCGACGATCATCCTCGTGCTTCCCGGCGTGTTCGGCTTTCTGGTGTGGGAGTTGCGCGGCAACTGGCGGCTGTATGAAGCCAATCGTCATCAATTGCTCGTCCCGGTGGCTGTCGGGTTACATGGCGAGACGATGGTTCGATTGCTCAAGCCCGGTCTGCATTCGGGCGCGGTACCCAAACTCTTCGGCAAGTTTCGCCGCGCTGCGCGACAGGCCGATCCGAGCCGTCGCCGGCAGACGCAATTGAAGATTCGTGAAAAGCTGCACCATGCGGAGGAAGGAGTCGAGCGATTCTTCAAGCGGGAATTCCTTCCGCTGTTCAAGAATGCCACTGCGTGGGAAGGGATCAGCGCGGATGTCGGGCGTGTCGAACTCGGTACGAACAGCGTTCGGGTCGAATTTGTGCGGCGGGATTCCGAAGTCGCTTCCCCGGCCTGGTTCACGTTCGCCGAGCAATCGGGATGGATGGTCGCCGGCGACATCGAACTGGGTTGGATCGCTGAGCTAACGCCGACGCAGCGTGAGGTGTTCGAGACCGCCGTGGCGGGGTTGTACCAGTTGTCGGGCGTTGATCTGGTGCGCGAGCAAATGGAATCCTGCTTCGCTCCGAAAGTGTATCCCTACGACATCTCGGAGGAGGGAATTGTCGTTTGGCCCGGCGAGCAGTACAAAGTTGAAGCCCTCTACCATCTTGAGGACCGCCCGTCCATCGCACCAATTCCGC
>CAZVJA010000076.1:0-22272 GCA_964626885.1 uncultured Planctomycetaceae bacterium | reverse complement strand
TGAACGCCGCCGAGGTGACCTGCGACAACTTCGTGAACCGGATCTGCACCGACTCCCGGCCGTTGCGGGCCGGAGTGATCTCTCGTTCCTTACCGAACTCGGCGATCCGGCCGAGGGCCACCGCGCCTGCTTCGTTCGAAAGCGACAGATCAATGCCCCCGCGGCGTTTTGTGTTAATGGCAGCCCACACATCTTCGGCGGCGGAGCGGCGAAAATAGACCATCTGTTTGTTCCCCCAGTCGACGACCGCCTTCGGCTGCGCTTCGAGCAGCACGTCGAACAGCTTGTTGAGAACGTCAGGTTCCCAAGAAACCCGTTTGCCGCTTGGGAAACCTTTCCGCGACAGGTGCCATTTACGCCCGAGCACCTTCCAAGGTGTTAGATCCTTCGGGTCAACCGTCGCCCGGTTGTTCTCGGCAAGATAGGCCAAGCTCGCTGCTTTGAGAAAATCGCGAAACTCCGCCGTGTCGATCTCGCGCAGCCAGTGCACCGTGACGGTCACTTCCTGCCACGCTCCCTTAAGCTTGCGCACACGGACCCGGTCACCTCGCCCGTAGACGGGAATTTCGTCGAGGTCGTCGAGCGGCTTGATGGCGAGCGCGCGGTTGAGCTTTTCGGCATCGAGAGTATTCTTCGGCACGCGGAATTTGAGTGAGAGCAGCCATTCATCACCCGTGAGGGCATGTAGAAACCACGCGCCGGGACGTTTCTCGCCGGTGATCTCGACGACCGTGCGATCGTTCCAGTTGGCCGACCGGAAACCGTCGGTCGCCTCGAGAGCATCAATCACGTAAGAAAGGGCGGCTCCCTCCCAGCGCGCCGGGCGCCCGTTGTGAGCGAGACGATCCACTGTGTGCCAGTGCCGCCCGTCACTTTCCCAAGGCATTTTCGCGTCACGCCCCACCTGCTTCAGATCAAGGTCGCCGGCCCGTTTCTTTGCGGCTGCTTCAGCACTGAATACTTGACGCTCCGCCCTTGGACCGGCCTTGAGCACCGGCGCGAGCATCTCGGCGGTATGCGATTGCAGCAATGGGCTACCGTTATTTGCCTTCGTCGGCTCTTCCGTGCGACGAGATGTCTTTTTCGATTCGCGGCCGTTGCCATTCTGCTTGCGAAAATGTTCAGCATGTGCCACGAGATCTTCCGGCGTGCCGGTCGCGACGATCCAACCCCCTTCACTTCCTGCTTCAGGGCCGATATCGACAACCCAGTCGGCGGTTTTAATGACGTCCAGGTTGTGTTCGACAACGACAACGGTGTTCCCCTGCTCAATCAGACTGTTCAGTACCTTCAGCAGCTTATCAATGTCGTCGAAGTGCAAGCCGGTCGTTGGCTCATCGAGGAGGTAGAGTGTTTTTCCGGTGTCGGGACGGGCAAGTTCCGCTGCAAGTTTCACGCGCTGGGCTTCACCGCCGGAAAGGGTCGGAGCAGGCTGCCCCAAAGTAAGGTAATCGAGCCCAATCGCACATAGCGTCGCGAGATATCGGCGGATGCGAGGAATGTTCTCGAACAGCTTGAGCGCCTCGCCAATCGGCATTTCAAGCACATCGGCGATCGAGTGCCCGCGATACTGCACCGACAGCGTTTCGCGGTTGTAGCGTTTTCCTCGACAAGTATCGCACTCCACCCAAACATCAGGGAGAAAATGCATTTCGATTTTTTTCTGGCCATTCCCCTCGCAATCTTCACAGCGTCCTCCAGGACGGTTAAAACTGAATCGCGCAGGGCGGTAGCCACGCACTTTCGCATCGGGAAGCCGGCTGAACAGTTCGCGGATTTCCTCGAACACGCCAGTATATGTAGCGGGGTTTGAAGCGGGGGTGTTTCCGAGCGGCTGCTGATCGACGGCGATGACCTTATTGACGTGCTCGACCCCCTTTAATTCGTCGAACGGTGCCGGCGCCTCGCCGCTGCGGTTGAGATGCCGTGAGACTGCACGGGCGAGCGTCTCTTCGATCAGCGAACTCTTTCCCGAACCCGAAACACCAGTGATGCAGGTAAACGTCCCGAGCGGAATGCGGAGATCGACGTTGCGCAAATTGTTATGCCGCGCGCCGGTGAGTTTGAGCCAGGCATCGCCCGGCGGCTTCTGCGTTTGTCCCTCTTCTCCGGAACTCATGCGTCGCGTCACCGGAATCGCGATGGCCTTCTTTCCGGAAAGATATTGGCCGGTCAGGGAGGCGGCGCGGGTGGAAATCTGCTTGGGTGTGCCCTCCGCGGTGACATTGCCGCCGAAGCGGCCGGCACCAGGGCCAAAGTCGTAGAGACGATCTGCGGCGGCGATCACTTCGCGATCATGTTCGACGAGCAGCACCGTATTGCCGAGATCACGCAGACGAAGCAGCGCTTCGATCAAACGTCCATTGTCACGGGGATGCAGTCCGATCGTCGGCTCGTCCAGCACATACAACACACCGGTGAGTGCGCGACCGATCTGTCCGGCCAGACGAATACGCTGGGTCTCCCCTCCCGATAGGGTCGGGAGAGGCCGGGCAAGCGTGAGGTAGTGCAGACCGACCTCCACCAGGAATGACAGTCGTCCTGTTGCCTCGTTCAACAAATCTCCCGCGATCTTCTTTTCCGCGGCGGTGAACTTCAGTGACTTCAGAAACTCGAGTGTATCTGTCAGCGGAAGCGACGAGAGTTGGTGAATCGTCTTCCCATGGAAGCGGACCGATGCCGCATCATCACGCAATCGACTGCCGTCACAGACCGAGCAAGGAGCCTCACCCACGAGTTCTTGCAGCTTCTGGCGGTAAATATACGATACGCGCGACGCCTCTTCGATCGCCGGGTAAAGCCCTTTGTATTGGAAATGGAACTGTGCACTCTTACCGTACGGAATCCAACGGTCGCCCGTCCCGTGAAAGATCATCCGTCGATGGGTCGGCTCAAGCTGTTCGAACGGCACATCGAGAGGCAGCCCGGTTGCCTCCGATATCGCGCCGAGCATCTTGCGGAATGTTTTGTTCGTCGCGGGATCGGGCCAAGCCGCGAGCGCCCCGTCGAGAAGTGAGCGCTGCGGATCGGCGATGAGTGCGGCGAGGTTCGTCCCTTGTTCGGTGCCGAGCCCTTCACACGCCTCACACCAGCCGAGCGCACTGTTGAACGAGAAATTGTTCGGCGTCAGTTCCTCAAAGCTGCGGCCGCACTTCTGACAGGCGAAATGCAAGCTGTAGCGTTCGATGGGCCATTTTTCCTCGGGAGAGCTGTCGTCGCAGACGGCGACATGGATCATCCCCTTTCCGAGATCGAACGCCGTTTCAACGGAGCCGGCGATCCGCGAACGCCCCTTCGCACTGGCCACGAGACGGTCGATCACCACCTCGACTTGATGTTTGCGGCGACGATCGATGTCGGGCATTTCATCGAGGCGCGAGGTCACGCCGTTGACGCGGGCCCTCAAGAATCCCTGCGATTGCAGGCGGCTCCAGAGGGTCTCGTACTTTTGTCCAACCGCCACCTCTTGCGGCGCGAGAAGCACCAACTTCGTTCCCTCGGGATGGGCGAGAATCTTGTCGATGACTTCGTCAGTGGTTTGCGTCTCGACTGGAATGTTGCAGTCGGGGCAATGCAGCTTTCCGAGCCGCGCGTACAGAATACGCAGATAATCATAAATTTCCGTCACGGTTCCGACGGTCGAACGAGGCGTGCTACCAGTCGTCTTCTGCTCGATGGCAATTGCGGGGGACAAACCGTGAATATGCTCGACCTTCGGCTTGGGCATCTGCCCCAGGAACTGCCGCGCGTAGGCAGAGAGTGACTCGACATACCGCCGCTGGCCCTCCGCATAGAGCGTGTCCATCGCCAACGATGTTTTGCCGCTGCCGCTCGGCCCGCAAAAGACGTTCATCCGGTCGCGAGGAATCGTCAGGTCGAGATGTTGCAGGTTGTGCTGTGCGGCACCGCGGACCACAATTTCCTGCGTCGATTGTCCATTGGAAGAACTCCCGGCGCCTGCTGCGGCTCCGTCGCCGTTCGTGCGGCGCGCGGCGGCGGCGGCCATCCGGGGCGCAGCAATCTTTTGAGTTTTACTCGTCTTTGCTACGGGAGCGGACACCGAATTCTTAACCTGACGAAGGATCTGAGCCAGCGCACGACCCGTGTGCGAGTTGGCACACGCTGCGATCTCCTCGGGGGTTCCCTGCGCGACGATCGTCCCACCGCCGGCCCCTCCTTCGGGACCAAGATCTATCACCCAATCGGCTGTCTTAATCACGTCGAGATTGTGCTCAACCACCAGCACAGTGTTGCCGTTGTTCACAAAGCCGTGCAATACATCGAGCAATTTATGAATATCGGCAAAGTGGAGACCGGTCGTCGGCTCATCGAGCAAATAGATCGTTCTTCCCGTCGATCGTTTCCCGAGTTCACGTGCAAGCTTGATCCGCTGAGCTTCGCCTCCAGAGAGAGTCGGCGAAGGTTGTCCCAGCTTGAGATAATCGAGACCGACATCGTGCAGCGTCTGCAATAACTTGACGATCGGCGCCATGTTCTTGAAATGGGTCAGTGCTTCCTGCACGTCCATCTCCAGCACATCAGCGATGCTGGCCCCCTTGTAGCGGACTTCCAAAGTTTCATGGTTGAAACGATGCCCGCCGCAGACCGGGCAGGTGACCCAGATGTCCGCGAGGAAATCCATCTCCAGCTTATTCGAGCCGTGCCCTTCGCAGGCCTCGCAGCGTCCCCCACTGACATTGAAACTGAACCGCCCCGGCTTGAAGCCGCGCATTTTGGAGTCGGGAAGCTTTGTGAAGAGATCACGAATGAGGTCAAACAGCTTGACATAGGTCGCGGGGTTCGAGCGAGGCGTCCGGCCGATCGGCGTCTGATCGATGTCGATCGCCTTATCAAGGTGTTCCAGCCCGAGGATGCGACTATGTGTACCGGGCCGCCCCTTTCCCTTGTTCAAGTCGCGGTTGAGAACTTCCCAGAGAATATCGTTGACCAGCGAACTCTTTCCCGAACCGCTGACGCCCGTGACGCAAATGAAGGTTTCTAGCGGGAAGGAAACGTCCACCCCTTTGAGGTTGTTGTGCTGGGCCCCCTTGATGGTGATCGATTTCTTGGAAGGCGGACGGCGCTCGTTTGGAACGGGGATCGTTAATCCGCCAGAGAGGTACTGCCCGGTGAGACTCTTTGGTTCCGCGAGCACGTTATCGAGCGAACCGCTGGCGACGATCTCGCCGCCGCGCACACCGGGACCGGGACCGAAATCGACGATGTGGTCGGCCGCGCGCATCGTCTCTTCATCGTGCTCGACAACGATGACGGTATTTCCCTGATCGCGGAGATCCTTCAAGCTGTCGAGCAGCAGGTCATTGTCGCGCGGGTGAAGCCCGATGGAGGGTTCGTCGAGAATATACACGACTCCCACGAGCCCACAGCCGATTTGTCCCGCAAGTCGAATGCGCTGTGTTTCGCCTCCGGAAAGTGTGGGTGCGGTCCGGTCGAGCGTGAGATAATCGAGCCCGCAACGAAGCAGAAATCCGAGTCGGCCGCGAATTTCCTTGAGTACTTCTTCAGCGATCTGCTGTCCGGTGGGGTCGAGTTCCAACGCCTCGAAGAATTGCGCGGCATCGGCGATACTCAAGGCACATACGCCCGGCAAACTTTGTCGGAGTCGTTCTTTACCGAACCGCTCACGAAACCCAGCGGCGGCGGTGGTCAAATACACGCTTCGCGCCTGAGGGTTAAGCCGCGATCCGGCGCAGCTCATACAAGGGGCGAACAGCATGTACTTTTCAAGTTGCCGACGTCGCATCGGATTCTTGGCCGTGCGATAACTTTCGAGCAGCTCCGGAACGACGCCGGCATACGTCCCGCCGTGCTTCCAGACTCCGCCTGAGTAACGCCAGGAATAGGTGATGTGCCGGTCACCGGTTCCGTAGAGAAAAAGCGTGCGGGCTTGTTCCGGAAGGTCGCACCAGGGTGTTTTCAGTAGCGTGTCTTCTTCCAGTCCGAGATCCTGCTCGATCGCGGCTGCCGCTCCCGCATAGAGATGTCTTCGCCATCGTCCAATACCGCGGAACGGGCCGAGCAGTTCAATGGCCCCTTTGATGATCGTCCTGCTCTCGTCAGGGATGAGCTTTTCAATCGGAAAATCATGCCGCATCCCGAGGCCATTACATTCGAGGCACATCCCCTGCGGACTGTTGAAGCTGAACAGCTGGGGGCTCGGTGGCTCATAACTGATGCCGCAATGCGTGCAGGCGTAATTCGCGCTGTAGCGGCGCTCATTTGTCGCAGGGGATGCGGAGGGCATGTCATCGGGAACAGCTGCCGTGTTCTTTGACTGTTTCCGGGGTTTCGCTCCGCGCGATGCGGCAGAGTCAGCCTGGGGAGTTGTGGTAGTATTGGGTTCACCACCAATGTCTTCGACGACGATCAGGCTCCCCTGCCCAAGCTTAAGCGCTGACTCGAGCGCTTCCGCGAGCCGAGTTCGGCCAGTCTTGCCCGCGACCAGACGATCGATGACGACCTCGATCGTGTGCCGCATCTGGCGATCGAGACCGAGGTTCTCGGTGAGCTGCACGACCTCGCCGTCAACTCGCGCGCGTAGAAACCCTTGCTTGAGGAGATCCTCGAACAGGTCGCGGTACTCCCCTTTCTGTTGCTGAATGACCGGGGCGAGAATTTGGAATCGCGTGCCGTCCGGAATACGGGCGACGTGCTCCAGAATCTGATCGACCGATTGCGCGGTGATGCGACGTCCACATTTCGCACAGGCCCCTTCCCCGACCCGGGCAAATAACACCCGTAGAAAATCGTACACCTCCGTGATGGTGCCAACGGTGCTCCGCGGATTGCGGCTGCTCGCCTTCTGCTGAATCGAGATCGACGGTGCCAGACCGGTGACCGAATCGACCTCGGGCTTCGGCATCTGTCCGAGAAACTGCCGGGCGTAACTGGAGAGGGATTCGACGTACCGTCTCTGCCCTTCGGCGTACAGAGTATCGAATGCCAGGGAGCTTTTTCCCGAGCCGCTGACCCCCGTCATGCAGATCAGCTGATTTCGCGGCAAACTGAGCGAGACGTTGCGCAGATTATGCTCGCGCGCTCCTCGGATGACGATGTCGGACAGAGCCATGGGTGATCAGGGGGTCTCGGACGCGGCGGGAAACTCACCGCAAGTATAGAGAGCCCGATTCAAACCGAGCAACCGTGGCGATTCAAACTGCCGACAGGGGATATGCTCCGCTAAAAGTCGAATCCGACACGCATTGCGAAAATGTCGGTACCGCTGTCTCGACCAGAAGGTGAGTCGGCAAAAGCGCGCACATAATTCGCGGTCATTCGCAGGTATGGATTCATATACCAATTCAACCCGACCGTCAGATCCGTCAGCCGCCCTCCGCTCACCAATTGGTCGTTCAGGTCAAGCCGCGAAATCCGTAATGCAATTTCCCACGCACCCGGCCCCATCTCCAAGCACTTATCGGACGCATAACGGACAAAATCGCGGTGGGGAATCACGCGATCGAATGTCCCGTTATCCTTTCGATAGGGGCGATGCTCTCCAGTCAGGAAATAGCTCGCCGTCGCATACCACGCGTGAAACAACAGCTCGTCCTGAGCGGTCGCATGAACTGGAACGAGCACAAATTCTGATTGCAGCGAGAATGGACCATTCACCCAAGCCGCCTCGGCCCCGAGCAGTTGGTAAAAGTCGGCCTGAATATTTCCGGTATCGACGAAGAACGGCACGTTCGGAACGGAGGAACCAATACGGGCCTCGGGCTGGGAGCGGAAACGGACTGTTTCGTTGTTGGCGCCGCGAAAACTATATCCCGCTCCGACGTGAAAATAATGGGCGCCACTTTCCTCATCGCAACAAAGTAACGAAGTTACTCGTCCCGTCACCGCGCTTTCGAAGTTGTCTCCTACGTCATCCCCGAACACGTCGCTGTCGGAGCGAAAAAATCCCACGGCCCAGGTGGCGTGCTCATCGGCGAATGTGTTGTTGGCCATCACACCCAGGTTTCGCGCCGGGACGAATGGCTGGTCGGGAAGCGAACGCTCCATGAACGTAGTGAACCGATTTGCCGTGAGACGCTCCAGACTGAAAGGCTCGAAGAAATGCCCCACCCGCACCCGCCCCAAACCGGGCACATCATGGATTCCCGCGAAGACGTCCATGAATGACGGCCTCCCCGCGAGTGCGAAATCCATCTCGATCCGGTATTCGGTCGGTCCGTAATCACCGAACATGCCGAAGCGGGCGCGGCGAAATGCCTCGCCGTTTTCGATATCGCCGAACGTCGCTCGACTGTCGTCATCCTGGTTGAACAGATAAAAATCAGACTGTAATTGACCGGTCCATTTGACCGTCGGTTTCTGGGCATCCGCGGTTTTCTTGGCCTGGTCGGCTTTCCGCTGTGCCGCCCATTCCTGCTCCAACTGCTTGAGACGTTGTTCGAGTCCAGCAGATTCGTCACCTGCGGAGGGAGGTTCGGGCGGGAGTTCGCTGAATTCGAGGGCGATCCGCGGATAGTCGTTGGAGTCACCAATTTCGGATTGAGCACTCGCGACGGAAGGAAGTCCGATGCCGATGAGGCCCGAGACCAACACCAGCAGAGTGACTCGACTGAGGTACTTCATGTCCGCCGGCCCGAATTCAGATAGAGATCAAAAATCGCTGGCGAACCGCAGGCCGATCGCTTGCACATTACCGTCACTCAGATGCGTGGCTGATTGCCGGTGGGTAAGGTCGTAATTCAACTGGACCTTCATGTTGGGATTCCAAAACCAGTTGAGGCCGACCGTCAGGCCATCGAGAATTCCGCCGTCCATGGCCTCGTCGTTGAGATCCAGGTGGCTGTACCGCGCGCCGACCTGCCACGCCCCGATCCCTTGCTGCGTGCAGCCATTGCAGTCTTTGACCATGAAGAAATTCTCGTGCGGCACGACGCGATCGAAGGCTGCGGTTTTCTTATTGTACGGTTGGCTTTCCCCCGTGAGGAAATACAGCAATTGCACATAACCGCCGTGATAGAAAACGTTTGCCGTTTCGGGAATCGCTCCCTGCGAGGCATCCTGGATCCAGCTCATCAGGTAATCCGATTGCAATGTCCAAGGGCCCGCGACCATTGCCAGTTCCGTATTGATTTGCTGGTTGTCATCCCCCGCGATGTCGACGCCTCCCGATCGGGTGTCCGCGAGTACCGGCCACTGCGCACCGGCGCCGCTGCGAACCGATCCGCGAGCGCGGATGCGGATATGCCCTTCATCGAGATCCGCATTCCGCGCGGAGATTCCGAGATGCAGTAAGCCATGTCCTTCGTCAACATACCAGGGAAGGAACGTGACGCGGGCTGTGGCGGCGTACTCTCCGTCGCCGGTATTGAAGGCGAACGGGTTGCTGGTCGGCTTGAAGAACCCGACCCACCACGTCATCCGCTCTTCCAACGGTTGATTAAAGAACATGAATCCCGGAGTGAAGCCGTTGTTGAAGGCCCCATAAAACGCATCCTGATTGAAGGATCGTTCCAGAAAAGGCAGGAAGCGGCTCCCCACAAGATGCTCGAATCCGATGGGTTCCTTCATGTTGCCGACTCGAAAATTACCGACATACGGGAGATGCGTCACTGTCACCCACAAATCTGTTGGGGCAGGAACATTCGCCGGAGAAGATCCCACGAGGACCGAGTTCACAAAATCGAACTCCGTATTCCAATCGATCACTTCATACATCGTGCCGTTGACCTGAAACCGCGCGCGCCGGAAGTCCACGCCGTCACGAAACTCCCCGGTTCCACCCGGTCCGAACTGTAGATCGTTGTCCGCGTCATACCAGCCGCTATCGAATTGCACACGTCCGCCGACATGGACCAGAAAGTCTTTGTGCTTCGTGATAAGCTCCAGGCCATTGTGCCAAGTCGCCGACATGTTGAGATCGCTGCCGACTTCATACCCATCAGTCGGTGCTGCGGGAGCGGCGTTCGCGCTACTTGTTTGCACTAAGGCGGGATCGTTGCCAAGTTCATCCCGCACAATGCTGCGAATCCGCGAGTCCTCGTTGGCGCTGGCATCAATCAGGAATTTGCCGTCTTGCAGCGCTTGCAACAGTTGAGCGTTTTGCTTCTCGAGCGCGTCTAGACGCTGCTGCAATTCCGCCGTCGTATCCTCTCCGGCGAAAATCTGCCCAGCGAACACCGGAATGCACAACGCAACCGCGGAAACCGCACGCAACAACTTGAAAAATCCGATTACTTTCCGCTGATTCTGTTCGTTGCGAATATTCATGTTCGACTTCGTCCTCTCCGGGCAAGTTCTACCCAAACCAAAACGATCATTCCGGTAAGGGGTTTGACGCGTTCAGCAATCCACCCGGGACCGTCAAGCGACCCGATCTCCGCGATAAAATATTCCGCATATAACGCTTGTATCGACCACAACGAATTTGCGGCTTTTGTGCGGATTGTTAATTTTCCGTTCGCGTCGGTCACCTACGCCGTGGTTTGGTCGCGCGCAGAATCGGCGCAAGACATTCGGGTGAAAGGACGACCATCAGCGAAATGTCAATCAGGAAGTTCTCGAGTGCCGTCGTCGGCCTGAGGACGATCGTGCGGTCGATGATCGGAAACGGGAGACTCCGGGATCACAAGTGGTGGCGTAACTGTCTTTTCCAGAAGTACTTCCGCCAATGGTGAAGATTGAGGTGCCGGTGCGGGCTTCCTTACCTCTTCCGCCAGCTTCATGAAGACTCCCCCGGGGCGGCAATTGCAGAGCTTGGACGCGATACTTCCCGCCGCACGCGCCTGAATCCCACACTGGGGACACTTCCAGAGACGCCTGACATCGTGGATTCCAATCCGAAGTCCCGGGCCCTTCATGAGTTTGGCTTTCAGGTTGAGGTTTCAGTACCCCCGGTTCGTGGAGGCTCGCCCTTTCACTCTCCCGGAGGGCTGGTATTAGCCCCGTGCAAACCTGCCACTAGGAACGATTATTCCAGATTTGCGGGACTTTCCTATTGTAGCGAGCCCCGCCACGCCGATGAATTCATTGAGACCCCGGGCTTGTGTTGTTCGGGGGTCCGTAACAGAAGGGGAGGGTTCCATGCCGGCTCGTTCGCTCATAGGGTGTCTGATTGTCCTGATGACGCTCGTGGTTTTTTCGACGTGCTCGCCCACGCAGGCTCGGGCCGCCAATGAAGGACAACCAACCGACTGGCACCGCTTCTACTACTACCCCTACGTTTACTATCCGCACAATTTCCAGCGGCCGCAGGGAAGCTTTAACCACATGTACTACCGCTATCCCCAGAACCGTCAGATTCCGGTGTTCAACAGGGATTGGTACAACTTTTACACCGACGATAACCAGTGGCACTCGGGGCACGCATTCATCCTGGACGTGTTCTGAGCGACCGCTGAGAGAAGAATCCCATCACGCGGCGACCAGTTTCGCGTAAACGACGCCGCACGAATTGCGGTCGCCCGACCGCAAGACCAAAGCAAAAGCCGGGGCATTCGCTCCGGCTTTTTCGCGCGCGGTCTGATGTCAATCGACTTCAACGATTCGCCGCGTATCGAGAGAGATTACTTCCGCAGAAAGTACGGTGCACCGGCGGTCTTCGTCTTGCGGCGGTACACCTTGTCATTGCTCGTTACGTACAGATAGTCGAACTTCGGTCCGCCGAAGGTCACATTTGAAATCGACTTGGTCTGCGGCTTTTGAATCACTCCACTCAACCGCCCAGTCGGGTCGAATACCTGCAAACCCACTAGCGTCGTGACGTATACCCGCCCCGATTTGTCGATCGTCATGCCGTCGGAGCCGGTGCGCGTCGCATCGGGGGCCATCTGGAGTGGCGAGTAATACCGCTCCTTGAAGTTCAACCCACCGTCCGCTTCGACGCGAAACGCCCACAGCAGCGGCAGCGCACGATCGGTAACTACAAGGGTTTCTTCCCCCAGCCAGAGGATGACACCGTTTGGCTGCAGATCCTTTGCGACGACCCGTTTTTCCCCTTGGACGTTAATCAGCCAAATTAGTCCGTTTGGAGGATCAGTAAAGTAGATCTCTCCTTTCGAAGTGACAACCAGATCATTGGATGTCACCCCGTCAGCGATCGTCTGCACGCCGCCGTTGGCATCATACGCGACGATCTTTTTCTCGCCGTTGCGGCAGCCGTACAATCTTCCGTCGGGACCGAACATCAAGCCATTGGTATTGGCGGTATCGGTGGCGAAGAGGGTAATTTTTCCATCTCCGTCAATCTTGTAGATCTTGCTGTTGGGAACATCGGTGAAAAACACGTTCCCATGGGCGTCCGCTGCCGGCCCTTCGGTGAATTTGTACCCATCTCCCACCTGCTGCCAGTTTTCCCCTTCGATGAGGACATCCGACAGAGGCATGTCTTGCGCCGGTAATGCGTTCGCAGCGGCGAATATCAGACAGCCAATCGTGAAAACGGTATATGTTCGATGCAAACGCATGTGGAGTTTCTCAGCAATGACGGACAAGGAATTGTGGAATGTATCGGAGTTAGGCATTCCCTCGAAGCAACTCACTTCGCCTGGTAATCGCGCCACAACCAGCGGAGTGATTCGGGGAGAATTGCTCCCCCATGCTTTCCATTATGCCCCCCGTCGCCGAATTCAAACTTGTAGTCGTAGCCAGAGAATTTGAGTGCCCCCGCCATCTCCTGATTCGCGAGCGGCCAGTTACCGTGCAGGTTGTCGAGATCGCCGGAGCCGTCCTGCAAGAAGGCGCGGATCGGCTTGCGTTCCGTCTTGCGGATCAGTGCGGGGTAAACGTGCCCTCCACGAATGTTCGTGAAGCTGCCGACATGGCTCAACACTTTCCGAAACTGGTCGGGACGCTCCCAGGCGACTGTCCAGGCACAAATGCCGCCGGAACTGATACCGCAGATCGCCCGCCCGTCCGGTTTGTCGGTCAACGAATATTTCGCCCCCACGTCGGGAAGGATCTCCTCTATAAGAAACCGCGCGTATTGGTCGCTGAGTGTATCGTATTCGTAGCTGCGATTGCTGCGCGGCTGGCCCCCTTCTTTCGCCGCCGGAATATTCCCCGGGTTGAGAAAAATGCCGATCGTCACCGGCATCTCCCCTTTGTGGATGAGATTGTCGAACACCGTCGGCACACGGAACTGCTTTGTCGTGTCGACATAAGCGCCGCCGTCCTGGAAGACCATCACACAGGCCGGCTTCTGGGCGTCGTACTGCGCGGGAACGTAAACCCAATAATCGCGCACCGTACCGGGATAAACCTGCTTGCTTTCCCACGTTCCTTTGGTGACGGTCCCCTTCGGAACGCCGGCCTGCTCCATCGAATCGGGACCAAGCTGGTAGTCATCGGCGGCCACAGCAACGCTCGTCGCCCCAAGCATAACTACGGTGAGAAGGAGCATCGGCCAGAATCGCTGGGGCGTGGATCGTGGTGTCATTCTCAAAAAGCCTTCCTAAGAAAACGGATGACCATAAAGTTCAGAGTGAGAAACCAGTCGATCAGCCTAACATGCTCGGACCGCAGCAATCAAACATTTGCCATAGACAACCGAGAATCGGCGCGTCAGGAGGTGACTTTCCACGCGGCTCGAATTGGAACGCGACGACAATTACACCTAACTGTGGTGAGAGGGAATCTCACAGTTGTTCGTCCAGATCATCCCGTTCGTGGATGTCGGGCTGGTGATCGCCGTTTTCGACGTCGTTTTCCGTCTCCGCGGCGGCGGAAGATTTGGAAGCCTTGCGGAACACCGCGACCACGTCTTCCACGGGGACAACATACAAGAGATTGTCCGGCTCAAAGTCGACTGGAATCGCCCGCTTGGGGTTGAACAGTACTTTGTCGTACTTGCGAATCGGGAAGTCCTCGTCGTTGGAAACCTGCACGCTGACCTCCACCACGCGGCCGGTGATGGTCGGTATTTCCGCATCGTCCGGCAGCACGATACCGCCGCGCGTCTTTTGACGGCTCTCATCCTTGCGGATGAGGATTCGCATTCCCAACGGTTCAACGAATTCTTTCACGTCTGACTGCTCCCCGGCGAAAACCGCGACCGTGTCAACCACCCGTTCTTGAGCAAGCAGCGTTGGCCGCAACCAGTTCTCCGCCACAAGCAATTATAGGCCACGGGACAAGGGGAGGCGACCGGTCGGCCCTGGGACAGCTTTCATGCTGGCAGGAGCGTCTCTCAGGACACAGAATGTGGGCAAGGATACGAATGGACTGCAGAGCAAACGGGACATGAATCATCCGGAATGGAAGGGGCGGGAATGAAGTTCGCAAAGCAAGTCTTTCTCGGGGCGGGGATTTACGGTCTGATCGTTCTGCTGCCACAGTATGCGCTCGAGGAAAAAATCGGCCGCGACTATCCCCCCGCCATCACGCACCCGGAATTCTTCTACGGCTTCATCGGGGTAGCCGTCGCCTGGCAAATCGTCTTTCTTATCCTGGCAACGGACCCGGTCAAGTACCGGCCAATGATGATCCCCGCCATCGTCGAAAAGGGAAGCTTCGGCATTCCAGCGATCGTACTCTTCCTTGGGGGACGTTTGAGCCTGCCTATGCTGGGAGCGGGGCTGATCGACCTGCTGCTGGGAATATTGTTCCTTGTAGCGTTTGTGCTGACTTCCCCTGCGCGGACTGATCTCCCGTAGGTGACTCGGGAATGGCTCAGTTCAGCGTCAGGGGTTTTTGATATCGTCCCCCGAGAGTTTCGTCGGAGCCTCCACGGGGAGTATTTTGAGATTGCTGACGGGAAGGCTGTGTTCTCGCATCTGCAACTGGAGGTATTCGTAAATATTCTTCCGATCGGTTTCGGTCTCACAAGGGAGGTAGATTCCGAAGTTTGGTCCATGCGGTGTTACAGCGCCAAGACTCGGGGATTCGAGTTGGAACTCCTGAATGACCGTCAAATCGTCGATTTTCTCCTTTTGAAGGGAGAACGGAGGCAATTGCTTTGTGGCTGTGGAAGCCGGCAGAGGTTTCGGCTTGGCGACCTTGAACGAAAGCCGGACGGTGTGCGTGTTCTCTCTTCCTCCTCCGAGTTCACCGAACTTCAGCACCCAGACATCGACCGTTCCCTTGCCGGAGACGGTCGTAGCCACCTTGACTTCCATTTCGATCGTATCGAGCTCGAGAAAGGCCTTTTCACCGGCGTGCTTCTGTTGTGCCTCCAGCAATTCCGATTTGACCTGGTAAATCAGGTCTTCGAGCTTGAGCCGTTTTTTGGGTGCCTTTTCTTTTTTCATTGCGATGTCCTCCCGAGGAGCAATCGCCATTGTACAGCAACTTTAAGGTGCGTTGGAAAACGATCTTGTTCCGCGTGCGCACAAAAAAGAACACCCCGGTCCTCCAAGACCGGGGTGTCCATCGGCACGTGATGCCGCCATTCCCTCAGCTGCACCCCATGCTGTTGCCACAATTGTGGCACAAGTAGCAATTCCCGTTTCGCACGGTGATCGCACCACAGTTGTCACAGGCGGGAGCGTCTGTCTGGAACTTAGCAAACTGCTGGCTACGAATCCCCGGGCCATCGGTCTCGGTTTGCGGCAGGGCCGCGCCGTTCCCGTGTTTGCCGTTGGTGTACGGCGCAACAATGCTGACGAGCTTCTTTGTGACGGCTTCGGCGGTCGTTTCGACGGTTGCAGCTGCGGCTCCGACCGATTTTCCTTCGCTCTTCGCGGCTTCGGCCGGTTCGTCTCGCTGCGGAGCATTCGCCTCACGGTACCCCGGAATGAACTGCATGCCGAGCCAGCGGAAGATGTAATCCACCACGCTCTTGGCATTCGGAATGTCGCGGTTGTTCGTCCACCCGGAGGGTTCGAACCGCGTGTGCGAGAACTTGTTGACAAAGACATCAACCGGCACGCCATATTGCAGTCCCATGGAGGTGAGGGTTCCGATGGTATCCATCAGACCTCCGATGGTGCTTCCCTCCTTGGCCATGGTCACGAACAATTCGCCCGGCTTGCCATCTTCAAACAAGCCGACCGTAATATATCCCTCGTGTCCGCCGACCGAAAACTTGTGCGTGAGAGACTGACGGGTCGCCGGGAGATGCCGGCGGAGAGGCCGCTCTGGCACGGGTTCTTCGCCTTTCTTGCGGCGGTCACCTTCCTTGGTGGTGGCCAGGGGCTGGCTCTGTTTCGATCCGTCGCGATAGATGGCGAGCGCCTTCAGCCCGAGCCGCCACCCTTCGAGGTAGGCGTTCTCGATGTCTTCCACGGTCGATTCCTGCGGCATGTTGACCGTTTTGGAAATCGCACCTGAGAGGAACGGCTGCGCGGCGGCCATCATGCTCACATGGGCATGCCAGCCGATCGTGCGGGTTCCCTTCGCCGCCTTGAAGGCACAATCGAAAACGGGGAGATGTTCCGGCTTGAGTTCCGGCGCCCCTTCGATCGTGTCGTTCTTATCGATGTAGTCGATGATCCCCTCGATCACCGGCTGATCGTATCCGAGCGTCTTGAGCGCCTTCGGCACGGTGCGGTTGACGATTTTCATCATGCCGCCGCCGGCAAGCTGCTTGTACTTGACGAGGGCGATATCGGGCTCGATGCCGGTGGTGTCGCAGTCCATCATGAAGGCGATGGTGCCGGTCGGCGCGAGGACGGTCGCCTGCGCGTTGCGGTAGCCATGCTTTCTTCCAGACTCGAGACATTCGTTCCAGACCTGCCGAGCGGCATTCCGCAGATAGACGGGGCAGGCGGCGTCGATCTTCTCGACGGCGTCGCGGTGCATCTGCATCACGCGGAGCATCGGCTTTTCGTTTTCCTTATAGCCGGCGAACGGACCGACATCGGCAGCAATTTGGCTCGACGACAAGTAGGCTTGGCCGTTGAGGAGCGCGGTGAGCGCGCCGCAAATGCCGCGGCCGGCGTCGCTGTCGTAGGGATGCCCCATCGACATCAGCAGGCTGCCGAGATTGGCATAGCCGAGACCGAGCGGGCGGTAACGGTGGCTGTTCTCGGCGATGGCCGGCGTGGGATAGCTGGCATGATCGACGAGGATTTCCTGCGCGGTGATGAAGATTGCCGCCGCGCGGCGGTAACGTTCGACATCGAATGTGCCGTCCTCAAGCTGAAACTTCTTGAGGTTGAGGCTGGCGAGGTTGCAAGCGGTGTCGTCGAGGAACATGTATTCCGAGCAGGGATTCGACGCGTTGATCGGCCCGGAGTTGGGGCAGGTATGCCAGCGGTTGATGGTCGTCTCATATTGCAGGCCAGGATCGCCGCAGTACCAGGTCCCCTCGGAAATGTCACGCAGCAAATCCTTGGCTTCGTACTCTGGGCCCGCTACATTGGAGTCGGTCACCCAGTGGGTCCTCCATTTCTTGCCGTCGACAGCGGCCTGCATGAACGCGTCGGAAACGCGGACCGAGAGGTTCGCATTCTGGAACATGATCGAGCTGTAGGCTTCACCGTTGAAGTTAGCCTCGTATTCGCCGCTTTCGATGAGAGTGCGGGCCTTCTTTTCTTCCTTGGATTTAGCCTGGATGAACTCGCGGATGTCGGGATGCCAGTCCTTAAGGCTTTGCATCTTGGCGGCGCGGCGGGTCTTGCCACCCGACTTCACCACCGCGGCAATCTGGTCATAAACCCGCATGAACGACAGCGGCCCGGAAGGGATGCCGCCGCCAGAGAGCTTCTCTCGCGCGCTACGGATGGTCGACAGGTCGGTGCCCGTTCCCGAGCCGTATTTGAAGAGCATCGCTTCGCTGGTGGCCAGCCGCATAATGTCTTCCATGTTGTCTTCGACCGACTGAATGAAACAGGCCGAACCTTGCGGATATTCGTACGGAGTTTCCGGACGGTGGATCGCACCGGTCTTCACGTCCCAATGGTAGTTCCCCTGCGAGCCCTTCACGCCGTACTGATGATACAGCCCGACGTTGAACCAGACCGGCGAGTTGAATGCGCCGTACTGGTGCAGGCAGAGCCAACTGAGGTCACGGTAGAAGTTCTCGCCGTCATCGGTGGTTTCAAAGTAGCCGTCTTCGACTCCCCAGTCGGCGATCGTGCGCGCGACGCGGTGGATCACCTGCCGAACGCTGGATTCTCGTTCGGGTGTGCCGTGCTCGCCGTAGAAGTATTTGCTGACGACGACGTTGGTCGCCAGCGCGCTCCACGGAGCGGGAATTTCGCAGTTCTGCTGTTCGAACAGAACGCCGCCGTTCTCGTCTTTGATCTGGGCTGTCCGCAACTCCCATTCGACGGTTTCGAAGGGGTCGACTCCCGCAGGACAAAAACCGAGTGAAACTTTCATGGCGGCTGCCGTGGACTGCTGAGCCTGATGACTGCCGTTGCCGCTCAACGGGGTCGAGGTGGAACCTGCTGCTACTCCCTTTGTCTCGTGCATCATGCACTCCTTCAGAGTTCCTACTGGAATTTTACGTTCGTTAAAGCCCTGATGTGGTCAACAATTCCGTCGTCGCGTCTCACCCAACAGACTCCTGCGAATCACAATCAATCATTCAGCGCAGCCAAAACGGCACGCCAGGCGTTTGTGGAGGGGACCGGCAGATTCCGTTTCTGCCGGACTTCAAGAAAGAGTTTCGGCTAAACTCCGCCGAAAATTGAACATCAGTATACTGTACGCCCGAATCCCGATTCCACCCATTTTAACACAATCTATGGGGGAAGGGCCGTTTGAAAACACCAGATATTGTGAAACGAGCAGAAATGCCAATATAAATCGGGCCGGCCAGTTGTCAAGTTCTGCTTAGTCCGGAATTTTCATTCCGTATCACCAAGCTCGCCGTAACTCCCAACGGCTCAGGGAACTCGGTGCAACAAAAAAAATGAAAGTTGCGTGAAGCCGCAGCTCATCGCGCGCGAAACTGGGAATACAGGGAAAACTGCCCGGCCAGTTCTCGACAAACACGCCGGTTGATCGTGATCTCAATGCACGTTTCTGAACCTCCACCAACGATCGTTCTAAGTCACACGTAAACAGCCTGTTCACAAGCGGTTTGGTGCGATTTGGTGATGCACGAATTTCAAAAACTCTTGCTCCGATCTGGAATTCGGTTCCGGAAAGCCTCTTTGCGAGTCGCTATGATGCCATTTCCGGACTTCCACGTCGCAAAGTTTCAAAAGCTGCTTCAACAACGATTTCGCCTGAGACGCGCATGATCTCCGTCAACGAGTTGACTAAATCCTTCGGCGCGAACGGCCGCTCGATCGTCGCGGTCGATCGCCTCTCGTTTCAAGTCGCCGCCGGCGAAGTGTATGGACTGCTAGGACCAAACGGCGCCGGCAAAACCACTACCGTACGGATGATTCTTGGATTACTCCGCCCAACGAGCGGCTACGCGGAAGTCGACGGCTTGCGTTCCTCTGAATTTCCCGACGAAGTGAAGCGGCGCGTCGGGCTCGTCTCCGCCAGCGCCGGTGTCTATCAATGGCTTTCTCCACGCGAGATGCTCCTCTTCTTCGCCGACCTGTATGGCATCGCGCCCGACGAGGCACGGCGAAAACTTGACCGGGTCGCCGGTCTGATGGGAATCAGATCGTTTCTCGACCAGCGCTGTTCAACGCTCAGCACTGGGCAAAAACAACGCGTACAACTGGCAAGGGCGCTCATTCATGACCCTCCTGTAATGTTGCTCGACGAGCCGACCCGCGGGTTGGATGTCTTCGGCAGCCAGGCGATCTTTGAATACATCGCACAGTTGCGCGACCAGGGGCGCGCGGTCATCGTCTGCACCCATCGTCTGCACGAGGCGGAGCGCCTGTGCGATCGCTTCGGCTTGCTGCACCACGGACGGCTGGTACTCGAAGGAACACTCGCGGAGTTGCGCGCTTCGACAAAATGTGAAACGCTGGTTGAGATGTTCATCAAGTTTGTTGGCACTTCCTCTTCCGAAACCACCGCGGAACTCTCCGCCCGATGACTTCGCAAACCACACCATCCCCTGCAACAACCTCGCCGCGTCGAGAAGACGGGATCTTGCCGCGCGTCGGGCGGCTCGCGCTCAAGGAACTCCGCGAAACACTTCGCGATCGCCGCACCATCGTCACGCTCGTGCTGATGCCGGTCATCGTTTACCCGCTATTGAGCCTCGGATTTCAGCGGTTTCTGGTTTCCGGCATGGGAGGCACGTCACAGGATGCCTTCCGCCTGGGTGTCGTATCAAAGGAAGAAGGGGAACTTATCGGCTCGATTCTCAAGCGAGGCTACGACCTCCGAACTCGTCGCGACCGACAAAGAAACCGTGGAACTGACGGCAATCAGAACGATATCGGTAAAGGAAACAACAGCCAACCTCTTGCGCAACAAGCCGGAACTTCCACCGACAGCCGCGATGCCGAAATCGCCGAACTGCCGATCCGGATCTTGGTCGCCGAAAACATCGAGGAAGCAGTCGTCACGCAAGATATCGACATCGGAGTCCGCATCAAACGGAAAGAAGCATTCCGTTTTAGTGAGTTGTTCAAGGAAGGATTCGATTGTGATCTGCTCGTCAATGACGCGTCCTACCGCAGCCGGGAGGCGCAGTCGTACGTTGAGTTACTGTTCGCGGCGGTCAACGCCGAGCTGTATCGATTTCAATTGCGTAATCTGAAGGCTGAGGGGCGCATCACAGCGGTGCGCGTGACCCGCGCGCCGGTCGAAATCGCCGGCCTCCCGGCCTCCAAGGCACATTCGTTGGCAACTCTGATCCCTCTTGTGCTCATCCTGATGACCATCACTGGCGCGGTGTACCCGGCGATCGACCTCACTGCGGGGGAACGCGAGCGCGGGACGCTCGAAATGCTCATCGCCGCGCCGGTTCCGCGACTGCAACTCCTCGTCGCCAAGTACGCAGCCGTCGTCACGGTCGCCCTGTTGACAGCGACAGTGAATCTGGTATCGATGCTGATCACGGTAATGAGCATGGGGCTCGGGCCGCTGCTGTTCGGCGGTTCGGGGATTTCGGTGCTGATCATCGCGGAGATTTTCGGGCTGTTGCTGTTGTTCGCGGCCTTCTTCTCGGCGCTGCTGTTGGCGGTGACGAGTTTCGCGCGAAGCTTCAAGGAGGCACAGGCATATCTCATTCCATTGATGCTCGTCTCGATTGCGCCGGGTTTGCTGAGTATGATGCCCGGGCTCAAGCTCAATGGGCCGTTGGCGGTGACGCCGCTGGTAAACATCGTCCTTCTCGCCCGCGACCTGTTCGAAGGGGAGGCGACGCTGGTGATTGTGATGGTCGTGGTGCTTTCCACGGCGCTCTTCGCGCTGGCAGCCATCGCCATCGCTGCCCGTATCTTCGGGACCGACGCGATCCTGTACGGCGCAAGCGGAACCTGGACCGATCTGATCCGCCGGCCATCGGCATCGTCTCCGGTTCCATCGCTGACCAGTGCATTCGCCTGTCTGGCCCTCATTTTCCCGGCGAATTTTCTGTTGCGGAATCTGATCGCCCGGACCGGTATCGACGACATGCCGACGCTCATCGGCATCAATGCACTGGCCACGCTCCTGCTGTTCGGGCTGTTTCCATTTGCGGTGGCGCAACGGAATCGTGTCCGCGTCGCGGAGGGGTTCCGTTTGACACTGCCGCCGTCGTTGGCTATCCCCGCAGCGCTCCTGCTGGGAGTTTCGCTCTGGGTCTTCGCGCATGAGGTGATCGTGCTGCAGCAGCAGATCGGACTGGTGTCGCTCACACAGGAACAGCTCGCCGCCGCGCAGAAGCTCATCGACCGGCTCCGCAGCGAATTGCGGCCGTATCAGATCATGCTGGCGCTCGCTGTCGCTCCCGCCGCATGCGAGGAGTTTTTCTTCCGAGGCTATCTGCTGAATGCACTGGGCACGCGCGTTACTCCTCGAGCAGCGATTCTCTTTTCGGGCATCATCTTCGGCCTGTTCCACGTCATCTTTCTCGACAGCCTGGCGATCGAACGGTTCGTGTCGAGCACGCTGCTGGGAATCGTGCTTGGCTGGATCTGTGTTCGCACCGGCAGCCTCTGGCCGGGGATGCTCCTGCACATGGTGCACAACGGTTTGCTGATGCTCGCGTCGTACTACCAGAGCCAACTATCCGAATGGGGCCTCGGGCTCGACCAGCAGGCGGATCTCGAACACTCGCACCTGCCGGCCAGTTGGATCGTGACAGCAGCGATCACGGCCACCATTGGTTTTGGACTGATGGTCATCGCGACGCGAAAGAACGGGGTTACAATGGCGGCGCGCCGGTCAGAGGTCGGTTCGGTTCCACCGGCCGCCTGAGTGCCTTTCATTTCGCATGCCTGATTGATACTTCATTCGAAGTTGCCGCGAAGAATTCCGTCGAAAGCTCGCGACAAGGTTCGAAGGTGC
>CAZVJA010000075.1:0-22580 GCA_964626885.1 uncultured Planctomycetaceae bacterium | reverse complement strand
GGTGTTCGTCTTCTGGGAACTGGTCGGCATCTGCAGCTACTTCCTCATCGGATTCTACGTGGAACGGAAGTCCGCCAGCACCGCCGCCAATAAAGCGTTCATCATGAACCGGGTCGGCGACTTCGGTTTCCTCATCGGGCTGATGATCGTCTGGACCTGGTTCGGCACGTTCCAATTCGGCTCTTATCAATTCAACGGCGCGACCCAACCGGGCTTGTTCCAGATGGTCCGCGGCGAGCATGGCCAACTCGATGTCGAAACGGTCGAGAACGGCGAAGGGGCTGCTTCCAGCGTCGTCCGCCTTCACGATGCAACCGGCACGAAGACAATCCCGTATTTCCTGTTGGTCGCGGCAGGGCTCGGGATTTTCGCGGGTTGTGTCGGCAAAAGTGCCCAATTCCCGTTGCAGACCTGGTTGCCCGACGCGATGGAAGGACCGACGCCGGTCTCGGCGCTCGTCCACTCCGCGACGATGGTCGCCGCCGGCGTGTATCTCGCCGGGCGGTTCTATCCGATGTTTACTCCAGAGGTATTGCTGACGATCGCCTACGTCGGCTGTATTACGTTGTTCGTGGCGGCGACAATCGCCATCGTCGCGACGGACATCAAGCGGGTGCTGGCGTACTCGACGATCAGCCAACTCGGTTACATGATGCTCGGCATCGGAGTCGGCGGTTGGGGGGCGGGTCTGTTCCACCTCATCACGCACGCCTTCTTCAAGTCGCTGATGTTCCTGGCCTCGGGAAGCGTGATCGCCGGCTGTCATCACGAGCAGGAAATGCCCCGGATGGGAGGTCTGCTCAAAAAGATGCCGATCACCGCATTTGCAATGTTGGTCGGCGTGATCGCCATCTGTGGACTCGCGATCCCAGGAACGTACGCCGGCTGGAAGTTCGCGTTCTCCGGCTACCACTCGAAAGACGCGATCGTCGCGACGGCGCTCGCCTATATGCAGTTGAACCCGAACCACTTCCTGCTGTTCTGGGTGCCGCTGGTGACCGCCGGCATTACGGCGTTCTACATGTTCCGCCTCTGGTTCTATACCTTCTGGGGCAAGCCGCGCGACCAGCACTTGCACGACCATGCCCATGAGTCGCCGCGGGTGATGACGACGCCGCTGATTATTCTGTCGGTGTTCGCGATCTTTTGCGCCATCGGCGGCGAGTCCGGTCCTCTGTACCGTTTGCTGACCAACAGCGAACCGGCCGGAGTGGCCGAAGGGATCGTCGCGGCCGCTTCGGGAATTCGCCTTCCCAGCCACGAGACGATTCACGGCGTGCATGCCACGGCGGGAATGTGGGCGTTGTTTGTCGCGGCGCTCGGCGCGGTGCTCGCCTATCTGCTCTATGGGGTGGGATTAGTCAACCCGGCGGAGATCGCGCGGCAGTTTGCCGGACTGCACCGCTTCCTCGTGGAAAAGTGGCAGTTCGACAACCTCTACGATGCCATGTTCGTCCGCCCGGCGAAGATTGTGGCCGGCTGGTGCGCTGCGTTCGACCGCATTGTGTTCGACGGTTTTCTACACGCCTGCTGCCGTTGGACGATCGACCTTTCGCAGATCGATCGCAAGTTCGACGAAACAATTATCGACGGCCTCGTGAACCTGGTGGGAGACGTCACCTTTTCCACTGGCCGGTCTTTGCGAAGATTTCAGACCGGGCTGCTCCGGCAATACGTGATGTTCATCGCGGTCTCGGTGCTGGCCCTGTTCGTGCTGTTGTTCACTCTCTATCCGAAATAAGCCATGAACGACCTTCAACTTCTCTCCTTCATCATTTTTGCTCCGACCGCGGCGGCCTTCTTCCTGGCTTTCATGCCGAAGAAGGATGAGGAGCTGATGCGCTATTGGGCGTTCGGAGCGACGATCGTCACTTTGATCGCCTCGATCTTCTTGTGTGGGAGGTTCAACCTAGACGAAGCGGGGATTCAGCCGGTCAATTCCGACGGCTCGCACGGAGTCGCGTTCGAGTGGATTAAGAACTGGAATATCTATTATCGCCTCGGTTACGACGGCATCAGTCTGCCGCTGGTGCTGCTCACCACCGTCATCAGCGCGTTGGCGATGATGGCCTCCTGGAGCATTAAGAAACATATTAAGGGATACCTCATCCTCTTCCTGCTGCTGGAAACGGGGATGCTCGGCGTGTTTCTCGCGCTCGACTTCTTCCTGTTCTACATCTTCTGGGAAGTGATGCTGCTGCCAATGTACTTCCTCATCGGCATCTGGGGGGGGCCGCGAAAGGAATATGCCGCGATCAAGTTCTTCCTCTACACTCTCTTCGGCGGCGTGCTGATGCTCATCGCCCTGTTGATGTTCTACTTCGGCAGCACCGGGGGCAACGCCGCGGTCGCGCCGACGTTCGACATCATGCGGCTGGCGGACATCGGCCAGGGGAAACTCGCCGCGCAGGGAATCAGCTTCAGCTCGACGGTGCAGATCACCGCCTTCATTTTGCTGTTCATCGGCTTCGCGATCAAAGTGCCGACCTTCCCGTTTCATACCTGGTTGCCGGATGCCCACGTCGAAGCCCCAACTCCCATCAGTATGATTCTGGCGGGGGTGCTCTTGAAGATGGGGGGCTACGGCATCATCCGTATCGCCTTCCCCATCTGTCCCTACGGCGCGCAGTACGCCGCCTATGCGTTGGTCCTCATTGGTGCAGTGAGCATCATCTACGGGGCGCTGGCCGCACTGGCGCAAACCGATTTCAAACGCCTCGTCGCGTACAGTTCGGTCAGCCACATGGGTTACGTGCTCGTCGGCATGGCGGTCTGGAAGATTACGGAAACACCGGGACAAACCGCTGTCATGACGGTCGGCGAAGATTACTGGCTGATGGGGATCAACGGCGCGATGTTCCAGATGATCGCGCACGGCATCTCGTCAGCCGGCATGTTCTTTATGGTCGGCGTGATTTACGACCGCGTCCATCACCGCGATCTCAACCAGTTCGGCGGACTGGCGGGGCTGATGCCTTTGTATGCCGGTCTCGCCGCTGGGATCTTCTTCGCAGGTTTGGGGCTTCCCGGACTGTGCGGGTTCATCGGCGAGATCTTCGTGGTGCTCAGCTCCTGGAATTACAGCCCGTTGCTGGCGATCATCTGTGCGTCCGGCGTGATCTTGACGGCGGGTTACATTTTGTGGGCTTTGCAACGGGTGTATCTCGGTCCGGAGTACAAAGGGCCGCACGCCGAGGAAATCACCCCCATGAACAACCGCGAGATCTGCGTCGCCGTCGTTCTTCTGGCCTCCGCGATCTTGTTCGGCGTTTGCCCCAACCTGGTGTTCAAAGTCATGCATAGTTCCACCGATCTTCTGGTGAAGTCCCTCAGCGCGGGTTACGAAAAAGCGTTCCAGGTCTTGCAGACCGCGCAGAATATGGTGGGCAAGTAGCCCTCGTTGTAAATTGACAATTTCGTGTCGAGTCGCAGAAGTAGAAAACGTCAGCGGACGGCAGACGACAATCGCAAGAACGCGTTGAATCGAAGTCTATGAACATCGAGACCTTACTAAATCGTTTGGTTTACGACACTCAGAAGCTGTCGCTGCCTCTGTTCAGCGCCGAGCTTGTCCTCTGCGGCACGATTGTCGCGCTGTTACTGGTCCGTCTGTTCAACGCCGATCGCCTGCTGCCGTCGTACTGGGTCGCGCTTGTCGGTACGCTGGCCGCCTTCGTGCTGGTTCTGGTTCAATTCCGGGCGATCAGCAGCCAGGGAAATGTCGTGGAGGGGATCTTCACCGGTTTGCTGGTGTACGACAGTTTCACCGTCTTCTTCCGCCTGTTCCTGATGCTGTTTCTGATCCTTGTGATTGCCCTCACGGTGTTGTCGGGCATTCCCGATGTCGAGGACGGTCCCGATTTTTACACGCTGCTCATCGGCTCAACGATCGGCATGCTGTTGATGGTCTCGGCGAACAATCTATTGATTCTGTTCCTCGGGATCGAGATGACCAGCGTCCCGAGTTACGCGATGGTCGGCTTCTTGAAGGGGCGCAAGCTGTCGAGCGAGGCGTCGCTGAAGTATGTCGTCTACGGAGCCGGGGCCGCGGGGGTCATGCTGTACGGCATCAGCCTGCTGACGGGGCTACTAGGTACCGCGAATATGTCGGAGATGGCCTCGCACCTGAATCTCCTACTGGCGCACGGTGCCAGCATGTCCGATCCCACCGTTCGCACGGTGATGCTCGCGGCAATGATGGTGTTGGTCGGCATTGCCTTCAAACTGTCGGTCGTGCCGTTTCATTTCTGGGCTCCGGATGCCTTCGAGGGAGCGGCAGCCGAAGTCGGCGCGTTCTTGTCGGTGGCGTCGAAAGCGGCGGCGTTTGGGTTGCTCATCCGTTTCTGCATGGCGCTCATGGGGGGCGAAGCCGCGTCCCTCGCGCAAATCAACTACTCCCTGGGAATCGGCATCGGCATCGTGGCTGCCTTGACATCGACGTTCGGCAATCTGGCGGCCTATGCCCAGACGAACATCAAACGGCTTCTCGCCTATTCGACGATCGCCCATGCCGGCTACATGCTGATGGCCGTCGGCGCGATGATGGTCATCCTCAACGGCCCGGCCAATTCGCACGTTCCCCGCCAGGCCGAAGCGACGCGCGCCGTCGAGGCGCTGCTGTTCTACCTGGTGGTGTACTTGTTCATGAATCTCGGCGCGTTCGGCATCGTGGCGCTCATTCGCAACTCGATCTACAGCGAGGAGATTGAAGACTACAACGGGTTGGCACAACAGGCGCCTTGGTTGTGCGTTTGCATGGCGGGTTGCCTGTTCAGCTTGATCGGGCTGCCTCCCTTCGGCGGGTTCTTCGCCAAGCTGGCGGTCTTCTCGTCGCTGATGCAGGCGGGCCACATTCACTGGTCGATGTGGCTGGTGCTGGCGATCGGCGGTGCAAACACCGTCTTCAGCCTGTTCTATTACGTCCGCATCATGAAGGCGATGTTTATTTCCACCCGGCCGGAGGGTGCCCGCCGGGCCGACGAGGAAATGTCGGTTCGCGCGTACGTCCTGATCATTACGCTGCCGGTGCTGCTTGCGGGTATCGGTATCGACGTCATCAGCCGGCTGGCCAACAGCGTGGCCACCGCCGTCGTGCATATCCCCTAAGGTTTAACATTTCGCGTCGGGGAGCATCCTGCCTCTCCTCCGCGTTCGGAAGTTCTCCTTTTCTGCGGAGCAGCACGAGCAAATTATGCCGAGCACTGCGAACAACGCCCTGAACCAGGTG
Organism: uncultured Planctomycetaceae bacterium; assembly: GCA_964626885.1. Taxonomy (GTDB): domain Bacteria; phylum Planctomycetota; class Planctomycetia; order Planctomycetales; family Planctomycetaceae; genus CAZVJA01. The sequence continues at coordinate 17,353 of CAZVJA010000075.1, read as the reverse complement.
CTGATCCAACTCGACAAGAGCCTTCTCTCGTACGTGGCGGAGGCGTGGCCGTGGTCGTCCAGCGGCGAGGCGGACGTGCAGCGAGCGGTCAATGAGCTGGTCGACCGTCGTCGCGCGAACGTCGGCCGGCTGGCGGACCTTCTCCTTGATCGGGAATGGCCGATTGATTTCGGTGCCTATCCAACCGACTACACCGACCTGCATTACGTCGCGCTCGATTACCTGCTGGCGCTCGTCGTGAAGGATCAGAAGCAGTTGACGGCCGAAATTGAAACAGCCCGCCAGCCGACCTCCAATGATGCCGAGGGGCGGAAGTTGCTCGACGAGATTCTGGCGGATGAGCGGGAGACGCTCGCTCGGCTGGAAAAACTGGTCGCCTCGCGGGCGAAGATCTCCGCGGCGTAATCTCCGTCTGATGCTTACCACGGAGTCACGGAGAACACAGAGAAGAGCAATCAAAGTTTGATAAGGAAGCCAGGAATCCAGGAAATGAAATTTGAGGAGAGCCGAGAATTCCGGCTCCTCATTCCAGCTGTAAATTCCAGCCACACGGCTTCAGGTCCATCCAACATTTTGATGGAGTCCACTTTTCGATCTTCTTTGTTTCCTGCCTTCCTGGTTTCCTTATTGGAATTGCCTTTTCATCTTCACTCCGTGCCCTCCGTGTCTCCGTGGTGAATTCTATTCAACGGAGCATTGATTCGTCCCGTGATCGACACGCACGCTCATCTCGATGAAGAGGCCTTCCGCGGCGGTGACTGCGACGAAGTGGTTGCCCGTGCACTCGCTGAGGGAATCACGGCGATCATCACCATCGGCACCACTGCCGAAACGAGCCGCAATGCGGTGGCCCTCGCGGCCAAGTACCCGTCGGTTCATGCGGCGGTCGGCATTCAGCCCAACTATGCGTCGCAGGCGCATCCGGGGGACTGGGAAGAGATCGAGCGGCTGGCAGCCTTGCCCAAGGTTGTCGCGATCGGCGAGACCGGGCTCGACCGTTACTGGGACTACGCACCGATCGACCTGCAGGCGGACTACTTCACGCGGCATCTGGATCTGGCTCGCCGGCTCGATCTGCCGTTCGTCGTACATTGCCGCGATGCCGAGGCGGACGTCGTCGCGCAGCTCCGCGCGGCCTGCGGGTCGGGAACGCTCCGCGGCGTGATGCACTCGTTCTCGGGTGACGCCGAAACGGCGCGGGCCTGTCTCGACATGGGAATGCACATATCGTTTTCCGGGATGGTCACTTTCCCGAAGAACGCGGCCTTACGGGCCGTTGCGGCGGAGGTGCCGCTCGACAGGTTACTGGTCGAAACCGACGCGCCGTATCTGGCCCCGCAACAGTACCGCGGAAAACGAAACGAGCCGGCGTACGTGCGGTTCACCGTCGCGAAGATTGCCGAGACACGCGGCCTGCCGGTCGAAGAACTGGCGGAGCGCACGGCGCAAAACGCCCGAGAATTATTTCGGCTGTGATTCGGGCAGTTCGCGTGTATGCGAGCGCCGAGTCTTCGAGACTCATCACACCGTGATCCTCATTCACCAATCCCCAATGCCTCCGGGTCGCATTCGTCGGTTGAGGTTGTTATCTTGACGCGAAAGATCCGGGGCAGGTCGAGCAACCTTCGGACGGTGCCCGCTTTGCCCCGGCCACCCGATGTTGTGAAGTCTCGTAAGAAGGATTGACGCGTGTGCCACTGCTGGCTTGCCCAGCAGTGCCGCGAGTTTTTTCGTAGAGAATTACAGCACTGGCGGACAAGCCGCCAGTGGCACCCAAGCGAAGAGTAGTAGGGTGGGCCGAAGGCTTTGCGAGGCCCACCAATTGCGTATAGAAGATGGTGGGCCTCGAAGACTCGGCGCCACCCTACTTGATGTTGAGGAACATGAGATCGTGATGGAGTGGTTGAAGCACGCGTTTGCCGTCGAGCATCCGGGGCCGTTTGAGCCGACCGAGGCGCAGCGACCCGTGGTCGAGCGGGTCTGCGGCGAGGTCGTGCGCCGCGGGCTGACCACACCCGCCATCATGGCGCTCGAGATGTCGCGGCCGCTCAATTTCGTCGGCTCGCAGGCGCTGCACTTCTTTTCGCCGCTCATCTCGGCTCTCACCGATGCCCAGGGGCACAAGCAGTTCGCGGAGTTCCTGGAACATCGCGGCTCCATCGAGTATCTCTGCCGGCGGATGGAACAACTCGACGCGGAGCGCCGGAACGGGACCGAGGAAGTTGTGGTGGTTTCAAAACCTTGTATTTGGGAAGGCGACACTCCTGTGGAGCCGCCACAATCAGAGACTTTCGGACGTAGCGGCTCGGCGGGAGCCTCGCCCTCCCAGTTTTGAAACCATATGTAGAGGCCCAGCAGTAAGCTGATAACAAAGACCGATCGCCCATGAGCAAGATGGATCTGGACAAGCTCAACGTCATTCTGGCGACCGACTGCGGGAGCACCACCACCAAGGCCATTCTCATCGAGAAGGTCGACGGGCATTATCGGCAAACCTTCCGCGGCGAGGCGCCGACGACCGTCGAGGAGCCGGCAGCCGACGTGACGATCGGCGTCGTGAATGCCGCGACCGAAGTCGGCGAACTGGCGGGGCGCAAGCTGGTTGACGAGAACGGGCAGCTCATTCGTCCCGCGCGCGGCAACGAGGGATGCGACATTTACATCTCCACGTCGAGCGCCGGCGGCGGGCTGCAGATGATGGTCGCGGGGATCGTCCGCGAGATGACTGCCGCAAGCGCCAAGCGGGCCGCGCTCGGTGCAGGGGCGATTGTGATGGACGTGTTGGCCGCGAACGACAAGCGGCTGCCGCATCAGCAGATTCAACGCATCCGCGAGCTGCGCCCCGACATGATTTTGGTCTCAGGCGGCACCGACGGCGGCAATACAGCGAAGGTGGTTGAGATCGCGGAACTGATTGCCCCGGCCAGGCCGCAGCCGCGCTTCGGCCACGCGTACAAAATGCCGCTGATCTACGCGGGGAACAAGGACGCCGCGGAACTGGTCGAAAAGACATTTGATGATTCCGTCGCGCTGACGATCGTGCCGAACCTGCGGCCGGTGCTCGAGCGCGAGAATCTTGGCCCGGCGCGCGACGCGATTCACGATCTGTTTCTCGAACACGTCATGGCACATGCCCCCGGGTACGACAAGCTGATCGACTGGGCCGACGCGCCGATCATGCCGACGCCGGGAGCGGTCGGCAACATCCTGCAGACGATCGCCGAACGGCAGGGAATCAACGCGGTCGGGGTCGATATCGGCGGAGCGACGACCGACGTCTTCAGCGTCTTCAACGGAACATTTAACCGCACGGTGAGCGCGAATCTCGGCATGAGTTATTCGATCTCCAACGTCTGCGCCGAAGCGACCCTGCCCATGATTCTGCGGTGGGTGCATCTCGATATGAACGAGCGTGACCTGCGGAACCGGGTGAAGAACAAAATGATCCGCCCGACGACCATCCCGCAGACGCTTGAGTCGCTGGTGTTTGAGCAGGCGGTGGCCCGTGAGGCGCTGCGGCTCGCCTACATCCAGCACAAGGAATTCGCGACAACCCTCAAGGGAGTGCAGCAGCAGCGGACCGTGGGAGACACGTTCAGCCAACAGACCGGCGGCCAGACGATCGTCAATGATATGACGCTCGATCTGCTCGTCGGGTCGGGCGGGGTGCTCTCGCATGCACCGCGGATGCAGCAGACGGCGGCGATGATGATTGATTCCTTCCAGCCGCAGGGGATCACCACGCTGGCGAAGGACAGCATCTTCATGATGCCGCACCTGGGTGTGCTGGCGCAGGTGCATCCGCAGGCGGCACTGGAAGTGTTTGAACGGGACTGTCTGATTTATCTTGGAACATGCGTTGCCCCTGCCGGAAATGGCCGCGAGGGGAAGAGCTGTTTCAAGTACGCCCTCAAAGGCTCCGGGCTCGATGAGTCGGGGGAAATTGCGTGCGGGGAAATGAAGGTGATTCCGTTGGGAGTCGGGCAGACTGCGCGGATCGTTGTCGAGCCGGCGCGTGGGTTCGACGCCGGCGAAGGCGCGGGCAAGCGTGTTGAGAAGGAGATCAAAGGAGGAACGGTCGGTATCGTTCTAGATGGACGCGGCCGGCCGATCGCGCTTCCCGAACAATTCGAGGCACGCCGCGCGGCGGTCGACAAGTGGGCGAGGACGCTCGATTTGTACCCCGGTAAGTAGTGCTCACCACGGAGACACGGAGTGCACTGAGAGAAATTCACCCGGAGAATTGGCGATGTTGGTTTATGAAGAAGTTACATCCGCAATAATCAGTGCTGCAATAGAGGTGCATCGAGAATTGGGACCTGGTTTACTGGAATCGGCATACGAAATCTGCCTTTGCCGCGAGATGTCAATGCGCGGCCTCGAATTTCAACGGCAAATTGAATTGCCGATCAAATACAAAGGCATCGTGTTGGATTGCGGCTATCGTATGGATTTCGTGGTCGCAAATTGTGTTGTTGTCGAGCTAAAGGCAGTTGAAACATTGGAACCGATTCATGACGCACAACTGATGACCTATCTTCGTCTGAGCAAATTGAAGGTTGGCCTGTTGATCAATTTCAACGTCTCAGTACTTAAGGATGGTATCAAACGCCGGATCATATAAGCCTCTTTCTGCTCAGTGTTCTCCGTGTCTCCGTGGTGATTTTGCGAATCGATATGCAGGATATTCGATGGCTCATGCTTACACACCAGGATTGAAGGTCGTGCGGCGGATGAGGCACCGTGCGCGGCGCGTGCTGCCGATTGCCGGTGAAGTGCTCGTGCAGCAAGGAGCGAATGTTGCTGCGCGCGATGTGGTGGCGGAGACGTTTTTGCCGGGAGAAATCACACCGGTCAACCTGGCCAATGCGATGTCGATTTCCCCCGCCGACGTCTCCGCCGCGTTGCTGATTAAGGTCGGCGACAAGATGGAAGTCGACCAGACGATTGCCCGGACGAAAGGAATGTTCGGGCTGTTTCAGCACGAGTACAAGTCAAAGGTCGCGGGCGTGCTCGAGTCAGCTTCGGAAGTCACCGGGCAATTGATTGTCCGCGGGGAGCCGATGCCGGTCCGTGTGGTTGCGTTTCTAGCGGGGGAAGTTACGGAGACGATTCCCAAAGAAGGGGTCGTCATTGAAGCGGACGTGTCGTTGGTGCAGGGGATTTTCGGGATAGGGGGAGAAGTGTTCGGTCCCATCCGCGTGGCGTGCCGCGATCCCCGCGAGAATCTGACGCCAAATCTGCTGACGCCAGATATGAAAGGAGCGGTCGTCATCGGCGGCGCGCGAATGACTGGCGATGCGATGAAGCGCGCGGTCGAGTTGGGAATTGCGGCGGTGGTTTCGGGAGGGATGGATGACGAAGATCTCCGCGACATTTTAGGATACGATCTCGGTGTCGCGATCACCGGCTCGGAGCGGGTTGGCGTGACGTTTGTGATTACCGAAGGATTCGGCGATATTGCGATGGCCGAGAAAACGTTTCGGCTGCTCTCATCGCGACAAGGAGACGAAGCGGCGGTGAACGGAGCGACGCAGATTCGGGCGGGAGTAATGAGGCCAGAGATAGTGATCCCGCTGAGCGCGGCGGAGAAGAAGACGGAGCCCGAGACAGCCGTGAAGATTCCGGTCCTTGAAGTCGGTCGTCCCGTGCGGGTCATCCGCGAGCCGTATTTCGGCAAGCTCGGAACCGTGGCCACGCTGCCGCACGAATTGCAGGTGCTGGGCTCGGAATCGAAGGCGCGGGTGTTGGAAGTGACGCTCGACGGCGGCGAGAAGGTGATCGTCCCCCGGGCGAACGTGGAACTGGTCGAAGGGTAGTGGTGCACCACTTTGAAGGAAATGTCTGCTGATTGGTTTTCCGGCGGTCGAATTGTCGTTGAAGCCTCTCCAGCAGGTTGGACGGTGTTAAAGGAGATCGCAATGCGGCAGCCATGGTCGGCACGCAGGCTCGTTTACTTCGCGGCCTTCATTGGTCTCGTCGGATGGTCTTGTCCGACGAGAACCGCGAACGCCGCGCCCGCGCCCCCCAGCGAACTGGCGGCGAAGAACGCGGCGGGGGACGACGGCACGAAGATGGACCTGACATGGAAGCTTTCACCGGACGATCAGGCCGACGCGAAACCTCGCCCGGTTGTGATGTATCAAATTCTCCGCCGCACGGCCGAAGAAAAGGAATTCAAGCCGGTGGGGGAGACGACGTACGGAAAAGCGACGTTCACCGATTCGAATTGCAAGCCCAAGCAGGAGTATTGGTATCAGGTTGCGGCTGTCGCGCCTGACGGCACGAAGTCGGCCGGAGCGGAAACATCCGATTCGGCGATTCCACTGGTGGAATATTACGACTACCGTCAGACATGGTTCGGCATTCTGTTGCTGCTCGTCTGCGGTTCCGTGGCGTATTACATCGAGGCGGCACGCGGTGGGCGGGATCTGAAGCTCCGCAAAATCGCCGGCATGGAGGCGGTGACAGAGGCGGTCGGCCGCGCGACGGAAATGGGTCGCCCGTGCATTTTCGTCACCGGAATTCAGGACATCAACGACATTCAGACCGTGGCGGGGCTGGGGGTGTTGTCGCGCGTCGCAGGGCTGGCGGCCGAATACGACGCACGGATCGAAGTCCCGACGTCCCGCTCGCTGGTGATGACAGCGGCTCGCGAAGTGGTCGAGTCGGCTTATCTGGCGGCAGGGCGGCCCGATGCCTATCGCGAGGACGACATCTATTATGTGACTGACGAGCAGTTCGGCTTTGTGGCGGCCGTGGCGGGGCAGATGACGCGCGAAAAGCCGGCCGCCTGCTTTTACATGGGGGCGTTCTTCGCCGAGTCGCTGTTCTTGGCGGAGACCGGGAATTCGATCGGGGCGATCCAGGTGGCGGGGACCGCCGAGCCGGCGCAGCTGCCCTTCTTCGTGGCGGCGTGCGACTACACGCTCATCGGCGAGGAGTTCTTCGCCGCGAGCGCGTACCTGTCGGGTGAGCCGCACCAGTTGGGCGCGCTCAAAGGGCAAGACATCGGCAAGCTGATGGGGGCCGTGCTGATTCTGTTTGGTTCCGCAACGGCTACGTTGCAGGCTCTCGGAGGGAGTGAAATGCTGGGCAAGATCGTCGCGTATTTACGGAGTAATCTGCTCGGCAACGGAGGGTTCATGCCATGAAGCGGACGGTCCCATTCATCATCGCTTCGGCGGCGGGTTTTGTGTTGATCGGCTCACGGTTTATCCCCCCCGCCCAGAAGTGGGACGTCAAGTTGTCGACGTGGTTCGACGTCGTCGCGGCGTTCGCCATCGTTCTGGGAGCTGGCAGTCTCCTCAGAGCCAACCTGCAGAAGATTGCATCGCGGCAGCCGGGCTGGGGTTTCGGCGCGGTTACGATATTGGCATTTTTGATCACGCTTGTGGTTGGCCTCGGCAAGCTGGGCGTGAATCCGAGTGAGGATCATCCCACGTTCGCATGGGGAGGAGATTACGTCGAAGCAGGAAGCGGCTTCTGGTGGATCTACGAATATGTTTTCAATCCGCTGCAGGCGACGATGTTCGCAATGCTGGCGTTCTTTATGGCTTCGGCGGCGTTTCGCGCCTTCCGAGCAAAGAACACCGAAGCGATTCTCCTGCTTGGCACCGCGTTCGTGGTGCTGATCGGCCGGACCTACGCGGCCGTGCCGCTCACCGGCTGGATACCCGAGAATGCGTTCGGCCTGCCGGCCGAGAGTCTCCGTTTCGACAACCTCACGGGGAATGTCATCATGGGGGTTCTGAATCTGTCCGGGATGCGGGCCATCACAATCGGCATCGCGCTGGGAGTGGTCGCGACGTCGCTAAAGGTGCTGCTGGGAGTCGACCGCCCCTACCTTGGGTCCGATCGGGAGTAATCGCGTGTACGAATTCCTCGCCAAGCTCGATCGCCGGTGGGTCTTCCTGCTGATGTTTGCGGCCGTCGCCCTGCCGATTTTGTTCAACGTCCGGTTTCCGGAAGAACCTTCGCCGATGGTGCGCGAGGTGCACAATGCCATTGAAGAACTCCCTGACGGATCGCTGGTGCTGATGGCGTTTGACTACGATCCCGCGAGCGCCGGCGAATTGCAGCCGATGGCCGCGGCCTTCATACGGCACTGTGCGGAGAAGCATCACAAAATGCTGTTCATGACGTTATGGAGCCCCGGAGTACCGTTATTGAATTCCAACGTCAAGATGCTGCAGAACGAATATCCCGAATACCAGGTGGGGCGCGACTTCGTCAATTTTGGATTCAAGCCGGGCCTGGAAGGAGTGATCAAAGTCATCGTCAACGACTTGGCAGCGATGTTCTCGACGGATGTTCGGGGCAAGAGTTTAAGCGAGATGCCTCTCACGCAGAATATCAAGAACATTCAGAAAGTGAGCATGATCGTCGCGGTGAGCGCGGGGTCACCCGGCGCGAAGGAATGGGTGCAATATGCGGCGACCCCGTACGACATTCCGATGGTGTCGGGAACCACGGGGGTGCAAACGCCGCTGCTCTATCCGTACATTCCCAATCAATTGGCGGGCGTTCTCGGTGGAATCAAGGCGGCTGCCGAGTATGAACAGACGCTCCTCGACCGGTACGACGATCTCAAGGCGAAACCGCAGGCGCAGGAAGGCATGAGGCGAATGGGTCCGCAGCTTGTGGCCCACATGCTCATTATTCTGCTGATTCTCGTCGGCAACACGGTCTATTTCATCGGGCGCAAGAAAGGAGACGTGCGATGAAGCGAGCGACTCTTATCTGGACTGTCGTGATTTTCGTCGCCGGGCTGTGGTTGCTGTACCGCACTGCTGCCGGACAGATGAGCCTGGTTTATGTGAAAGACGTCGAGGTCCGTCCCGAGAGGACTGACGTTTCCTGGATCAATCAGGAGAAAGCAAGTCCCAGAGATCGCGGCGAGGCGGGAGTCCGGCTGAGCTTATCGCGCACCGTTGGCGTTTGGATCGGCGCGTTGCTGACGCTGTTCGCCTTTTCCTTTCTGTACGGCGACAATGTCGCCTTCAAGCTGGCTGAGGCGATATTTGTGGGCTCTTCGGCCGCGTACTGGGCGGTGGTCAGCTTTTGGAGCGGCGTGGTCGGAACTCTGGGAGCCAAACTCGCACCGGATCTGATGCGACGGACGTTACTTCCGGGGTTGGCCGCGACGGAACAGCTCGATTATTTTTACTTCATCCCACTGGTGCTTTCGGTGATGTTGTTGTGGCAATTAGTGCCTTGGGGAGGTTGGATTTCACGGTGGCCTGTGGCCTTCTTCATCGGGGCTTACGCCGGTATGCGGCTGGTGGCGTACTTTGAAGCTGACTTCGTTGTGCAGATCCGCAGTACCATCTTGCCGCTGATTGTTTACGCGGCCGACGGCAGCTTCAGCCTGTGGGGGACGCTCAAGAACATCACGATCATCTTCAGCGTGATGGTGGGGCTCGTCTATTTCTTCTTCTCGATCGAGCACAAGGGGGTCGTCGGCCACGTCTCGCGGGTCGGCATCTGGGTGCTGATGATCACCTTCGGCGCCAGCTTCGGCTATACGGTGATGGGACGCATTGCCCTGTTGGCGGCCCGTGTCGAATTCCTGTTCGACGACTGGCTTTGGTGGATCGACCCCGGCCTGCGACGGTAGCCGGCGAGGATGTTGCCGCAAGGAGCCCCGGATGTTGTTGCCGCAAAAAGGCTCAAAAATCACAAAATTCATGAGAGGATTTGCGTGAAATGGGGGGCTCATGCCTGACGAGAAACATATTTTCGCTCTTTGCGACCAAATTCGCGAAGTGAGCTTTGCACTTCACAAGTACCTGCGGCACGGACATTTGGAAAAGGTCTACGAAAACGGACTCGCACCCCGATTGCGAAAGCTCGGTTTCAAGGTTGAGCAGCAATTCCCAATTCGCGTGTTGGACGAGGACGATTTCACGTTGGGAGATTATTTTGCCGACCTCTTGCTTGATGGTCCATTAATTGTCGAAGTGAAAGCGTGTGAACGATTATCGGATGAGCATTTGGCTCAGATACTCGGCTACTTACGGGCCTGTCGTATCGAGCATGGATTGCTGATCAATTTCGGTGCTGAGAAGCTTGAGATCCGTAAGCTGATCCTCTCAATTGCCTCGTGACGAGGTTTTATTCCATTTTACGTCTTTTGTGTCTTTTTGCGGCTAAAAATATTTCTTCTTTGAACGGCGGAACGATTCATGTCTCAACTGAACGGCAAAGTGGCGGTCATTACCGGCGGGAATTCGGGGATCGGCAAGGGGATCGCAAAGATCTTCGCGGAGGAAGGCTGCAACCTCGCAATCTGCGGCCGCAACGTCGAGCGACTCTCCGCGACCGCCGATGAACTCCGTAAGACCGGGCGTGAAGTGCTCGACCAGCGGGCCGATGTCAGCAGCGAGCCGGACGTTCTGGCATTGTTCGATGCGGTGATGAAGAAGTTCGGCCGGGTCGATATTCTCGTGAACAATGCCGGCAACTTCGATGGCGGTCGGATTGATAATCTCTCGCTCGAAGCATGGAACCACGTCATCGGTGCCTGCCTTACCGGCACGTTTCTCTGCAGCCGGTCGGCGTTCGCCATCATGAAGGAGCAGGGGGGCGGGCGGATTCTGAACATCGGCTCGATCTCGGCCCAGCGGCCGCGGGCGCATCACGCCCCGTATGCCGCCGCCAAGTTCGGCGTGTGGGGACTGACGCAGTCGATTGCCCTCGACGGCCGTAAGCATGGCATCATCTGCAGTTGCCTGCATCCGGGGAACGTGCGGGTCGAACGTGCGATTGGTGCCCGCTCGGAAGAAGAAGCGATGATGGATACCGAAACGATCGCCCGCGCGGCTCTGGCGATGGTCGCGCTCCCGCCGGACGTGAATTTCCTCGAAGCGATCGTGCTGCCGAAGGACCAGCCATACCTTGGCCGGGGATGAGGTCAGGCTTCAGGTCGTCGGGCTCTTCAATTGCGAATTGCGGATTTCCAATTGCGAATTGAATGAGGCTGCCAACGCATATCTTTCCCTCTCCGCAAGAGTAGAGAGGAGAATGACTCCAAGTGGTTTCAAAACCGGGAGGGCGAGGCTCCCGCCGAGCCGCTGAGTCCGAAAGTCTCTGGTTATGGCGGCTCAGCAGGAGCTTTGCCCTCCCAAAGTCGGCGTTTTGAAACCACCTCTCGAAAGTCTTTGCTCTACGGTCAATGTTTGAAAGCCGGCTTTCCCGCAGCCGGATTGCCTGAAGCCTGACCGCCCGACCACCTGTAGCCCGCTCAGTACCACTTCCGCTTATCGACCAAGGTCAGTGGATCTTTCCCGGCCGCGAACTGGCGGATGTTTTCCAGGAGCGTTGCCAAGTGTCTTTCGGGAATGCGCGGCGAGGCGGCGGCGATGTGCGGTGTGATGATCACGTTCTCCATCTGCCACAGCGGCGAATCGTCCGGGAGCGGTTCGATTTCGCTCACGTCAATCGCTGCCCCCGCGATCTCGCCCGCCTGAAGTGCCTCCGTCAGATCCGCCAGATCGACGATCGCCCCGCGGCCGATGTTAATGAAGTAGCCGGTTCGCTTCATCTGTTGAAATTGCTCCCGGCGGAACAGCTTGTACGTTTCCGGAGTGTGCGGCGCGGCGATCACGACGAAATCGGAGGCGGCCAGCAGTTCCGGCAGGCGATCCGGCTGCCAGACTTCCGGTACCACGCCGGGGACTTCGCGCGCGACGGGATCGACGCCGAGGATCGTCATGCCAAACGCGTGCGCTCGGCGACAAATTTCGGCACCGATGCTCCCGACGCCGACGACTCCCATCGTGCAATCGGCCAAGTGCAGATGCCGCCGGTCGATCTCCGTGATGCTTGCCGGCCCGGTAATGAAATCGCCGCGTCCCGCTTCTCCCCCGACCGCCTCCCAGCGTGCTTCGCTTTGCCGACGGATATAGAGGTGCAGGTTACGCGCGAAGCAGAGGACAAATCCCATCACGTGGTCGGCGATGACGTCGGAATACAATCCGCGCATGTTGCTCAGCCGACAGGGGTGCTCGACGAGCGCGTCGAACAAATAATGTTCCAGGCTGGCGGTGGGGGATTGCACCCAGGAAAGTTTTTTCGCGGCGGAGAGCAGTTCGGGTGTGATTTTTCCGAAGAAAGCGTCCGCATCGACAATTTCGTTCCGCGCGGACGCTATATCGGCGGCATTGATGACGCACATAGCGCCCGCGGCCTCGCGAATTTTTTTCAATCGCGGTTCATCGACGGCGGGGAAAATCAGTAATTTCAGCGGCATGGCAGTTGAAGACTTTCGTGCAAAGAAACGAAGGCCGTACTCCGCAAGTGAACGTCAATGCACTTGAAGGATTCTCATATTTGCAATCGGGTCTCAGCAAGAATGGAATGAATGTGCCGACGATGTCAAGTGTTGTGATCGTGATTCGGATGAATCGGCGCGAGAGAAAAAAAGATCGTGATTCCAACTTGCTCTGCATGCTAGCGCGCGTCAGAATGATCGCGCGTGGCGTGAGTCAGTGAAGTGATCTCTGAGTTCCTCATCTCTATTGTTGCTCGCGAAGAGATCTCAAAACTGCCGCTGAGGAAAACATCCTCTTTCGCCCCATTTCAGTTCGGTACGGATTTCTCGGAACTCCAGAAGACGAGGCGCAGAATGCAACTTATTTCCCGTCGAGTGAACGAGGGAATCATCATTGGCGAAGATATTCATGTGACAGTTCTGGAAATTCACGAAGACCGCGTGCGATTAGGAATCAACTCTCCGAACGACATTCCGCAATACTGGGAAGAAACGCTTTACCTCGAGTACGAGGAAAACGCCCGCGAGTTGCAACTGAACTGACTGCGGGTCACCAAAACTCTGGACGCCGCGATTCACCCGGTCGTAGGGGGAGAGTTGCCGGATCTTGATGGACTCAAGTTCCCAGCACGATCCTGCCTCAAGGGGTTGAGCGGCTTGTGACGGCCCCTCTGGTTACGGTTGATCTGTATCGCGGACTGCGATCCGGAGGCAGATAGCCGTCACCGGCTGAAAATCGCGGCCATCGGGGGCGGCAACGCTTGGGGGCCGATCAGCGGGTTGTTTTCGAGCCTCTCTAAGACTGGGGGCGCGGCATTTTGGCCGTTCCTTCGCCACCGTCGGACTTGGCGGGGGGTGCAAAACCGCGCAAAATGCTGTTATCTGGTCCGTTCGGCGAGGAACGCAGCCCGCAGGCTTTTCCGCCGGAAGATGGTCCACGTCGGCGACATTGGTCGTGTCGGTCCGATGTCTGTCGGAAAACGATTTTTCGAATGGCGGCCCGGTTCACCTTGACCCTGTTGATCCCTTCGTCTTAAGAGCGCATTCGTGTCCGCAGGTACGGTCTATTCAGAGAGCGAACTGGCGGAAGTCGGCCTGAGCGCCGATCGTCTGCCCCGGCATATCGCAGTCATCATGGATGGCAACGGCCGGTGGGCGCGGTCGCGCGGGTTGCCGCGCGTCGAGGGGCACCGCCGCGGCGTGAAGAGCGTGCGGATTCTTGTCGAGGAATGCTCGCGGCTGGGTATCGAACAGCTGACGCTCTATTGTCTCTCCAGCGAGAACTGGAAACGCCCGCGGGCGGAACTGAGCCTGCTGATGCACCTGCTCGAACAGTATGTAATTGAAGAGCGGGCCGAGATCATGCGGCAGAATCTGCGATTCACGACGATCGGCCGCCGCGACGGACTGAGTGCCAGCGTGCTTCGCGAAGTCGACAAGACCATCGAATGCAGCCGAGAGAACAGCGGCATGGGATTGTGCCTCGCGCTCAATTACGGCAGCCGGGGAGAAATTGTCGATGCGGTCCGCGGCATTGTTCAAGATGCGGCACAGGGGCGGATCACCCCCGGCGAAGTCTCCGAGGAGATGATCTCGTCGAGGCTCTACACCGCCGGTATTTGCGATCCCGATCTGGTGATTCGCACGGCCGGGGAAATGCGGCTGAGCAACTTTTTACTGTGGCAGATCAGCTACGCGGAATTGTGGGTGACCTCCACCTGTTGGCCGGACTTTCGCAAACCGGAACTCATCACCGCCCTCAAGGATTTTGCCGCCCGCGATCGCCGCTACGGCGGATTGAAAGATTGAGGCCCCATGCTCGGCTGGCGGCTGCTCGTTTCGGCGATTCTGATTCCGGCACTGATCGGGCTGTTCTATCTGGACACACGCGTCGGTATTACGTCGGATGTTCTATTTTCGCTCTGCTTGTTGTTGGCGGTTCGCGGCGCGTGGGAGATGACGAATCTGCTGCGGACTCGGTCTTTTGATCCCGATTTCCCGCTGTGTGCGGTTCTCTGCTGCGCGGTCATCTATGCCGGCTGGGTGAGGATCGTACCGGACGCGGGACAAATGGGGAGGGTCACTCTCGCAACAAAGTGGGATCATCTGGCGTTGACTTACTCGTCTGGCGTGCTGCTGCTCCTGCTGAACCGGGCGATTCGCTATCGCGAGCCGGGCAAAAGCATGGAGACGCTCGGGGCGGAATTGTTGATCGTCAGTTACGTCGGTTTGCTGCTGGCCATCACGGCGCAGTTGCGATGGGTGAACAGCGAAGTCGGCGGCTACCTGGTGCTCGGGTCGCTCGTGGTGGCGGCGAAGTGCGGCGACATCGGAGCCTACACTCTCGGTCGGCTGTTTGGAAAAAAGAAAATGGTGCCGCTGTTGAGCCCCGGCAAAACTTGGATGGGGGCCTGGGGGGCCGTTTTGGGTGCGGCGCTCGGAAGCTGGGTCTGGCTGACATTAGCCCCGTCACTGATTTCCGGAAGATGGCACGCGCGGCCAGCGGTCTGGTCGGTGCTGTTCGGCGCGATTATCGGTGTCGTGGGACTCATCGGTGATTTGTGCGAGTCGCTGATCAAGCGAGATGTCGGGCGGAAAGATTCTGCCGCGCTGCTGCCGGGATTCGGTGGATTGCTCGATCTGCTCGACAGCGTACTCTACGCCGGCCCGGTGGCGTACATTTTGTGGCGGATACTGCCGTTGTAGTTGGCTCTTTCCAAAGAAAACAGGCCGGTGGAACCGGCCCTACGATTGCTTAAACTTGCGAAGGTGATGTTGTGCACGTTGAGCCGCTCGATCTGAATAAGCTGAAAGTCTTCCCGCTGGCGAAACGGAAGAGTCTGACTCGGGCCGAGGAGATTCTCGTCGACCCCGACTCCTCGCCGAAGCCGTTGCCGGAATCGGTTGCGGCGCAGGTTGGCGAATGTGCCCGGCGAATCCGCGCCGCCCGCGAGCGCGGTGCGACCGTGATGCTGATATATGGGGCCCATCTGCTGCGGAACGGTGCCGCCCGCATTCTCGAACGAATGATGGCGGCCGGCTGGCTGACCCATCTCGCCACGAACGGCGCGGGGACGATTCACGATTGGGAATATTCCTGGTTTGGTGCCTCGACCGAGAGCGTGGAGATGAACGTCGCCCAGGGGACGTTCGGCACCTGGGACGAAACCGCTACGAATATTCACCGCGCCTTGATGGCCGGGGCTCTGGAGGGACTCGGCTACGGTCGGTCGCTGGGGAAGATGATCATCGAGGACGGCGTGACACTGCCGACCGTCGAAGAGTTAACGAGGGCGATTTCCACCGAACCCGCGCATTCCCTGACCGCCGCTCGGGCTGACCTGCTCCGCGCGATGCAATCGCAGAAGTGGCCGGCGGGGCGGATTGAAATCAAGCACCAGTGGAAAGAGGCATCGATCATCGCGCAGGCTTGGCGGCACCAGATTCCGATGACCGTGCATCCGGGCATCGGCTACGACATCATTTCGAACCACCCGGTCTTCAGCGGGTCGGTCATTGGCCGGGCGGCGGAATGGGATTTCAAACTCTTCGGCGGTTCGGTGGCCGGGCTGGAAGGGGGAGTGGTCCTCTCCGTCGGATCGGCGATCATGGGGCCGCAGGTGTTCGAGAAAAGTATCAGCTGCGTGAACAACATGCGGCTGCAAGCGGGGGGAAAAGTCGTGAGCGGCCACACGATCTACGTAGTCGATTTACAGGATGGCGGGGGCTGGGACTGGACAAAGGGGGAACCCCCCAAGACGAACGCCGCGTACTATCTGCGGTTCTGCAAAAGCTATTCGCGAATGGGAGCCGCCATGCAGTACCTGCAATGCGACAATGCCGCGTTCATCCAGCATCTTTATCATGCACTGAAGCTGGGTTGATTCGGCGTTTGTTGTGAGTGGCCGGAACTAAATTTTGCCGTGGAGGACGGCCAGAAAGGCGAACTTCGATGGTCGCCAAAGTGATTCGAGGATTGCTTGCGATTTCAATTTGTATCACGCCTAATGCGATCGGCTTCACACAAGATCCCGCGGCCGACCTAAAACCTGTGGCGGTCCTTCCGACCTCGAAGACCGATCGCCATGGGGAAAGCGGCTTTCGGGCGCTCTACACTGTCGATCGTGACGGATCGAATGTGCAGTTTTTGGCCGCCGCGCCGGGGATGATTTCTAGCGCGACACCGGAATGGTCGCACGACGGTAAAAAGATCGCGTTCGATGCCTTGCCCAGCATCGACGCCGTAATTCTCAGTCGAATCTTTGTGTTCGTGATGGACGGTTCCGGGCAAGGCGAAATTCGAGATCTCGGCCCGGGCAACGTCCCAAGTTGGTCCCCAGACGACCGGCAGCTCGCCTTCATGATCAACGAAGGAAGTCCGGCGCACGTTCCAGCCGGCATCTGGGTGATGAATGCCGACGGCACCGGCCGCCGCCATTTGTGCCAGGGGTGGTATCCCCGCTGGTCTCCCGACGGCAGCGAAATTTGCATTGACGCGTATTTCGAGCAGGCGCCGCAACTTCATTTTTACGACGTGAAGACCGGTAAGATCCGCAAAATATTAGGTGAAGCGATCAGTGTGGAGTTCGGCGGCGCCACCTGGTCTCCGGACGGCAAACGAGCGGCTTTCATCGGTAACATGGATGACCGTCAGCACATTGCGGTCGTTGACGTAGACGGAGATTTAGACTCGCTGGCGCTCTTATACAGCGAGAGTGATAGAAGCCGTGTACTCGTCGGACCGCCGAGCTGGTCCCCGGATGGAAAGGAAATCGTGTTTGCAATTCAGGATCTGGAACAAGCCAAAGGGCAGGCTCGTCGCTGGCTGCACACGTATCTCTACAAAATCTCCGCCGAAACGCCGAGCACCGCTCAGTTGCTGGAGCCGAAAAAAGTCGGCCTGATCAATCGAGGAATGAGTTGGTCGCCGGACGGACGGAAGATCATCTTTTCCAGTGAGCGGTGAAACGCTTGAACCATCGCGGTGGACAACGTCAGGGACTAGTGCTCCCCGCGGAGGCGCCTGCCGAGCTTTTCGATCTGGTCGGCACACTCTTTTCGCACTTCGGCGAATCCTTT
>CAZVJA010000074.1:0-22623 GCA_964626885.1 uncultured Planctomycetaceae bacterium | reverse complement strand
GCGGTGTTGGAGGCGATGCAATCCGGGCAAAAGTCGGAAATCAAGCGAATCGTCCTGACCGCCAGCGGCGGGCCGTTTCGAGGTCGCACGGCCGCACAGTTGAAAGATATCACTCCGGAGATGGCCCTTGCCCATCCCACCTGGAACATGGGGCCGAAGATTACGGTCGACTCGGCGACCATGATGAACAAGGCGTTGGAGGTCATCGAAGCAAAATGGTTGTTCGACTTGAATGTCGATCAGATTGGGGTTGTGGTACACCCGCAGTCGATCGTTCATTCCCTGGTCGAATTTGTGGACGGATCGGTGTTGGCCCAATTGTCGCCGCCAGATATGAAGCTTCCGATCCAATACGCCCTGACATGGCCGGAACGAGTGGAAGGAAACGCCAGTCGGCTCGATTGGTCTCAGGGGATGAACCTGCAGTTCGAGCCGGCCGATTTCGACGCATTTCCCGCCCTGGGGCTGGGTTACGAGGTGGCTCGACGCGGCGGAACATGTGGAGCAGTTCTGAATGCCGCCAATGAAGTGGCGGTCGAACGATTTCTGGGGGGAGATTTGGCCTTTTGCGATATTTCGCGCGTCTGCCGCGCGATTCTCGAATATCATGATTTCAACGAGGCCCCGACGCTCACCGAGCTGTTCCAGCTCGACGCCTGGGCCCGAGAGGAGACGCGCCGGTGGCGGTCCTAGCAGCCTTTGAACTGATGTCTGTCGTCGAAACCTCGCTCTATATCCTCTCCGTCGCGGTGGGGCTCGGGCTGGTGATTTTCTTTCACGAGCTCGGCCACTTTCTCGTCGCCAAATGGTGCGATGTTCACGTCGAGCGGTTCAGCATCGGTTTTGGACCGATTCTCTGGAGCCGCAAACGGGGTGAGACCGAGTACGCCCTTTCGGCGATTCCGTTCGGCGGCTACGTCAAGATGCTCGGCCAGGACGACATCGACCCCAGCCAGCTCACCAGCGAGGAAATCGCGACTGATCCGCGTTCGTACTCCGCGAAAACCGTCCCGCAACGAATGGCGATCATCTCCGCCGGCGTCATCATGAACGTGCTCACCGCGGTCATCTTCTTCTCGGTGGCATTCGGACTGGGGGTTGAGTCTCCCCCC
The DNA here is from genome assembly GCA_964626885.1 of uncultured Planctomycetaceae bacterium. GTDB lineage: Bacteria > Planctomycetota > Planctomycetia > Planctomycetales > Planctomycetaceae > CAZVJA01. The sequence continues at coordinate 21,511 of CAZVJA010000074.1, read as the reverse complement.
TCGACGCTGGGAGCGCTGCAAATCGGCTATCCCGCTTGGGAGGCCGGCCTTCAACAAGGAGACAAGATCACTGAGATCAACGGACGCGAGGTCAACTCCTTCCAGGACATTATGCGCGGCGTCGCGCTCTCATCCGGCCCGGTTGAAGTCAAGGGAGTTCACAAAGACGGCGCGAAATTCGATCTGAAGCTTGTCCCCAATACCAGCGGGCCGCGGCGAATTATCGGTGTCTCCCCCGCAATGGGTTTGACCACTTTTCCCGCAAGAGCCGAAATCCCCCCGGCGTTGCCCGGAACAATTGCCGCGCAAGTTCAGCCGGCATTTCAGCCCGGCGACGAGATTGTGAAGGTCGACGGAAATCGAATCCACGAGTTCGCCGAGTTCCAGGCGATTCTGTCGCGAAAACGATCTGAGCCGATCACTCTAGCTGTCCGGCGGCGCGAGAACGGAGAGTCATCAACCGAGCAAATCACGTTGCCGCCGAGTCGCTTTCGTACACTCGGGCTAAGAATGGATATCGGCCGCATCTCTTCGATCGTGAATGATTCTCCCGCGAAACAAAATGGCATCGAGGTTGGCGACAAGATCCTGCGGATCAACAGCCAGGAAGTCGGCACAATGATTGATCCATTGCAGCTCCCCGATACGCTTGCGGCTCTGCAAGGACAGGAAATTACCATCACCGTCCTGCGGGAAGTGAAGGGAGGCGACGGCAAGTCGTTGGACATTCGGCTCGTGCCGACCGACAAGCCGGGCTGGGTCGAGAGGCCGTTGGATAAAGATCACCTGTTATCGGCCCCGTCGATCGGTGTCGCGTATCCTGTGATTCCCACAGTGTTGCACGTCGATTCCGGCAGTCCCGCTGAGGAAGCAGGCATTGAGAAAGGGGAGCGGGTTCTCAAAGCATCGCTGGCGATTCCCGAAGGAGAGCCGGTTGACGTTTACGGGAAGAAGCCGATCAACGTCCCCTTCGACGGCAAGGAAGAAGTAGCCGGCCGGCCGGCGAACTGGGCCTACGTCTTCTGGATGATGCAGAAAGCCCCGACACGGAACGTGGTTCTGACCGTCAGCCGCGCGGGTGAGCCGCGCGAGGTCACCCTCACCCCACGTCCCGACACGCACGACAACTGGTTTGTGCCGGACGAGCGTGGTCTGCAACTGATGGCGATGCAAACCAAGCAACAGGCGGACGGCATTGTCGATGCTGTCGGGCTGGGTCTGGCGCATACGGAAAATTCCATTTCCAACATTTATCTGACATTGCGCAATCTCGGCGGTGGGGAACTGTCGTATAAGGAATTGCACGGCCCGCTGGGAATTGCTCATGTCGCATATATGGTGGCTCAGCAGGGACTTCCCGAACTCCTGCTATTCCTGGGATTTTTGAGCGTGAATCTCGCGGTGCTGAATTTCTTACCCATCCCGGTGCTCGACGGCGGGCACATGGTCTTTCTCATCTGGGAAGGGGTGACGCGCAAGCGTCCGAGCGAGCGGGTACTTGTCGCCGCCACTTATTGCGGCATGGCGTTCGTCTTGTGTCTAATGATGCTCGTGCTGTATCTCGATATCTTCGAGCATAAGATCGTCGGGAATTGAAACTCCTTACGATTCTTCTCGGGCTATTCCCGGAAAATCGACCGTTCACTTCGACTGTCGGCATCCTGGGAAAGAGCTGAACACGGAACATCAACGCACATCGGAGCGCGGGTACCATGTCGCTGAAGCAGAGCAGAGACAGGGGACGAGCCTCGGCGGCTTTGTTCGCCACCGCTTACATTCTGGTGATTGGGTTGGGGGCTTGCCTGTTTATCGTCTTTGCAGCCGCTGACCAGGCGACCGCGACAAAGATGGCCGCTCTCTCCCTTGCGGTGGCCAGCACCATCTGGTTTTTGTTCTGGCTGTTGCGGGACAGGCGGTCAAACCAGTCGAGCTTGACGAATATCGCATGGCTTGGCCGTAAAGAACCGCGGTCGAACGACTTCGATTACAAGCCCCGCCTGCGGAAGAGACGGCGTTCCCGCGAGACGACGGGGACGAACCAGCCTCCGACGGTTGAGCGCATCCGTGAGCTTTCCGACAACGTGAAAACCTGGGTTCCCTCCCGCAGCCGAGCCGAAAAGCACCGCCGGGATCATGAGGGGATATGAACGAACCGCGTTAGACCCGTGGTACGACGTGTTAGCTTTATGACCGTCGTCCGTCCTCCCCCCCAGGAACTGTCAATCCACGGCCACCCGGCGGACTGCCTGCAATGTTTCTCGGCGGAAAGTTAGTCATCCGCATGGTTGACCAGGATATGAGGATTTACCGATGAAAGCACCCGCTCGTACAAAACCCCTGCGACGGCCTGGATTTACTCTGATTGAATTGCTGGTCGTGATGGCGATCATCGCCATTCTGGTCGCGTTGCTGATCCCCGCGGTCCAATCGGCGCGCGAGGCGTCGCGTCAGGTACAGTGCAAAAACAACCTCAAGGAAGTTGCCCTGGCCATCCATAATTTTGAGGAAGGGAACCACGAGCTCCCTCTGGCTTATACCAACAACAAGCCGGGTTTCGGATGGAGCAATTGGGCGCCGTTCATTCTTCCTTATCTCGAACAGCAGAATCTGCTCAATGAGGGATATGACGTGAAGGTCGACTGGTGGTTGCCTCCAAATCGACCGATTGTCGTCCAGCCAGTGCGGGCTTTCGCCTGTCCTTCCACGCCGGGCGAAATTCGCATGCAGGACAAACCTGAAACCGTTCCGCCCAATAAGACCGGGGCGTGCGGAGACTACTTCACGCCCGTTGGCGTCCATCTTGACATTAATCAGGTGCTACCTGCTAGCCAGCAGTTCTCCTCGACCTCGGATTTGCGGGGCGCGATTGTCTGGTATGAAGTGGGTTTGAATGAGCGGAATGTCGTTGGGGACGTACGTGACGGCACGTCAAATACGATCATGCTCGGAGAGTGCGCCGGCAGAGAGGACGTCTGGCGAGGACGTAAGAAGTATCCCGTTAAGTATACGGGGACTCCGCGAATTCGGGCTCGCGGGGGAGCTTGGGCCACGACCGACAACGCGTATCAAATTGGTCAGCGAAAGGCGTGGCATATCTCGTTCGATCCAATTCCCGGGAATTTGGCTATCAACAATTCCAATGAATGGGGGCACTGTTTTTACAGCTTTCATGAAGGAGGAGCGAATTTTGCGTTCGTCGATGGTTCGGTCCGTTTCTTGGATTCCTCGATTGATCTTTACCTGCTCGCTTCCCTCGTGACGCGCGCGGGAAACGAGTCCGAGGCGGGTGCGTTCTGACCTGAAAGAGTGATCGTCTCCAGCGCAAAGCTGACCAATTCGCCGTCGAGGTGATCGTGTGAACTTCGCAGAGATAAACACCAGTGGCAATTGATCAGAGCGCTCTTCGATCCCGATTTCTTCCGTGCCTCGGCCGAGTCTGTCTACTGCTTGTGATCATGCTCGAGTGCGTGGGATGCGGCCTGCATGACCCGGAGCGTTGCTACCCGGTGCGGGGAAGTATTCGGGTTGATGATAAGCCACTTGCAGAAGCGACTGTGATTTTCCATCCGATTGGTGTTGGTGAAGCGAAACTAAAGCAAAAGCCTTTCGGCAGAACCGATGAAGAGGGGCGATTCCAGCTATCGACCTCCGGGGAGCACGACGGCGCACCTCCGGGAAGATACGCCGTAACGATCGAATACCGGGAGCTGCGCGCCGTGGGGGAAGAAACCATCCGTGACGGTCCGAGCCTGCTTCCTCCTCGATTCAGCGATCCGGCACAAACCGTTCTGCAGTCTGAAGTAATCGCGGGAGAAAACGACATTCCTCCGTTCCAGGTGGAGTGGAAATGAATCACTCCACCATCGTGAGAAGATCGTGAGGAGATGATACCTGGCTTCCCGGATCTTCCATCTATGAGAGGTTTATTCTCATGTCTGCCGCCGATTGGCGATACAATTGAGCGAATAAACTCGTCGTTCCATCGAAAATCCATCGAGGTGTGAAATGAGCCCTGTCCGTTTGCTGATGTTGTCGGTGGTTCGACCCGCCGCCGGATCGATTCTGCTGGCTTCACTCTGCGCTACCGCATTGATCGCATCGCAGACCCGTGCAGCCGATGACAAACCTGCCGCGACGCAGGTCGGCCCCGAAAAAGCTGCGCTTAACGCCGCGCGCAAGAAAGCGACTGACTTCCTGCGCACCAGCCAATCGGACGACGGCAGTTGGACCTCCTCCACCGCGCCCGGCATTTCGGGAATCGTCGTGACATCATTGTTGAAGAACGGCGTTTCGGTCGACGACCCAACCGTCGCAAAGGGACTTGCACACCTCAAGACATTCATCCAGGAAGACGGCGGCATTTACTACACAAAATCAGGACATCGCAATTACGAGACCTGCATCGCACTCCTGGCGTTTCAAGCCGGCAATGCCGACCATCGACACGATAAAATCATCAAAAACGCCGAGAACTTCCTCCGCAAGCTGCAATGGGACGAAGGAGAGGGAATTGAAAGCGCCGACACCTTCTACGGCGGAGCGGGTTACGGCGGGCATAAGCGCCCCGATCTCTCAAACACACAGTTTTTGCTCGAAGCCCTCAAGGCGGCCGGCGTGAAGGAAGACGATCCCGCGATGCAGAAAGCGCTCGTCTTCGTTTCGCGCAGTCAGAACCTCGAAAGCGAGTACAACACCACCGAGTTCGCCGCGAAGGTTAACGACGGCGGCTTTTATTACACCCCCGCCGCCGGTGGAACCTCTCAGGCGGGACCGGCCCCTAACGGCGGATTACGCTCTTACGGTTCGATGACCTACGCCGGCCTCAAGAGCATGATTTACGCCGGAGTGAAGTCGGACGACCCGCGCGTCAAAGCGGCCTTTGCTTGGATTCAACGCTTCTACACCGTCAAGGAAAACCCGGGCATGGGGCAGCAGGGGCTCTACTATTACTACCACACTTTCGCGAAAGCCCTCTCGGTGCTGAACCTCGATCGCCTTGAAGACGCCAAAGGGAACAAGCATGACTGGCGGAAGGAAGTCTTCGAGGAACTTGCGTCGAAGCAGCAATCGAACGGCAGCTGGGTGAACCCGGCCGAGCGCTGGTACGAGGGAGACCCGAACCTCGCCACCGCCTACGCGCTGATGACGCTGGCGTACTGCGATCCGAAACCAGCCACCGCTCCGGGGAAGTAGATGTCGGGTCCGTTGTGCGGGTCTACTCGCATCCGCGCATCGCGATCTATTTCGGGGCGCTGTCCAACGCGGCAATTGCACGAGGGGCTGATCGAAACTGTTGAAACTGAATGTCGCGTCGGATAAAGAAAGAGTGTATCCCGGCAGAGCGACGGTCAAAAGCCCCTCCCGGTGGCGGACGGCTACCTTGCCTGCTTTTGTAATGGCTGTGGGAAGGATCACCACGCGTGCTGCGACGCTTCCTTGTCAACTACATCGCCCGGCATCGGAACCGTGTGAACCAGCTGTTGCATCTCGTCGGCTTGCCGGTGACGTTTATCGTCCCGCTCTTTCTGCTTGCACGAAGGGAATGGCTGGCGGCGCTCGGTTGCTTTGTGGCCGGATACGCCCTGCAATTCCTCGGGCATTGGTTCGAGGGGAACGATGCCGGGGAGGTGATCCTCGTCAAGAAATGGCTAGGGCGGCCGTACGTGGAATTCGGTGCGGGGGAAAAGCTCGGTGTCGACCCCGCTTCCGTGGCAAATCGGTCAAAGCTTGACGATTAAACGGCCGATACTCCCCGTAGCGATTGTGCGCATTATGCGCATTCTCAGGCCTCATTCCGCACTCCAAATCTAACTGGTGAAGTCGGCAAACGGACATAACCTTTTGCCGGTCCAGCAGTTTGGAGCTTCGTCGGGATGATGGTCAAAGTGGGGGGAGAACATGCGACAGCGACACCGCATCATGCGGATTTCGGCGATTTCCGCCACTTGTTTGTGCTTGCTGGCCGGGTGCCTGGAGACACGCAAGTCACTGCATTATGTCGGCGATGCGGAACTCGATTACTACAAGTCGGCCGCCACGCAAATCGACTACACCGAAGTCTGCGATCCTGCGGCTGATGAAGCGCTCAACTCCAATCAGCCGCATACGCTGGCCGATCGACATCGTGACCAGATCTGGGATCTGACACTGGTCGAAGCGTTGCACATGGCGATGTCGAACAACCGGATCATCCGAACCGACAGACAATTTTCGCAAGCAGGCAGCTCGCTGGTTTCGAATCCAAACTTTACATCTTCAGTGTATGACCCGGCGATTCAAGAATCGGGAGTGTTATTCGGCGGACGCGGCGTGGAAGCGGCCCTGTCCGATTTCGACGCCAACTTTTCAACAACGATGCTGTGGGGCCGCAACGAAACGGTTCAAAATAACGCGTTCTTTTCCGGAGGTTTGCCGGCTGGCTCAACCCTGACCCAAGAGACAGGACAATTCACGTCGCAATTGTCAAAGCAGTTCGGCTATGGCGGTTCATTCGCCCTCAGCCACAACTGGAATTATCTGGGGACGAACAGCCCCGGAACGCTCTTCCCGTCCAGCTACGCCGGAAACGTCGCCGCCCAGTATCGCCAACCGTTGTGGGCCGGTGCCGGGACTGAATACACACGGATCGCCGGGCCGTCGATTCCCGGCTTTCGCGGCATCACAGGCGTCAGCCAGGGTGTGGTGATCGCTCGTATCAACAACGACATCACGATCGCGGACTTTGAAGCAAGCGTGCGCGACATGCTGTTGGATGTCGAGTCATTGTACTGGGATTTGTATCTACAGTACCGTTTGTACCATACGGTCGTCGTGGCGCATAACAGCGCGCTGCGGACGTGGCGGGAAGCGAAAGCGAAGCTGGATATCGGCGGCGCTCGAAACTTCAAACCGGCCGACGAGGCTCAAGCCCGCGATCAGTTGTTCGCCACCCGCGCCGGGGTCGAAGCGGTGCTGAGCAACCTCTACACAGCGGAAACCAGCCTCCGCCGACTGCTTGGCTTGCCGGTCAACGATGGGCGAGTGATTCGACCGGCGGATCAGCCCTCCATTGCGCAATTCGTCCCCGATTGGCACATCAGCCTTGCGGAGGGACTAACCGAACGAGTGGAGATCCGCAAGCAGAAGTGGAACATCAAGAGTCTCGAGCTGCAATTGAGGGCCGCCCGTAGTCTCACTCATCCGCGGCTTGATTTTGTGTCGGGCTATCAGGTAAACGGCTTTGGCGACAAGCTCTGGAGTCCGGGTGATGATGACGACGTCACGGCCCAAGGGCTTAACAGCGCCTACGAAACGCTCACGCAGGGAGATCAGACCGGATGGAATCTCGGTTTGGAATTCTCGATGCCCCTGGGATTCCGATCGGCCCATGCACAGGTGCGAAATTATGAGCTGCGGCTGGCGAAAGCCCGTGAGACCCTCGCAGCACAAGAGTTGGATATTGCCCACGAACTCGCGGTCGCATTCCAGAATTTGGCGAAGCAATATCAAACGGCACAGTCGAATCTGAACCGGCTTAACGCTGCGCAATCGCGCGTCGACCTGTTCGAGGCGGAACTCGAGGCCGGTACCGCGACGTTGGACCTGGTGCTCCGGGCACAAACCAGCTTGGCCGATGCCGAACGGGACTACTACACCAGTCTTACCGACTACAACAAGGCGATTGCCCAGCTCCACTACCGCAAGGGAACACTTCTCGATTACGACAACGTCTACCTCGCGGAGGGAGAATGGACGCCGGAGGCGTATGAAGAATCGCTGCGTCGGGCTTGGGCGCGCAGCCATGCGTTCGACGCGAACCGTTTGCGGACTGAACCGGAAGAGTTCGTGCTGCCGGAGGGAGCGAATCTCGCGCCCGAATATGGCCGGGCGCATATCGAAGGGGAAGGCGATGCTTACGTGCCGGCCGCACCGGCGGAAGATCCGCTGATGCGGGAAATCCCCGATCGTTTTGGGGTTCCTCCAGAACCGACATCGAAGCCCGGATCGGCCACCGTTCCTATGCCGGAACTGGACAGGCCCCCTGGCGAGCACTAGGCTGGAACCAGTGAACCTAATTCGTCTCAAATCGACTTTTACTAAGAGTCCACCATGAGGCTGGAGCGATTCCAGCCGACGTCGACGCCTGAAAGGAATCGCGCGCATCGTTGTCCGGGTGGACGTGACGGGCCCCGGAATGCCGGTCGATGATCGCCTACAACGATTGCTGCGAGTCGTGGAGCTGCTCCAGTCGGGGCGAGTTTACAATTCGCTGCAGATAGCCGAATCGTTGGGGGTCAGTCGCCGCACGATTTTCCGAGACCTCCGGCTGCTGGAACGGGCGGGTATTCCCGTCGTTTTCGACGAGGAGCGACAAGGACACGTCATTCGATCGCCGGTCTTGTTGCCTACGGCGGAATTCTCCTTGGATGAAACGCTCTCCCTGCTGGTGTTGTGTCACGAGTTGGGAAATTCCGATCAAGGAATTCCCTTCCATCGTGCCGCTCGAACCGCTGCGCTCAAGTTGTTGAGTAACCTTCCGCGACAACTGCGCGAGTCAACGGTGAAGTCGGCTCAAAGCATTTCCGTCCGACTCGATCCTCGCAGCCCACTGGATGGGGCAAAGTCGAATTTCGATCTTTTCAATCAGGCTCTTCAGAGTCGTCGGCAAGTGCGCGTCGAATATGAAAGCTTCGATGAGAAGCAGCAGATCCGCACGGTGCTCAGCCCGTATCGGATTCTTTTCAGCCGGCGAAGCTGGTACGTCATCGGGCGTTCCTCGTTGCATCGCCAGGTGCGCACCTTCAATATCGGCCGCGTGCTGAAAGCCGAGACCCTTGATTCCACCTATCGCATTCCCCAACGGTTCAATCTCGATCGCTACCTGGGCGATGCCTGGCACCTGATTCGCGAACCACGAGAACGACACAAGGTGGTTATTCGCTTTCAGCCGCTCGTGGCGCGAAACGTTGCGGAAGTCCGCTGGCATGCCACGCAAAAGCTCGTCTGGAGAGAGGATGGAACGCTCGATTTTCACGTGCAGGTCGAAGGGCTGCGGGAGATACAGTGGTGGATCCTGGGATACGGCAGCCAGGCAGAGGTGATCCAGCCGGCGAAATTGCGTGAGATGGTCGGTCGTCACGTGGAATCGCTCAATCGGTTGTATCTCCAGCCGACATCCTCGCCCCCACTTCCGAAACAGAAACGTCCGAAGGCTTCCACGCAGCCCAAGACACCCGCGCAAAAGGGACCGCATTTCCTTCCACGTGGGAAAAATAACAAACGTTCCCGCAAGAGCTGAAAAACTCGGTTCACGGCAGTTTGGGAAATTGCCGGGCAATACCGATCGCCGCCGTTCTTCGACAGGCCATATCTTATTATTTTGCAATGGCTTAGAGCAAAATATTTGGTCGTGATTCCAATTGACCGTCTTGTGACGAACGGGGTATACTCCCGCCCCATTTTTGCCCTTCTGCGTTCACCCTTCGTCAAGGATGACGATTGATGAATTCCCCCGCCGCGCGCCGGGTCATTTCGTTTCCCCACCTCGACGACATCCGGGAAGCCCGAGCCATCATCGAGTTGGAAGGACGCGCGCTGCTCGACCTCGCTGCGAGGCTCGGTGATGAGTTTGGGCAGGCGGTCGCTTTGATCACGGGATGTTCAGGGCATGTCGTCGTGACCGGGATGGGAAAAGCGGGGTTGATCGGACAAAAGATTGCCGCAACTTTTTCCTCGACCGGTACACGCGCGCATATCCTGCATCCCGCGGAAGCGGTGCATGGCGATTTGGGACGGCTGCATGCGCATGACCTGCTGCTCGTCCTTTCCAACAGCGGCGAAACCGAGGAAGTCTGCCGATTGATTCCACTTGTCGAACGGTTGGAAGTCCCGATCATTGCGATCACGGCAAGCCGCACCAGCACGCTCGGTTCGAGCTCCCAGGTCGTCCTGGAACTGGGCAAGTTGCGCGAGGCGGGACCGCACGGACTGGCCCCGACAACCAGCACTACCGCGATGCTTGCCTTGGGAGACGCGCTGGCCCTGATTGTCGGACGGCATCGAGGGTTGACCCCCGAGAAGTTTGCCTTGTTTCACCCGGCGGGAAATCTTGGGGCACAATTGCAGCGCGTCGAAGAGGTCATGCGGAGCGGCGACGAATTGCGCATCGCATCGGCGTCAGTGACCATTCGCGAGGCGTTCATCGGGCTCGGAAAGCCGGGGCGACGAACCGGGGCGGTGATGCTCGTGAACGAGCGGGGACAACTTTCCGGCTTGTTCACCGACAGCGATCTCGCGCGCCTGCTCGAGCAGCGCCGCGATCGGCAGCTTGATTGTCCGATCCTGGAGGTGATGACCCGGCATCCGCTCACGATTGCGCCGACTGCGTTTCTACGCGACGCTCTCGCACTCTTGTCGGAACGAAAAGTCAGCGAGCTGCCTGTCATCGATGAAGTCGGCCGGCCGGTGGGTCTGCTCGATATCACGGATGTTATCGGGCTCATGCCGAGGGAACCAGCCGCTTGAAACAGCTTTCCGTACATTTCCTTTCGATCCGGTTGTTCGCTGACTCTCCAGCGATTTGGAAGGGAGAGTCGTGACCTCGCCCCGCGCCCAATCTCAATGGTCATTGACAGGACACAGCGTTCGAGAGCGCGCATTGCTGACGCTCGTGTCGTTGGGGGTGATGGGGGCCATGTTCTGGACTTATTCGCTGGTTGTGAAGCCGCTGATCAAATCACCGCGGATGAGTGATTGGAAACACAAGGTCGATTTCGATATCCCCAAGGAGAACGCTTCTCCCGCGCGAGCGATGGCGGATCAATTCCTCGCACACGTCCCGTGGGTCAAAGAAGCGACGTATGCGAGTACTCCCAATGGATACATCTATTACCAAACGTGGACACCCGACGAGGACGATAAAAAGACAATCCACTTCACTCCTTTCGCGATGATCTGGCTGCAGAAGGGGCGCAAGGACGAAGAGCCTCCCTATACGGTCGCAAGCGAATCGGCGTTCATCACTTTCGAACAGGAGATGGACTTCGATAACGGAAAGGTGTTTCTGCGCACTCCCGGCCGGCCGGAAGGTGGGGGACTGGAACGAGAGGTGGTGATCACCGGACCGAATGGGATTCAGGCAAAGAGCCGCAACATCGTCTTCGACGCCAAGGCCTATCGAATTTGGACGGCGGATCATATCGATTTCGTGTTCAACAACCGAAACAGCGGCAGTTCACTTGGCATGCAGGTTGACCTGATTCCAGGGCCAAAATCCTCGGAGGCCGATCGTCTCGACATCGCGGGAATTAAAAGCGTTCGCTTGCTCCGTTCGGTCACGCTCAACCTCGAAGAAGAACGGCGCGACAAGAAACAACTTGCGGCGGGAGGCGGACCCGCTCCAAAACCCAAAAAACCAAAACCGCCGGAGAAAGTGCAAATCAGTTCCGACGGCAGCCTGGAATTCGTTCCCAATACCAACACCGTGACGCTTATCGACAACGTCCGAATCCTTCGGCCAACCGAGCTCGGAAAAACCGATTCGCTTGTGACGGACAACACCGGCACGGTCGAAATGAAATTCGAGGAAAAGCCGGAATCCCCGAAGAAGCAACAGCCTCCCGTCGAAGGTTCTCCACAACCGTTGGCGAGCAGCACCGCCAACGGTTCAGTCGTGACGACAGTCAGCGCCACGGTCGATGACCCCTCGCCAGGTGCACAAGCAACGCAGGCGGAAGTCAAAGATGAGCCCTTTCGCGGCTTAAATTCCAAACTTTCGTTCCGCAAGATGCACGCCCGGGGCAAGTCGGTGACACTGGTGTCGCAGAGTAACAACCTCTCGGCGCGCGGCGCGACTAGCATTCAATACGACGCCGTCGAGCGGACGGCATCTCTGTCGAGTGCCGCGAAATCACCGAACGGTACCACTCTGCCGGTCCTGGTCCGTCAAAAAACAAGCGTCATGACCTGCCCCGAGATTACGCTGGTGCAGGACGAAAAGAGCAACATCACCCGGGTCTGGTGCCGCGGGCAGGGAAAGCTCGACAGCTACGACGAGAAGACCGGTGAGATTCACGAACTCTCCGCCGAGTGGCTAAAGGAATTGCGTAAGTTTCCCGATCCTCAGTCGGAGTTCGACATCATCGAACTCGACGAACAAGCTCTTGTGCGGCAACCACAGCAACATTCGGGCCTGGTGGCCGAACACATCCGAATTTGGACGGACCCGACTCGGCGGACCAAGGATCAGGCGAAGAATGCGCTTTCACCTGGCGGCGCGAAAACTCGCTCTTCCAGCGTGCGGCCCCGTTGCATGCTCGCCTGGCAAAATGTTGCTTTCGTCAATCCCGATATGCAGGTCCGGACGGACCGGCTGGAAGTCTACTTTCAGGATCGTCCCACGACCGGAGCTGCCGCCGTCGGCGCTTTTCAACCGACTCAGGTTCGTCCACTGCAGTTGACATCCAATCGACAACCAACGCGGCTGTTCGTCGAACGCCGGCAAGGGATGGGGCGCGGCATTCATCACCTGGATCCTGCGCACGCCGAAACAGATCGTCCCAAACGTCGAATCGGCATATCGAACTCGGTCGATCATCCGCAAGCATTTGCCTCGACGGCAGACGAGCGGTCCGATCTCGTATCTGCGGAGTTGGCGGGGCAACAGGTTAGTCTCCCTGAAAACAACGCTAGTAGTTCGGTAACGGACTCTCTCGAAATCGCTCCCGGCAGCGGAACAACACGCCAGCCCGGTCAGAAGGAAGCCGCAGCAAAGAAACAAATGCTGAAGCAGCCGGAAGACGAGCCTTACGATGTTGAAGCGGAAGTGGTCAAAGTGCTGGTGCTACAAGGAACTGACCGTGCTGACACGGAAGTTGCGCGGATTCAGACGGTCGGAAATGTCAAAGTGCAGCAACGGCACGCTTCTGGAGAAGATCCCTTACAGATCGCCGGCGACGAAGTTCATGTCGAAAATCGGTCGAAATCGGACAGCGCGATGCACGTTGTCGGCCGACCAGCACACGTTCGCGATCGCGGGTTGTACATCGAAGGAAACGACATTTATTTCGACCGAGCCGGCAATCAGGCCCGCGTCGAGGGAGTCGGTCGGTTACAGCTTCCGATCTCCCAGTCGGTCGATGGCAAACCGATGAAGACTCCGGTACCGCTAGATATCTTTTGGAAGGAACGGATGACGTTCGACGGCCTCACGGCGCACTTTATCGAAGGGGTGCAGTCGAAGATGGATGATGAGCGCACCAAAAGCGAGATGCGGTGCAACGAGATGCAAGTCGTGTTGACCGACCGGCTCGATTTCTCGGGAAAAGACAGTCGTGAGAAGGTCAAGGTTCGCATCATCCGTTGCAAGGGAGGAGTCGATGTCGAGAGCGACGAATTCGAGAAAGGCCGCCGCGTTGAAATTCGCCGCGTTCATGCTCCAGAATTTGATCTCGACCAGACCACCGGCGACACACATGCGCAAGGGCCGGGAATCATCCGTCGCTGGCAGTTTGGACAAGGTAATACCGCGGGGCTTGGGCCGACGCGAACCGTCCGCGCCAATTCCGCAATCAAACCCAGCGCGTCAGAATGGACCTATACCCAGGTCGATTTCGACGGGCACATGTCCGGAAATATGAACCAGCGGATGTCAAAATTCCATGACAACGTTCGCGTCCTCTATGGCTCGGTCGCGAATGAAACGAGTGTTGTCGACCGCGACAAACTCGGTGAAGACGCCGGCTGGATGGGCTGTGACACACTCACGATTACTCAGCATCCCGAAGCGGACATGCAGCCCGCATACGCAGTCCTCGAAGCTGACGGAAATGCAAGGCTCGAGGGGCGCACTTACTACGGACAGGCCGACAACATCAGTTACGACGGTTCCAAGGGAAACATTCTTCTGCTCGGTCACAGCAACGGCGCCGCAACCCTCTGGCGGCAAACCGTCCGCGGAGGCGGATATGAACGCCAGAACGGGCAGCGGTTCGAGTTTTACCCGAGAATCAACAAGTTAATCATGCACCAGGTCGAGTCGCTTAACGGCGTGCAGTGACATCCCGCGATCGAAAGCACACGAGCGGCCATCACAGCCGGAGATTCTCTTCCTCCAGCTTCGTCGCCAAAAACTCGATCACTCTCGCCGCCATGACGTCGAAATATTCCCAGCAGTGCCCGCCGGCCGAAGTTGTGAGATCCGCTTCAAACGGAATCCCCATCGACGACAGTTTCATCATCAACCGGTCGGCGCTCTCGAACCACTCCGCATCCAACGGGTCACAAGCCAGGAACTGATGTCGCGGCCAGTTGAGCGGGTGGATTTGTAAGATCGCCGTCGCTTGCCGTGCGGCTTCGCGACTCGAGAACATCTCGTCGAGCGGAAATCCTTGGCCGTGCCAGTTCTGAAAATCGACAGCCGGCGACAGAGCCGCCACGACGGGAAACTCCCGCGCCCGACGATACGCCAATTGCAACGCTCCCTGGCCCCCCATGCTGATGCCGAACAGGCCGATCCCCGGCGGCTTTGTTCCCCACCGTTCGGTAATAAACGGGACGACCTGCTCGCGCAGATACGCCAGCGGCGTGATCGCCGGATCAAACTCGGAACAGACGACATCGAGCCACCACGAACGCTGGCCGTGCGGGCAGACGCACCGCAGCCCGTGCCGATCGAACTCGGCTGCATACGCGGTGTTATCTTTGAGCGTGCGCAATCCGTGCCCATGAAGAAAGAGTACGACGCGGCCGTGATCCGCCGGTTGCTGCGGCTCGTAAACGTCGATCAATTTCCCGCCGAGTTCGATCGAGTTCCAGGTGCCTGATACGTTATTCGTTATCAATGCCGATGTTCCTTCGATTCTTCGCTCGCCCGGCGACGTTCATAATTCGCAATCCAATGTAATGTGTTAGTTCATTTCCCTATCCGCCACTCTCGATTCGCTCTCCCCGAAGCCTGATAACCCGATCGCCGGCCTCACATCGCTTGCGGCGGAAGGTGACGGTCTTTGGCATCCAGGAAGGATTGCAAAAAGATCTGGGCGGCGACTTTGTCGAGCCGGGCCTTTCGTTTCTTCGAGCTGAGTTCCGCCGCCATCAGGTGCGACTCAGCCATTGCGGACGAGTACCGCTCGTCCCAGTAGATGATTGGGAGTTTTGTCACTCGCTCGACCCACTCGCCGAACATGCGGGCCTCGCGAGCTTTCCCCCCTTCCTGGCCGCTCATGTGTACCGGCAACCCCACGACAATCCCTTGGATCTGATAGTCGGCGACGAGCGCGGCAAGCCGGCGGGTATCTTCCTGCTCGCCGCGGCGCTCGATGGTTTCGAGCGGACCGGCGATGTGCTGTTCGTCGTCGGAGACGGCGACACCGAGCCGCTTCGTGCCGTAATCGAGACCCAGCAGCCGCCCCCGTGTGGGGAAATTCGCCGGCTCAGAGGAACTGGTCATAGCCGAGTTCCTTTAACCGTTCGACAATCCGCCGGAGTGCATTCTCGTCATCCTTCCGGGCGACAAGCGTGGCATCGGGTGTCTGTACGACAATGCAGTTCTCGAGGCCGGCGGTGGCGATCAGATGCCCTTTCGACCCGCGGATAATGCAGCCGCGCGTATCGACTTCGCAATGCAGCGCGTCGATCGTATTGCCGTGGGCATCGGCACCGAGCAAGCGGGTGAGCGCCAACCAGCTTCCGACATCGTCCCATTCGAACGACGCTTCGACGACATTCACGGATGAAGCCTGTTCGAGAACCGCGAAGTCGATGGAGATCGCTTTCATCAACGGGAACTCGCGATTGAGCACTTGCGTGTAATTCGATGCACCGATTGCCTTGTCGACCGTGAGCAAGCGCGCGTGCATGTCGGGTTCAAATTCCTGCAAGGCGTCGAGAATCGTCTGTGCCCGCCAGATAAAAATCCCACAATTCCAGTAGAACCCTCCGCTAGTGAGGTATTGCCCGGCCGTTTGACGGTCCGGCTTCTCGCGGAAGCTTTTCACGCGAAAAGCGGACGATTCGTTCGGAACGACGTTCCCTCGTTCAATGTAGCCGTAGCCCGTCGCGGGAGAGTTCGGCGTGACGCCGAACAGAACAAGGGCGTGTGGTTCACGCTCGACGAGGGCGACAGCGCACTCGACCGACGCGCGAAACTGATCGGGCGGACGAATTGCATGATCGGCCGGCATCACGAGCATCACGGCATCCGGATCTTTGTGGAGCAGATGCACCGCCGCCAGACCGATGCAGGGAGCGGTGTTTCGACCGCACGGCTCAATGAGAATCTGATTCGCCTCGACTTGTGGGAGCTGCTCGGATGTCTCAACAGCCAGAACCTGATTCGTGACGACCCAGAGGCGAGACGGCGCGACCCACGGATCGACTCGCCCCGCCGTTTCTTGAATGAGCGTTTGCTCGCTTCCGAAATTCAGCAACTGCTTGGGGCGCGCCCGGCGGCTCCGTGGCCAGAATCGCGTTCCACTCCCTCCAGCCATGATGACGGCGTGCAGCATCGTCGGTCCTTGCCTTCAAAACGGAGAGTATCACCGAGTTCCATGCAGATACAGCGGTGTGCTGTATTTCGTCCCCGGAGCGATCCGGGCACGGACTTGTTCCGCGTCGAGAGCAGCCAGCGGACTGATTTCGACCGGAATTTGGTCGTCGACTTGAGCGCCGGCCTGACGCAGCCAGCCGCGATGAATCGCGGAGAGCGCCTGCCGTGCCGTCTCGGGAGAATCGGCTCCGGTGTCGTTCTTCACCGGATTGAATTCTCTCTCGCGGTCCCCTTCGACGACAAGTGCCCGTTCGGTCAATGGCAGGACGTCGAAGATGAACCGCTCGAATTTGATGGCATTTGGCTCCGACGGATCGACCACGCGCCCGGTCTCGTCGAGGTGCAGAACTTTCTTCCGCGCGGCGTGAAACGGCAACCCCCCCGCCTGATGCGCAATTTGTTCCAAAAACGCCCGGCTGAAAACGTGGATCGCCGTGTTGCCCGCCCAGTGCCGCAACCGGCCTTCGTCGTCCGTTTGGCGGGCGATGTCCTCCGGCAGGTCGCTGTATTCGATGATGCAGGTTTTTCGATCGACCTCCGCCACCAGCCCCATCCGTTCCTCGGCCGAGCGTTTGGCGACGACCTTCGTCGAAACATCGGCCTGCCGCAGGGCATGCCAGCCAAGCAACGCAGGATCGCAGACGATCGCGGTCGGGTTGTCGACCTGATGGTAATACAGGTAATCGATGCCACGGGAACGCATTTCATCGAATAGCTTCGCGTTGTCGAGCGCGGCCAGCAGCCCTCCGTGCCCGTCGGGACTGGTGCTGATCATCCCCTCTTCCGAGAGAAGAATGCGTCCGGTGCGAGCGTCGACCGCCGGCATCACCCCTTGGCGAAAGAAGAAGACGTCGTCCCGTTCAAGCCCAAAGCGTCCGTGTTCCTCGAAAAAAGCGACGGTCGCTTCATGCGTGGCGTCGCTCGTCATCACGAAGTACGGAATCCGCACGCCCGATTGTCGACCACGGGCAACTACCTGCTCCGCCAGAAGTTGATACAACGAATTCTCGCTGACCGGGCCGATGGGAAACATCCCCTTCGGTTGCGAAAAGCCGAGTCTCGTTCCCTGACCTCCGGCCACAAGAACCACCCCCACCTTTCCGGCTCGGAGGAGTTCGTGACCAATTTGGGCTGCGTGGTTCCAGGCGGATTGCTCATCGGCGGCGCGAGGAAGCCGGATGACCTGCGAAGGGGGCGCCGCCCGGGCGGCGCGCGATGCGGCGGTTTCACCCTCATTCCCGCCGACCTCGGTGGCCTGCAGCGACTCGTAGAGCTGTTGCACCTGTGGAATATCGATCTCGCGCAGCTGAGATGCAAAAGCGGCGCGTGCGTTGTCCGCGAGTGAATCATGCCGGCGCTCCAGATGGTCCTGACCGTGTCGGCGCAGCAATTCGGAGATTTCAGCCGGGAGTGGTTTGCTCATCAGACAATGATCGACACATTCAAAAGCCGGTGAAACACGATGCAAACACAATCGCAGCCGTTCAGGTTAACGGCTGGAAAGTGGGGAGGAAAGTGCTCCGCGCACCGAGGATGTGAACTCGGCCGCCGCAAACCAACCCGGCTCTCACATCATCGGCGCGTGTCGCAAAAGCAGCGTGAGGCTGTAGATAACCACACCACCGACGACCACCGTGCCGAATTCGAGCAGCCGCCGTGCGGTCTCCACCCGTTTCAGGGCGACAATTTGCGCAATCACCTCGACAACGGCGACCATCGCGAATTTGAAGTACACCAAGCCCCGCACTCCCCAGTAGAACATGAACGTCCTTGCCACCGGGTTCGACTCATAAAATCGCGGTCCTCCCCCCTCCTCACCCGAATGCGCCAGTAGCAGGTACGTCATGAAGACGTCGAGCGCACTGACCAACAGGAACAGCGAGCTTTCCCGCTGGAGAGGCAGCTCCCGCCGAAAGAGCACGGCAAAGGGCGAATTGGTTGCGTTCGTCGAGTACGAGTCGTGCATGCCACACCTCGAAAATGGGGACTTCGACAGCCCAGCCACGGGTGTACATCGCGTTCTAATTGGCAATTACCACGTTTGAGAGAATGAAGGCAATAGGAATTTATCGTTAAGCGTGCGTTAGCAACTTGAAAGGGGGGACGAAGGAATTGCCTCCGAACCAAGGGAATTGTGGATGAGAAACACAGAGAGGCAAGTGAAAAAATGGAAGAGACGAATCCCCCAGACGAACGAAAGGCACACAGGCCGGGTCGAGTGGCCAGTGTGCCTCTGTTCACAGTTCTGCTTTTGGCGTCCGTTCTCGTTCTTCACCCCTGACATACGCCTTCCGGCCCGGGCGTGTTGGGAAAGTCTGGCCCGAACCGGTGGATTTGTCATTGTGTCCAGTCCTCAATACACTTACGAAACAAAACTGGCTTCAGGTGGTCAGGCATCGGGCTTCCGGAAAAGTGAATTCTCCAGCCCGAGATGCTTTACCCCCACAGCCTGTTTTCCTGCAGCCCGATCGCCCGACAACCTGAAGCCTGTTAACCCCGCCATGCCCCGTTACGACGCCAAACGGATCGAAGCCAAGTGGCAGCGCCACTGGGATGAAAACCAGACGTTCCGCACCCCGGATTCCGCCCCGGGCAAGAAGAAGCTCTACGTCCTCGATATGTTTCCCTATCCTTCGGGGGACGGGCTCCACGTTGGCCACCCGGAGGGGTACACCGCCACCGACATCGTCTGCCGCTTCGAGCGGATGCGCGGCCGGCATGTACTCCACCCAATGGGTTGGGATGCCTTCGGACTCCCCGCCGAACAGCATGCCATCAAGACCGGCACTCCCCCCCGCATTACCACCTACAAGAACATCGACACCTTTCGCCGGCAGTTGAAAATGCTCGGCTTCAGCTACGACTGGAGCCGCGAGTTCTCGACCACCGACCCCGATTACTTCCGCTGGACGCAGTGGATCTTCCTCGTCATCTTCGATTCCTGGTACGACCGTGATTGCGAGTGGACCGGCCCCGACGGCGTCCAACGAAAAGGGCGCGGCCGGCCGATCTCCGAGCTTCCGGTTCCCGACGACACCCGTGCGCAAGGGGACGAAGCAGTCCGCCGGTATCAGGACAAGCATCGCCTCGCTTATCAGCACTTTGCCCCGGTCAACTGGTGCCCCGCGCTCGGCACGGTGCTCGCCAACGAAGAAGTCATCGACGGCAAGAGCGAACGCGGCAGTCACCCGGTCACGCGGATCGCCATGCGGCAATGGATGCTCCGCATCACCGATTACGCCGAGCGATTGCTCGACGAACTGGCTGACCTCGACTGGACCGAGTCGATCAAAACCTTGCAGCGCAACTGGATCGGCCGCAGCGAAGGGGCGGAGGTCGATTTCTACATCGGTGCACCTGGTGCCAAGGATCCTCAAGCCGGTTTCGAGGCCTGGAAGAAATCGCGCGCGGCGTCCAGCTTTCCCAAAGAACCCTCCAACGATGTGCTCCGCATTTACACCACGCGCCCCGATACCCTCTTCGGCGCGACTTACATGGTCCTCGCGCCGGAGCATCCCTTCGTCGATCGTTTGACGACACCGGAACAGAAGCCCGCCGTCGAAAAATATCGCCAACAAGCAGCCGGCAAGAGCGATCTCGACCGCACCGACCTCGCGAAGGACAAGACCGGCGTCTTCACCGGTTCGCATGCGATCAATCCGGTCAATGGACAGCAGGTGCCGATCTGGATCGCCGATTACGTGCTCATCAGCTACGGCACCGGGGCGATCATGGCAGTTCCCGCCCACGATCTCCGCGACTGGGAGTTCGCGGTCAAATTCCATCTGCCAATCATCACCGTCGTCGAAGCCCCCGCGAAGTACGAGCCGACGAAAGAAGAACTCGCCCTCGCGCGCGAGGTGAACGGTCGCCGCGAGTTTCCGTTCGCGGGATTGGGGAAAGCCGTCCATTCGAGCGCATACGACGGCTTGCCGACCGCCGAGTTCAAGAAAAAGATTTCCGCCGATCTCGCCGCCGGCGGGCTGGGTAAAGCCGCCGTCAATTACCGCTTGCGCGACTGGCTCTTCAGTCGGCAGCACTTCTGGGGAGAACCGTTCCCCGTCTGGCACGAACTCGACGCCAACGGCGAGCCGACCGGCTTACTCCGTGCCGTCCCCATTGAAAATCTCCCGGTCACGCTGCCGGAAATGCAGAACTTCCATCCCACCGGCAAACCAGAGCCGCCTCTCGCGAAAGCCCCCGACGACTGGCTCTACAAAACCGACGCTGACGGAACGCGCCTCATGCGCGAAACGAACACCATGCCGCAGTGGGCTGGCTCCTGCTGGTATTACCTCCGCTTCACCGACCCGAAGAACGCCCAGCAGTTCGTCGACCCGGCGGTCGAAAAATACTGGATGCCGGTCGATCTCTACATCGGCGGCGCGGAACATGCCGTGCTGCATCTCCTCTACTCACGGTTCTGGCACAAAATCCTCTTCGACCGCGGCTACGTCTGCACACCCGAGCCGTTCCGCAAGCTCGTCAACCAGGGAATGATCTTGGGCGAAGCGGAACTCACCGGCTATCAGGAGGGCTCGGGGAACTGGGTCTCCGCGCGGAGCGTCCGCGAGCAGAACGACCCTAACACCGGTGAGACGGTGTGGGTCAATTCCTCGAGCGGTAAGCCGGTGAAGCCCGTTTCCATCGAGGCCGGCCAGGTCGAGAAAAAAGGGGAGGACTTCGTTCTCATCGAAAATTCCGAGATCGCCGTCCAAAGCCGCGCATACAAAATGTCGAAATCGCGCGGCAATGTTATCAACCCGGATCACATCGTCGCGCAGTACGGAGCCGATGCGCTTCGCATGTACGAGATGTTCATGGGCCCGCTCGAAGCGGCCAAGCCCTGGAGCATGAGCGGCGTCGACGGCATCAGCCGGTTCCTGGGCCGCGTCTGGCGAATGGTGATTGACGACCGGGCCGACAACGGGGAGGTGAGTAGAGCGGTGCAGGACGTTGCGCCGACCGAAGACCAGCTGCGCGTTT